>NZ_JBWKCM010000032.1:0-73096 GCF_056436485.1 Streptomyces sp. NPDC043746 | reverse complement strand
CCTACGGACGCAACCCGGCCCACCCCCCCCCACCCACCCCACCCCCCCCCCCCCCCCCCCCCCCCCCCCCCCCCCCCCCCCCCCCCCCCCCGGGCCCCGACTCGTTGCGGGCAAAGGCCTCTTGACGGGGACTCAGGGGCCCCTCGGGGGCCTCCTGGCGGGGCCTCGGGGATCCATCCCCCGCGCCGCGACTCGGGGACTTCGTGGCGGCTCTCAGGGGATGACGACGACCGGGCGCTGGGCGCGGCGGGCGAGGCGGCCCGCGACCGAGCCGAAGATGCGGCCGACGATGCCGTGGGTGGAGCCGACGACGATGGCGTCGGCGGAGTACTCGCGACCGACCTCCTCCAACTCGTGGCAGATGTCACCGCCGCGCTCGACCAGCACCCAGGGGACGTCGGAGAGATAGTCGGCGCAGGCCAGCTCCAGGCCGAGGACCTCGGTGCGGTGGTCGGGGACGTCGACGAAGACGGGGGGCTCGCAGCCGGCCCAGACCGTCGTCGGGAGCCGGTTGGCGACGTGGACGATGATCAGGCCGGAGCCGGACCTGCCGGCCATGCCGATCGCGTA
This sequence comes from Streptomyces sp. NPDC043746, assembly GCF_056436485.1. NCBI lineage: Bacteria > Bacillati > Actinomycetota > Actinomycetes > Kitasatosporales > Streptomycetaceae > Streptomyces > Streptomyces sp. NPDC043746. Next base: position 72,526 of record NZ_JBWKCM010000032.1, on the reverse strand, counting down.
GGCGAGGGCCCGCTCGCTGGAGGTGGAGCCGTCGAAACCGACCACGACTCCGTGCCGGAAGGCGGGGTCGCACGCAGGGCGCGCTTCTTCGACCGTCCGCGGCTCCGACCGGGGGTCGGCTACCTGCTTGCGGTCTGCGGGTTCAGGGATTTCGTGACCGGCCATCGGTGTCTCGGCGAAGAGAATCCTCGTGAGGAGGGAGCGGTTTCGACGTGCGTCAGGGCGTCTACGGGCGGTGAACTCTGTCCGGGAAGCGTCTTCCCAACCCCATACCCCCAAGGGTACGGCGTCACTCCTCCACTGCCCAGACCGCCGCAAAAGCACGCGTGACGTTGGAGGGAGCATGCACGAGGCGGTCCGGTATGGCAATGCCGGATGTGTCGTACACGGGCCTCGGCGGGGGCCGGGACAAGGGTGACCGTCCTGTTTTCCGGGCCGTCCGCGCCCCCTCGGGCCCCGCGGGCGGCGCGGACCGGAAGGGAGCCGCCCTCGGCCCCGCGCCGCCGGCGCCAGGCGGCCACGGACTCAGCGGTCGGTAATCCGGCACCGCTCACCCCGGGGCCCTCCACCCCTCCCTCGCCCCGCCCCGTTCCGCCACGGTGGCCCGAACGCGCCAGGTTTCACCGACCCGAGGGAGCGCACCGGGGCGGCCGTAAGGCGGAAGTTGTGCGCCCGGCGTGACTGGAACCCGCGCACGCAACCGCTTGTTTTCAGCCAACTTCACATCCTGGCCGAACCCTTCGCAGAACGGCCGGAGGGCCCACCACCCACCAGGCAGGAAGAGACCGCGCGGTACGCTTTCACCCGACGCGGACGGGCCACCTTCGCGAAGGGCACTTCCCTGTGCGCTTCACGGATGGAACGCTTCGTGATCGAACGCTTCACGCCACGTTTCCTTATCGACATAGCGCCGGTGGGGGAAGGTGTCACGGCGCGACCACGCGACGCAGTAGATTCGATCTTGAAAATCGGGGACTGGGAAACGTGCGAAACCGAGGGGAAACGTGCAGGAGCGGCAGGCCCGTAGGGACCAGGGAGACGCGAACACCGAGGGGGGCTTAGCGTCATGAGCCAGGACTCCGCCACCGCGACGGAGGCCGCACGCAAGCTGACCGGGCGGCGACGCCGGGAAGTCGTTGCCGTGCTGCTCTTCAGCGGCGGCCCTATCTTCGAGAGCTCCATCCCGCTCTCCGTTTTCGGAATCGACCGGCAGGACGCGGGAGTTCCCCGCTACCGCCTGCTGGTCTGCGGCGGCGAGGACGGACCGCTGCGCACGACGGGTGGACTCGAACTGACCACGCCGTACGGCCTGGAGGCGATCAGCAGAGCAGGCACCGTGGTGGTGCCCGCCTGGCGGTCGATCACCTCGCCGCCGCCCGCCGAGGCACTGGACGCGCTGCGGCGCGCCCACGAGGAGGGCGCCCGCATCGTCGGCCTGTGCACGGGAGCCTTCGTGCTCGCGGCGGCCGGCCTGCTGGACGGCCGACCGGCCACCACGCACTGGATGTACGCACCGACGCTGGCCAAGCGCTATCCGTCGGTGCACGTCGACCCGCGCGAACTCTTCGTGGACGACGGCGATGTGCTCACCTCCGCCGGTACGGCCGCCGGCATCGATCTCTGCCTCCATATAGTCCGCACCGACCACGGCACCGAGGCGGCGGGCGCACTCGCCCGCAGACTCGTCGTACCGCCGCGGCGCAGTGGCGGACAGGAGCGCTACCTGGACAGGTCTTTACCTGAAGAGATCGGCTCCGACCCGCTCGCCGAGGTCGTGGCCTGGGCGCTGGAGCATCTGCACGAGCAGTTCGACGTGGAGACGCTCGCGGCGCGCGCCTACATGAGCAGGCGGACCTTCGACCGCAGGTTCCGCTCACTCACGGGGAGCGCACCGCTCCAGTGGCTGATCACCCAGCGGGTGCTTCAGGCACAGAGGCTGCTGGAGACCTCCGACTACTCGGTCGACGAGGTCGCCGGCCGCTGCGGCTTCCGCTCACCGGTCGCGCTGCGCGGGCACTTCCGCCGCCAGCTCGGCTCCTCCCCCGCCGCGTACCGGGCCGCCTACCGGGCCCGTCGTCCGCAGGGGGTGGCGGAGAGCGCCGCGACGGTGCTGGAGACGGTCGTGCCCAGCCAGGGCTCGCCGTCCGGCCGCAGGGGTGCCCCGATGGGCTCCGCGGCTCCGGTCTCCGTGGCGGCGTCGGCGGGCTCCTCGGAGCACTCGCTGCCGGTCCCCGACGCGTACGTTCCCGGGCGCCCGGCCCTGCCGGGACAGCGGAGTGCCCCGTAGGGTGGGGCGCATGAACGACCGCATGGTGTGGATCGACTGCGAGATGACCGGGCTCTCGTTGGCGGACGACGCACTGATCGAGGTGGCCGCCCTGGTCACCGACTCGGAGCTGAACGTGCTCGGTGAAGGGGTGGACATCGTGATCCGCCCGCCGGACGCGGCCCTGGAGACGATGCCCGAGGTGGTGCGGCAGATGCACACCGCCTCGGGCCTCCTCGACGAGCTGGCCGGGGGCACCACCCTGGCGGACGCCGAGGAGCAGGTGCTGGCGTACGTCCGCGAGCACGTGAAGGAGCCGGGCAAGGCCCCGCTCTGCGGAAACTCGGTCTCCACCGACCGCGGCTTCCTGGCGCGGGACATGCAGAAGCTGGAGGGCTACCTCCATTACCGGATCGTGGACGTGTCCTCGATCAAGGAGCTGGCCCGCCGCTGGTACCCGCGGGCGTACTTCAACAGCCCCGACAAGAGCGGCAACCACCGGGCGCTGGCGGACATCCGCGAATCCATCGCGGAGCTGCGGTACTACCGGGAGGCGGTCTTCGTCCCGCAGCCCGGCCCGGACTCGGAGCGCGCCAAGGAGATCGCGGCCCGCCATGTGGTCTCCGCCACACCCCAGGAAACGGCTGGTCAAGGCCGCACGAACGGCTGACGGCCGACCGCGGGAAACGGTGGCGCGAGCACCCTCCCGGACCCTGTACACTTTTTCTCGGCCGGTCGGAAACGACCGGGCGACACGGTGGGTATAGCTCAGCTGGTAGAGCACCTGGTTGTGGTCCAGGATGTCGCGGGTTCAAGTCCCGTTACTCACCCTGAGGGAAGGGCCCCGGTCTTCGGACCGGGGCCCTTCTTCGTGCTCGCCCTGGGGGTCACGCCTTCCGGTCGGGTCATGAGGTGACGTCGGAGCAGGCGGAGAAGGCGTTGTGGTGACGTAGGAGCGGAAGTCGGTCCTGGCGTGACGGGCGGTGACCCGCCACCGGAACGTGTGGCTCTGCCCGGCCGGTACGGCGGTGGCGGGCCAGGCCCCACCGCGCGGGCCCGTCCGGCCCGGCGAACCACCGGAAGCGGTCGACCGCCCGGTCGGCGCAGCGGATGAGCCGGTCTCGGCGCCGCCCCGGCCGTTGCCCGTGGCCTGGGACCGGTGAGATCCGCGGGCACGGGCCCCGCCCTCACGACGAGTCGCGGACCACCAGCTCCGTGGGCAGCACCACCGTCGGCCGCTCGCCCTGCCGCCCCGCGATCTCCTCCAGCAGGAGCTCGGCCATGCGGCGGCCCATCTCCTCGATCGGCTGGCGGACGCTGGTGAGGGGTGGGTGCATATGGCGGGCGACCACCGAGTCGTCGAAGCCGATCAGGGCCACGTCCTCGGGGATGCGGCGGTCCGCCTCCCGGAGGACCTGGCGGGCGCCGGCCGCCATCACGTCGGATGCGGCGAATACCGCGTCCAGGTCGGGACGGCGGGCCAGGAGCTCGCGCATCGCCCGGGCGCCGCCCTCCTCGGTGAAGTCGGCGGGGGCGATCAGGCGCTCGTCCGGGGGGAGGCCCGCGGCGGCGAGGGCCGCGCGGTAGCCGTCCAGGCGGCGCTGGGCTCCGTAGACCTCCAGGCGGCCGGTGATGGTGGCGACCCGGCGGCGGCCCCGGGAGACCAGGTGCTCGACGGCCACCCGCGCGCCCTCGAAGTTGTCCGAGTCGACCGAGGCGAGGGGCTCGGCGGCATGGCGCGCGCCGCTGATCACGCACGGCATACCGAGCTGTTCCAGCAGCTCCGGCAGCGGATCGTTTGCGTGTACGGCCACCAGGAGGACACCGTCCACCCGGTGCGCGGTCAGGTACTGGGCGAGGCGGCGGCGCTCGCGGTCGTTGCCCGCGAGGGTGAGGAGGAGCTGCATCTCGGTGTCGGCCAGGGCCGCTCCGACGCCCCGCACGATGGCGGAGAAGTACGGCTCCGCGAAGAACCGGGTCTCCGGCTCCGGCACCACCAGCGCGATGGCGTCCGTACGGTTCCCGGCGAGGGCACGGGCGGCTCGGTTGGGGACGTAGCCCAGCTCCGCGACGGCCGCCTCGACCGCCTCGCGGGTCGCCTCGCTGACCCGGGGCGAGCCGTTGATGACCCGGGAGGCGGTGCCGCGGCCGACGCCCGCCCTGGCCGCGACCTCCTCGAGCGTGGGCCGCCCGCCGTTCCGTTCCCGCCCTGCCGCCATGGCCGCCTCCCCGTTCCCGGTCAATTTCTCACAGCCGCACAGTCAATCCAAGTCCGGGATCGATCACCCCGACGAGCGTACGGACAGTGTATTGGGAGCGCTCCCAGACCGGTGACAGGCGCGGACCCCGGCCGGAGGTACCGGCCGGGGTCCGCTGATTCCCTCGGGTCAGGACTCCGCCGGCAGACCGTGGCGGGCGATCACCTCGCTGTACCAGTGTGCGCTGGACTTCGGCGTACGGCGCTGGGTCGCGTAGTCCACGTGGACCGCCCCGAACCGCTTCGCGTAGCCGTACCCCCACTCGAAGTTGTCCATCAGCGACCAGAGGAAGTAGCCGCGCACGTCCGCCCCGTCCGCCACCGCCCGCTGTACGGCCGCGAGATGGCCGTGCAGGTAGGCGATCCGCTCCGGGTCGTGGACCCGGCCGTCGGCGTCGACGGTGTCCTCGAAGGCCGCCCCGTTCTCGGTGACCATCAGCGGCAGGCCCGGGTTCTCGCGGGAGACGTCCATGAGGAGGGCGTACAGGCCGTCCGGGTCGACCGACCAGTTCATGGCCGTACGCGGCTTGCCCTCGGCCAGATGGAACGCGACGTGCTCCGAGCCCGGCCACGGGGAGTGGTCGCTGCTGCCGTGGCCGTCGTTGCGGGTGTCGCCGGCGCCGTCGGCGGGCGTGGAGACGATCGTCGGCGTGTAGTAGTTGATGCCCAGCACGTCGAGCGGGCGGGCGATGGTGGTGAGGTCGCCGTCGTGGACCAGCGTCGACCAGTCCACCAGGCGCTCCGTGTCCCTCAGCAGGTCCTCCGGGTACGCGCCCCGCAGCATCGGACCCGTGAAGATCCGGTTGCCCACCGCGTCGATCCGGCGCGCCGCGTCCGCGTCCGCCGCGCTGCCGGTGAGCGGGCGCACCTGGTGGAGGTTGAGGGTGACCGAGGCCCGCGCGGCGGCGGGGAGGTGGGCGCGCAGGGCCTCGGTCGCCCGACCGTGGGCCAGGTTGAGGTGGTGGGCTGCCCGCAGGGCGGCGGCCGGTTCGGTGCGGCCCGGGGCGTGGACCCCGGAGCCGTATCCGAGAAAGGCCGTGCACCAGGGCTCGTTGAGCGTGGTCCACATCCCGACCCGGTCGCCCAGCGCGCGGGCCATGAGCGCCGCGTACTCCGCGAACCGTTCCGCCGTCGCCCGCTCCGGCCAGCCGCCGGCGTCCTCCAACTCCTGGGGCAGGTCCCAGTGGTAGAGGGTGGCGACGGGCTCGATGTCCGCCTCCAGCAGCTCGTCGACGAGCGCGCGGTAGAAGTCCAGGCCCCGTTCGACCGCCGGGCCCCGGCCGGTGGGCTGGACGCGGGACCAGGAGACGGAGAAGCGGTACGCCTTGAGGCCGAGGCGCTTCATCAGCGCCACGTCGTCCCGGTAGCGGTGGAAGTGGTCGGCGGCCACGTCCCCGGTGTCGCCTCCCAGGACCTTGCCGGGGGTGTGGCTGAAGGTGTCCCAGATCGAGGGGGTGCGGCCGTTCTCGGTGGCCGCGCCCTCCACCTGGTACGCGGCCGTGGCGGCGCCCCAGACGAAGCCCGTGGGGAAGGGGACGGGGGTGGTGGCCTGCTGCGGGACCGTGTCCGGTCGTACTGCTGTCATGGGGGAGCGCTCCCGAAAGGGGTGGTGGGGTGGAGTGGATTGGAGGTGGGCGCGGCTGCACCTCGGCGGTGTCAGCCCTTCACCGCGCCCGACATGATCCCGCCCACGATCTTCTTGCCGAAGACCACGAAGACCACCAGCAGCGGCAGCGTGCTGATCAGCGCGCCCGCCATGACGATGGACTGGTCGGGGGTGTACGAGGCGCTGAGCTGGCCGAGCGCCACCTGAAGGGTCGGGTTCTGCTGGTTGAGGGCGAGGTAGGGCCAGAAGAAGTCGTTCCACGCCTGGACGAAGGTGAGCATCCCGAGCACCATCATCGCGGGGCGGGCCACCGGCAGCACCACGCTCACCACGATGCGGAAGTTGTTGGCCCCGTCGATCTTGGCCGCCTCGATGAGTTCGTACGGCAGCGCCTCGATCAGGTACTGGCGCATGAAGAACACGCCGAACGCGCTCACCAGCGTCGGGAAGATCACCGATTCGAGCTGTCCGCCCCAGCCGAGGCCGGACATCATCATGAAGAGCGGGACCACGCTGAGCTGCGGCGGGATCGTGAGCGTGGCGATGACGGCGGTCATCAGCCAGCCCCGGCCCCGGAAGCGCATCTTGGCGAAGGCGTATCCGGCGAGTGTGCAGAAGAAGAGCGTCGCCGCCGTGATCGACGACGACACCAGGACGCTGTTGACGATCGCCTTGCCGAGGTTGGCCTGCTCCCAGGCCGTCTGGAGGTTCTCCACCAGCTTGCCGCCCGGCAGGAACGGCGGTGTGGAGGCGAGGACTTCGTCCTGCGTACGGGAGGCCGCCACCAGCGTCCAGTAGAGCGGGAGCAGCGAGCCGAAGCCGACGACGGCGAGCGCGAGGTAGGCGAACGGGCCGCCCTTCAGGTGCTGGCCGGCGCCCATCCGGAAGCGGCTCGGGCGGGTGGGCCCGGCGCTCTTCGGGGCTGGTGCGCGCTTCACGGGGGCGGTGGGGGTGGGGCTGGTCAGGGTCATGGAATCGCTCCCGTTCAGACCGCGGAGTCGGACGTGCGGACGGCGCGGCCGATGAGCCAGTTGACGGCCGCGACGAGGAGCAGCAGCGCGAGCATCGCCCAGGCGACGGCGGCCGCCGGACCCAGATGTCCGAGGTTCCAGCCGTAGTTGTAGAGGTAGATGCTGAGCGTCTCGTACTGGTTCTCGTTGCCGCCGGTGGCGCCGAGCGCGCCGCCCTCCAGCAGCAGCGGCTCACCGAACAGCTGCATAGACCCGATGGTCGAGATGACGATGGTGAACAGGATCGTGGGCCGCAGCGAGGGGATGGTCACCTTGAGGAACTGCTGCCAGCGCGAGGCGCCGTCCAACGAGGCCGCTTCGTAGAGGTCGTTGGGCACCGCCTGCATCGCCGCCAGGTAGATCAGCGCGTTGTAGCCGGTCCACCGCCAGATCACGATGATGGAGATCGCCAGCTTCGACGTCCAGTGTCCGTTGGCCCAGTTGACCGGGTCGAAGCCGACCAGGCCGAGCGTCCAGTTGAGCAGTCCGCCGTCCGCCCGGAAGACCAGGGCGAAGACGAGGGCGGCGGAGGCGACGGAGGTCGCGTACGGGGTGAGGATGATCGTGCGCCAGAACGTGCTGGCGCGCAGCCGGTAGTTGAGCAGATGGGCCAGGCCAAGCGCCATCAGGAGCTGCGGGACGGTCGAGATGACGCCGATCAGGAAGGTGTTGCTGACCGAGGTCCAGAACTCCGGGTCGTGCAGGATCTTGTCGAAGTTCTCCCAGCCCACCCACTCCATGGAGTCCAGCCCGGTCATCTCCACCCGGTGCAGGGCGATCCAGCCGGTGTAGAGGAGCGGGTAGAGGCCGAAGGCCCCGAAGACCAGGAAGAACGGGGCGATGTACGCGTAAGGAGAGGCCTTGTCGTCGAACCGCCACAGCCGGCTGCGCCACAACTGCCGCCGCTCGGAGGGCGGTTCCTTCTGCGGTTGGCGGGGCGGCGGTACGTACGCGCCCCGGGCGGGGGTCGAGGTTGCCACGGGCGGGGGTCCTTCCCTGGAGGTGCGGTGGTGGACGGGCGGGGCGGGCGGACGCGGCAGGGTTCGCCCGCCCGCCCCGGCCCGGAGGCGGTCCGGCTCAGCCGATCGCCTTGTCGACCGTGCGGACCGCCGCGCCCCACGCCGCGTCCGGCTTCGTCCCGCGCTGCTCCATGTTGTTGATCTGCGTGGAGATCGCGTCCTTGATCACGCCGTCCTTCGGGCCGAGCACGGCCTCGGGGATGGACTTCGCCCCGTCCGCGTAGATCTGGCCGATGGGGGCGTCGTTGAAGTAGGGAAGGGTCGCGCTCTTCACGTCCGGCAACTCGTAGGCGCCCTGGTTGGAGGGGAAGACCCCGATGGCCTTGAAGACGGCGGCCTGCTGCTCGGGCGCGGTCAGCCACTTCACCAGCTTGGTGGCCTCCTCCACGTTCTTCCCGGACTTGGGGACGGCGAGGAAGGAGCCGCCCCAGTTGGCGGAGGTGCCACCGGGGGCGGTGGTGATGTCCCACTTGCCCTTGTTGGCGTCACCGGCGTACGTGGAGATCTGGCCGGCCATCCAGGCGGGGCAGACGACGGTGGCGATGGTGCTCTTGCGCAGGGCCGCCTGCCACTGGTCCTCGAACTGGGCCAGGCCGTGCGTCAGCTTCTTCGCCGCGGCCTCGGCGGCGAGGTCCCAGCCCTTCTTGACGCTCGCGCTCTCCTTGTAGACCGGCTTGCCGCTCGCGTCGTAGTACTGCTCGGGGCTGGAGCTGACGACCGCGTTGAACATGGCGCTGGCGGAGTCCATGAAGTACGTGCCCGCGGGCGCCTTCTTCTTGTACTCCTCACCCAGGGCGAGGTAGTCCTCCCAGCCGCCGGACATCCGCTTCGCGACCTCGGCCCGGTCGGTGGGCAGACCGGCCTTCTCGAACAGCTCGCGGTTGTAGCAGAGGGACATGGGGCCGATGTCGGTGCCCGCGCCGATCACCGCGCCGCTGGGGGCGGTGGCCTGCTTGGCCTTCCAGGAGACCCACTGGTCGACGTCGATCACCTGGGAGAGGTCGGTGAAGGAGTCGGCCTTGGTGTCGACGATCTCCTTGATCCGGCCGACCTCGATGCCCTGGACGTCCGCGAGGCCACTGCCCGAGTTCAGCTGCTGGAGCAGCTTCGGGTAGTAGTTCTTCTCCTCGGCGGTGGTGTCCTCCTTGACCGTGATCTTCGGGTTCAGCTGGTGGTACTTCTCGAAGAGCCCGGCCTCCTTGTACCCGAACTGGCCGAAGTCGGCCACGGTCAGGGTGATGTTGCCGTCGGCGTCGGCACCCTTGCCGCCGGAGTCGGACGAGCCGCCGCAGCCGGTGAGCAGCAAGGCGGTGACCGTCAGGCCGGTGGTGGCCACGATCGCGGTTCTCCGGCGCCGACCGGCGCCGCTGCGGGTGATGCGCATTCCACTGCTCCTTGTTCCGGGAGGTTCTGCGGGAAGGTTCTGCGGGGGTGTGCGGGGGGCTGGGGCGTTCTGCGGGAGGTCCTCGGAAGGACGGGAGGAGGCGCGCGGGACCGCCGCCCCCTGACGTGTGGGAGCGCTCCCATGCGCCGATGCCGGAAGGTTCCTTCCTCAAGGGGGTGGGTGTCAAGAGTTGAAGACGATTCCGTTGCCGAGGGATGTCCGCCACGTCACGCGGGGGCTCCCGCCCGGTCCGGCCGTCGAGAGATGAACACGCACGTGAGGAGCCCCGGCTAGGTGCGGGCGAGGTGCCGGGCGGGGGCACCCCTGTTAATTTCGCCCTTATGTCACCTATGACCGAACGTGATGAGTGAGGCGGGATGGGCGTTCTGCGTGACCATCCCGAACTGGCCCTCTTCTTCTGTCTCGCGGCCGGCTATCTGGTCGGCAAGCTCCGCGTCGGCCCGATCACGCTCGGCGGCATCTGCGGAACGCTGATCGTGTCGCTGCTGATCGGCACCCGGCACGTCAGCGTCGACGACGACGTCAAGACCGTCTTCTTCGCGCTCTTCATCTTCTCGCTCGGCTATATGGCCGGACCACAGTTCTTCGCCAACCTCAACCGCAGGAGCCTGCGCTTCTTCACGCTCTGCCTGATCGAGCTGGTCTGCGTCCTCGGGATCGCCTACGGGCTCGCCAAGGCCTTCGACCTGGACGTCGGTACGGCGGCCGGGATCCTCGCCGGGGCGGCCACCGAGTCCGCCGTCGTGGGAACGGCCACCGAGGCGATCGGCAAGCTGAGCGACCTGACCTCCGAGCAGATCACCCAGTACCAGGGACACGTGGCGACCGCCTACACCGTCTGCTACCTGTTCGGTCTGATCACCATCGTCCTCTTCACCAGCCAGATCATGCCGATGCTGCTGCGTATCAACCTGGCCGACGCCTCCCGTGAGCTGTGGGAGAAGATGCGCGGCGGCCACGCCGGTCTGGAGGCCGACGAGCGCGAGGCGCTGCCCGGCACGGTCGGCCGCACCTATCTGGTGACCCGCGCCGACGGACGTACGGTCGGGGAGCTGGAGAGCGCGCTCGGCGGGCACATCACGGTCGAGGGGATCAAGCGCGGCAGCAAGCTGCTGACGCCCTCCCCCGAGCTGGAGCTGACCCTCAGCGACCTGGTCCAGATCGTCGGCCGGCGCTCCGCGATCATCGAGGCGGGCCGGGAGATCGGCCCGGAGACCCCGGCCGTCCCCGGGCTCGACACCCCGCTCGCCACCAGCCAGGTCGCCGTCACCGAGAAGGCCACCGCCGGGGCGACCATCGACCGGCTGGAGAAGCGGCACCCGGAGTTCCGCGAGGACGGGGTCTACATCACCGACGTCCTCCGCAACGACCAGCACCTCCCCGCCAGCGCCGAGACCGTCCTCCAGCGGGGCGACGTCCTCACCCTGGTCGGCGCCCGGGGCGGGCTGAACCGGCTGGTCGCCAAGATCGGCGCGGTGGTGAAGAACGACTCCACCGACTTCGTCTACATCGGCTTCGGCATCGTCGCGGGCTCCCTGCTCGGCCAGATCGTGGTCAAGCTGGGCGATGTCCCGATGTCGCTCGGCACCGGCGGCGGCTGTCTGATCGCGGGGCTGGTCTTCGGCTGGTTCCGCTCCCGCAAGCAGACCTTCGGCGCCTTCCCGCCACAGGCCGCGACCACGCTGAAGGACATGGGCCTGGCCGTCTTCATCGCCTGTACGGGGCTGGCGGCGGGTCCGCAGGCCTGGCCGCTGCTCAAGGAGTACGGGGCTCTGCTGCCGTTCGCCGGGATCGCCATGGTCCTGGTGCCCGCGACGATCTCCCTGGTCGTCGGGCGGAAGCTGCTGAAGATCGAGAAACCGCTGCTGATCGGGGCCATCGCCGGACAGCAGTGCTCGACCCCGGCGATCACCTCCATCACCCAGGTGGCCCAGAGCTCCGTCCCGCTGCTCGGCTACACGATCACGTACACGCTCTCCAACTTCCTGCTGCCGCTGACCGGGCCGATCCTCGTCGGCGTCCTGGGGGCCTGACCAACGTACGGAGCGGACACACCATGCCCAAGACCCGTCTCAGCCGGGGAGAGATCCGGGCCTTCGCCCGGCTCTCCCCCTTCGAGCTGAAGGACAAGTTCATCCAGATCGCGACGGAAGCGCAGAGCGACAAACCGGGGCAGAAGGGGAAGACGACCCGGGCCATGCTCAACGCGGGCCGGGGCAACCCCAATTGGACCGCGACCGGCCCCCGCGAGGCGTACCACGCGCTCGGCTACTTCGCGATCGGCGAGTCCCGTCGGGTCTGGACGGCGGACAACCTGGGCGGGATGCCGGAGGAGGCGGGGTGCGCGGAACGGTTCGAGCGCTTCGTCCGTACGCATCCGGAGCTGCCCGGCATCGAGCTTCTGAAGGCGAGTGTGGACCTGGCGGTGAAGCGGTTCGGCTTCGACCCGGACGCGTTCGTGCACGAGCTGGCGGACTCCTCGATCGGGGACAACTACCCGGTGCCGGACCGGATCCTGCGCCACACCGAGGAGATCGTGCGCGGCTATCTCGCGGACGAGATGTTCGACCACCGGCCGCCGGAGGGGCAGACGCTGAGCCTGTTCGCCACCGAGGGCGGCACGGCGGCGATGTGCTACATCTTCGACTCGCTGATGAAGAACGGGATCCTGGCGAAGGGCGACCGGATCGCCCTGATGGTCCCGGTGTTCACCCCGTACCTGGAGATCCCCGAACTCGACACGTACGGCTTCGACGTGGTCCATGTGGAGGCGAACCTCTTCACGGAGACCGGGGTGCGGCAGTGGCGCTATCCGGAGGAGGAGATCGCCAAGCTGGCGGACCCGTCGGTGAAGCTGGTCTGCTGCGTCAATCCGAGCAACCCGCCCTCGCTGGCGCTCTCTTCGCGGGTGAGCGAGCAGATCGTCTCCATCGTCGGTGAGCGGAACCCGAACCTGATCATCGTGACCGACGATGTGTACGGGACGTTCGTCGAGGGCTTCCGCTCGCTCGCCGCCGACCTGCCGCGCAACACGCTGCTCGTCTACTCCTACTCCAAGCACTACGGGGCGACCGGCTGGCGGCTCGGGGTGATCGCGCTGCACGACGACAACGTGATCGACGCGATGCTGAAGGAGCAGGGCGCGGAGCAGAAGGAGCGGCTCAACAGGCGTTACGGCTCCCTGTCGTTGGAGCCGGAGAAGATGCGGTTCATCGACCGGATGGTGGCGGACTCCCGGCAGGTGGCGCTCAACCACACGGCGGGGCTCTCGCTCCCCCAGCAGGTGATGATGGCGCTCTTCTCGCTCTTCGACATGCTCGACGAGGGCCAGGCGTACAAGCACCGGATCCGGGCCATCGTGCGGCAGCGGCTCGAACTCCTGCTGGAGGGCGTGCACATGAAGGTCTCGGAGGACCCGAAGCGGGCCGCGTACTACATCGAGCTGGATCTGCTGGCCGAGGCGGAGCGCGTCCACGGGAAGCCGTTCGCGGACTTCCTGGAGGCCAACTACGAGCCGGTGGACCCGCTGTTCCGGCTGGCCGAGCAGACGTCGGTGGTCCTGCTGAACGGGGGCGGGTTCGACGGGCCCGAATGGTCGGTGCGCGTTTCGCTGGCCAACCTGGACGACCTGGACTACCTGAAGATCGGCCACCATCTGCGGGCGATCTTCGACGAGTACGCGCAGGAGTGGCGGGCCGGGGCCGGGTAGGACGCGACGAGCCGTGGGGCGGAGGGGGCACGTCCCGGCCGGGGGTGGGGTGTGGCCCGGCCGGGACGCGCGCGTGGGGGGCGCGGGGTGGTCTGGGGGACCGGATTCCCCGCCGCCACCGGGGCGGACGGTGGCGGCGGGGGTCGGTGTGGGGGTTCGGTGCGCTCGCGCGGGGGGACGCGGGCGGGTCTTCGGGGTTCCGGGGCGGTCCGGGGGCTGGGGGGGTGGGGCGGCGGGGCTTGGGGGGCCGGGCGGGGTGTGGGCGGCGGTGCGGGGGAGACGTGACGGGAGGGAGCCGGGCGTGGTCCCGGGGTGCAGGACGTGAGAACACGCTAGCGGCAGGGCGACGGTCAAAGCGGGCGTTACGGAACGGGGTTGCTGTTCTTAGGGTTCGCTTAAGGGCCGCATGGGCGCGGGTTAATGCTGGGCCCCGGGACCCGCCGCGGCCCGGGGCTCCTTGCGGCGCCGCCGCACGACCCGGCGGCCCACCCGGCGGCCGTGGCCGCGTCCGCCGCGCTCGGGGCCGCCGCCGAGTCCTATCCAGATCCGGACCTCCGTACCGCCGAGCACGGACCGGCCGATGCGCAGGTCGCCGCCGGTGGACTCCGCGACCCGGCGCACGATGTCCAGGCCGAGCCCGGTGGAGCCGACCGCGCCCTCCGCCTGGGAACGCCCGCTGGCACCCCGGGCCAGGGCCGCCTCCGGGTCGTCGATGCCGGGGCCCGCGTCGGAGACGAGGACGATGGCCGCGTCCCCGCTGTGGTGGACGTCGACGGCGAAGGCGGTGCCCTCGGGGGTGTGGCGGAAGACGTTGCCGAGCAACGCGTCGAGAGCAGCGGCCAGTTCGGGACGGGCGACGGGGATGCGCACCGTGCGGCCCACTCCCGCGAGCCGCACCTCACGCCCCTCGTCCTCCGCCAGCGCCGACCAGAAGCCCATCCGCTCCCGGATCACCTCCGAGAGGTCGCAGCCCGCCCCGGCGCCCTTCTGCGCGCCCTGCGTCTGCGGGCACTGTTCGCGGGCGGTCCGGATGATCGTGTCCACCTCGTGCTCCAACTGCTCGACCGCCGCCCGGGTCTGGTCGGCCGCCGGGCCCTCACCGAGGGACGCGGCGTTCAGCCGGAGGACGGTGAGCGGGGTGCGGAGCCGGTGCGAGAGGTCGGCGGCGAGCTCGCGCTCGTTGGCCAGGAGCTGGACGACCTGGTCGGCCATGGAGTTGAACGCCACGGCGGCGGACCGGAGTTCGGTGGGGCCCTCCTCGGGGACCCGGGTGGCGAGCCGCCCCTCCCCCAGGTCGTGTGCGGCCGCCGCGAGGCGCTGGGCGGGCTGGACCATCCGTACGCCGAGCCGGTCCGCGACCGCCACCGAGCCGACGACCAGCGCGACGCCGACGCCCGCCAGGATCAGCCAGGCGGTGGCGACCCCGTTGGAGACCTCGCCCTCGGGGACGAACACCTCCACCACGGCGATGTCCCCGGTGGAGAGCGCGGTGGGCTGGAGAAGGACGAAGCCGCCGGTGACCTCGGCGATGGAGGCGCGGCCCGCCTTGCGCACGGTCGCGATGTCCTTGGCCGAGGCGCGCCGGGTGCCGATGTGCAGGGCCTCGGCCGCTTCGCCGCCGTCCACCGCCTTGCCGGGGTCGGGGACGTGGACGGCGAGCCGCCCCCGGTCCCCCGGTTCGGTGGAGAGGACGGCCCGGGTCAGCTCCTCGCGGTCGGTGGTGATGGAGAGCGCCGGGGCGATCATCGCGGCCTGGCGTTCGGCGTCGGAGAAGGCCCGGTCGCTGGCCATCTCCCGGATGACGAGCCCGAGGGGCACGGCGAAGGCGATGACGACCATCGCGGTGACGGCCAGACACACCTTGACCAGGGCCCATCTCATGCGGGCGGCCTCACGGCCGGGGCACCGGGGGGCGGCAGGGGGGCGGGCGGGGAGCCTGCCGGTGACGCGTCGGCCGGGGGCTGGAGCTTCACTCCGACGCCGCGCAGGGTGTGCAGATAGCGCGGCCGGGCGGCGGTCTCACCGAGCTTGCGGCGGAGCCAGGAGAGGTGGACGTCGATGGTCTGGTCGTCGCCGTAGGACTGCTGCCAGACCTCGGCCAGCAGCTCCTTGCGGGCCACGACCACCCCGGGCCGCCCGGCCAGGAAGGTCAGCAGGTCGAACTCACGTCGGGTGAGGTCGAGTTGGGCCCCGTCCAGCTCGGCGCTGCGGCGCAGCGGGTCGATGGCGAGTCCGCCGACGCGGATGACCCGGGGCGGCGGCGCCTGCTCCCCGGCCGCCCGGGCACGGCGCAGCACGGCGGCCATGCGGGCGGAGAGGTGCTCGACGGAGAACGGTTTGGTGAGGTAGTCGTCGGCACCGTCGTTGAGGAGCCGGACGATCTCACTCTCGTCGTCGCGGGCGGTGGCGATGATGACGGGTACGTCGGTGATGGAGCGCAGCATCTTGAGCGCCTCGCCGCCGTCCAGGTCGGGCAGCCCGAGATCGAGGATGACCACGTCGAAGCGGAAGTGCGCGACCTCGCGCAGCGCTTCGAGCGCGGTGCCCACACTCCGTACCGTGTGGGAGGCCTCACTGAGGTGTCGGATGAGGGCGGAACGCACGAACTGGTCGTCCTCGACCACGAGCACACTTGCCATGGGCCGCACCGTACGCCATGGCACGGGGCCCGGTCCCGCCGCCGCCGGAAACCTCCGCAAAGGCCGGAACAGGGCTGGAACGGGGCGGAGTCCGCAGCCGCAACGAACAGTCCCGGAGGGGCGCGGTCCCGGAGCGGACGGGGCCACCGGGGGGACAGTCCCGGTACGGGTGGGGCAGGATGTGCCCGATGCAACGAGGACTCGTTCACGCGCTCGCGTGGTCGCTCGCCACCGGCGCGGCGGTCACGCTGTCGTGGTGGGGCGTGCACACGGTCATGGCGGGGACGGCCTACGACCCGCCCCGGGCCGTGCCGGTCTCCGTAGGGGCGGGGACACCGCAGCGCATCGGGCAGTCCACCGAGGAGCCCCTCGCCTCCTCCACCCACCGTGCCTCACCGTCCCCCTCCCCCTCGGCGCGGAACAGCGAGCCGAGCCCGTCCCCGTCCACCGCGCGCCCGTCCCGTACGCCGTCGAGCCCCCCGGCGGAGCCGCCCGCATCGGCCAGGGCGGCCGCGGACCCCGGCGAGGTGAAGGGGTACCGCACCAGGGGCGGCCGGGTCGTGTTCGAGCTGGGGAGGAGCTCGGCGAAGCTGGTCTCCGCGACGCCGGAGCCGGGCTGGTCGATGCAGGTGTGGACGAACGAAGCCTGGATCCGGGTGGACTTCAGCGACGGCGGCGGGGTGAACGGCAAGACGTACTCGGTCTTCTGCACCTGGAACGGGACCCCGCCCACGGTGCAGGTCGTCGAGCCCTGAGCCCTCTGTTCGCAGGCCCGGAGGTTCAGAGGCCCTCGAAGACGGACGGCGGGGGCGCGGGCGAGGGTCTGGCCGCCGCGTCGGTGACGACCCCCGCGCCGCCGGTGAAGTCCGTGAGCGCCCGCCCGTGTTCGACCCGGCCGGGGTGCGGGTCGCTCGCCACCCGGCGGGTGAACTCGGCCACGGGCAGCGGCAGGGCGGAGGCCAGCAGGACCGCGTTGCCGAAGCGGCGGCCGCGCCAGACCACGGGGTCGGCGGCGAGCGCGAGTTCGGGGAAGACGGCGGCGGCGGTGGCGATCTGGCCGCGCAGATGGGCCAGCGGGGGGCCGTCGGCCAGGTTGGCGGCGTACTGCCCGGAGGGCTTCAGCACCCGGCGTACGTCGGTGAGGAACTCGGCGGAGGTCAGGTGCGCGGGGGTCCGGGCGCCGCTGAAGACGTCCGCGACGACCAGGTCCGCCCAGCCGTCCGGGAGCCCCGCGAGCCCTTCGCGGGCGTCCATCGACCGGACCCGGACGCGGGCCTGCGGGTCCAGCGGGAGCCGTTCGCGGACGAGCCGGACGAGGGCCGCGTCGATCTCCACGACCTGCTGGGTGGAGCGGGGGCGGGTGGCTGCGGTGTACCGGGCGAGGGTGAAGGCGCCGCCGCCCAGGTGCAGGACGCGCAGAGGCTGGAGCGGGGGCGCGGCGAGATCGATGATGTGGCCGAGCCTGCGCTGGTAGGCGAAGGAGAGGTGCCCGGGGTCGCCGAGGTCCACGTGGGACTGCGGGGCGCCGTCGAGCAGCAGCGTCCAGCCCTCTGGGCGCTCCCGGTCGGGTATCAGCTCGGCGCGTCCGCTGTCGACGGGGGTGGAGAAGGGCTCGCGCTCCTCCCTGCCGCGGCTGCGGTCCTTCCTGCCCTTGGCCTGCGCTCCTCTTCGTGCCACGTGCGCTGGTCCTTGCCGGCGGAGGGGCCGGGGTCCCCGGCGGCGGCGGAGGGTTCCGCCCCTGCCGCCATTATGGGCGCCCCGGGGATCACCGGCAGCCGCCGGGTGAGCGGCGGCCTTCGGGTCGGTGGCGGTCTCGTGCCCGGTTGCGGTCTTGTGCCCGGTTGCGGAAGACCGGGCGGCGGGCAGTCCTCCGTGCAGCGGCAGCCGATCAGTTCAGCGGCAGTTGTCCGCGGCCTCCAGGAGGCGGGCCGCCTGGTCGAGGGCGGCGCGCAGGACGGCGGGATCGGTGACGGGGGCGTCCTCCGCGGGCGGGAGCAGCCAGCAGGAGCCGGCGGCGGGCGGCTCGGCGGGGATGCGCAGCCCGCGTCCGTCCGTCCGCGTACAGGCGCTGCCCGGTACGTCCCAGGCGTCGGCGGTGCCGGGCGGGACGAGGAAGCCGAGGGTGTCGCACGGGCCGTCGTGCAGGACCGGGCCGACGCCCTCGTGGTTCCGGCCGCGGCGGAGGATGTCGACGGCCTCCAGCCCCTGGCGGGCGGGGACGGTGACGAGGTCGCAGGGCTGGTCCGCCGCCGTGGACGCGCACGCGGGTGCGGGTGCGGGCCGTGCGGGCTCCGTGATCGGGCCCATGGGGGTCGTGGTCGTCGTCGGGTTCGTCGCGGTCGTCCGTGAGCCGGTCTCCATGCCGAGGTGCAGCAAGGGAACCCCTCCTCTCATCGCCGAACGGAGCCACACTCCGTCTCCATGGGGACCAACGGCACGGGAGCGTCAAGGGCTACGGGAGCACACCGCCGCAAAGGGTGGCAGTTCATGGCGGATCACGCTCGATATGAGCTTGTTCAAGGGGAAATGCTGGGTTATGTCCTCCGTCGCAGCAGGTACGTTCATGCTCCGCCGGGACACCGGAAAGCAGGACCCGGCTCGCACCGCTTGCACCAGAGAGGGGCCGGCCATGGTGTCGACAGGGGCAGTTCCCAACCTCGCCTTCCGCCGACTGCGCGGACAGCGCTCCGCGGGAGAGTTCGCGGCCGCCGTCCGCAGAGCGGCGCGCGAGATCGGTGAGCAGGTCGCGTGCGATGCCCGGTACATCGGACGCGTGGAGTCCGGGGAGATCCGCTGCCCCAACTACGCGTACGAACGGGTCTTCCTGCACATGTTCCCCGGGGCCTCGCTGACCGACCTGGGCTTCTCGGCCCGCGAGAGCGTACGGGGGCGGGGCGCGCGGACCGTCTCGGCCTCCGCCCCCTCCCCCGCCCCTTCCGCCCCTTTCGTCCAGGGCGAGTCCCCCCACACCGACGAGGAGAGCGACGTGCTGCGTCGCGTGTTCATGATGGGCGGTACGGCCACGGTGGCCGCCGCGTCCCTGGGGCTGGGCGGAGCACCCGCCGCGGCCGCCGGGGTCTCCCTGCCCGCACAGCGCCGGGTCGGTGAGAGCGAGGTGGACGCCGTCGAGCAGGCGGTCCGGCGGATCCGGGTGCTGGACGACCGGCACGGGGGCGACGGGCTCTACCGGCAGGCCGCGCGGCCGTTGCGGGCGGCCTACGAGCTGCTGGACGCCGGGACCACGACCCGGCGGGCGACGGCCGACCGGCTGCACGCGGGCGCGGGTGAGCTGGCCATCTCGGTGGGGTGGCTGGCCCATGACTCGGGGCGCTTCGAGGACGCGCGCTCGCACTACGCGGAGGCCCTGGCGACGGCGCGGCTGGCGGGGGACGCGGGTCTTGAGGCGCACGCGTTCTGCAACACCTCGTTCCTGGCCCGGGACGCCGGGCGGCCGCGGGAGGCCGTACGGGCGGCGGAGGCCGGGCAGCGGGCGGCCCGCGCGCTGGGCTCGCCCCGGCTGCTGGCGCTGCTCGCGTTGCGGGAGGCGGGGGGCCGGGCGGGGCTCGGGGACCGTACGGGGTGCGACCGGGCGATCGGGCGGGCGCGGGCGGCGTTCGAGCGGGGGGCGGCGGCCGGTGACCCGGAGTGGATGAGCTTCTTCCGGGAGGCGGAGCTGGAGCTGCTGGAGGCGCAGTGCTGGTCGGCGCTGGGCGACTGGTCCCGGGCGGCGCGGCACGGGCGGCGGGCGGTGGTGCTCCAGGACGCGCACTTCACCCGGAACCTGGCGCTGTACCGGGCGCAGCTGGCGGGGGACCTGGCGCGGGCGGGCCGGGTGGAGGAGGCGGCGGCGACGGGCCACCAGGTGCTGGACCTGCTGGACCGGGTCAGGTCCTCCCGGATCCGGGGGATGGTGGCGGGGGCGGCGCGGGTGCTCGAGGGGCGTGCGGGGGTGTCGGGCGCGGAGTCCTTCCTGACCCGCCACCGCGAGTCGGGGGGCGCCCGCTCCGGCCTGGCCGGGGCCCCCTCCAGCCCGTCCCGGGGCGGCCACCCCAGCCCGTCGGGAGTGTGAGGGCGCAACCGCTGCCCGGGTGAGGACGCGCCCGGTCGGATCCCGTGGCGCGCGAAGGGCCTCCCGTGGCGCGGGAGAGCCGTGCAGCGCACCCGGAACACGCTCGACGGTCCGGCCCTCGGGCGCCGGACGGCTCAGGCCGTCTCCAGATGCCCCAGGTCGTTCCAGCGTTCCATGGCCGGGGCCCCGTACGCCCATCCCAGTACGGACAGCGACGTCGGTTCCAGGCGGATGCGGGCGCCGAAGGCCAGCTCCTCGCCCAGCCAGCGCGCGGCGAGGGCGCGCAGGATGTGGCCGTGGGCGAAGACCAGCACGTCGCGGTCGGCCGACCGCGCCCAGTCGACCACCGCGTCCGCGCGGGCGGTGACCTCCGCGAGGGACTCCCCCTCCGGAACCCCGTCGCGCCAGATCAGCCACTCCGGCCGGTCCGCCCTGATCTGCGCCGGGGTCAGCCCCTCGTACGCCCCGTAGTCCCACTCCAGCAGCGCGTCCCACCGCTCGGCCCGCTCACCGAACCCGGCGATCTCGCACGTCTCGGCGGCCCGGACCAGCGGGCTGGTGCGCACCTCGACCCCGGGCAGCCCGTTCCACGGCGCCCGGTGCAGCCTTTCGCCGAGCAGCTTCGCGCCCTCGCGGCCGGTGTCCAGGAGCGGGATGTCCGTCCGGCCGGTGTGATTGCCCCGGACCGACCACTGGGTCTGGCCGTGCCGGGCTAGGAGGATGCGCGGTGCCATGGGGGATGCTCCCTGAAACGGTGGTGCGGCCCTCCATCATCCCGTACCGCCCCACCGGGGAACCTCCGGGCCCGCCCCGGCGTCCCTCCCTTGAGCAGCAGCTCGCAGCGGTGGGAACGCCACGGCGGGGCCGGCCGCGTGCGGGATGTCCGGGAGTGGACCCCCGGGGGAGAGGGCGGCCCGCCACCGCCTTACGGTTGAACGCTGACCGTCGGCCGCATGAAAACGGGGAGAGCCACCGGATGCCGCACGCCACCGCCCTGCCCGCGACCGGTCATCGGCCCCGCTGGTGGACGGAGCTGCCGCTGATCGCGGTGGTGTACGCGCTGTACTCCGTGGGCCGCCTCCTGGTCCGCGGGGACGTGTCGACGGCGGTCGACCACGGGCTGGCGATCCTCCGGTTCGAGCAGGCGCTGTACCTGAACGCCGAACACCCGCTGAATCGTCTCTTCACCAGCACCCCTGCCTTGGGCATACCCGCCGACTTCGCCTACGCCACGCTGCACTACCTGGTCACCCCGGCGATCCTGGTCTGGATGTTCCGGCGCAGGTCGGCCGCGTACCGGGCGGCCCGGGTCTGGCTGATGAACTCGACGCTGCTCGGTCTGGTCGGCTTCACGCTCCTGCCGACCTGCCCGCCCCGGCTGCTGGACGCGAGCCACGGCTTCGTCGACACGATGGCGCAGTACAGCGCGTACGGGTGGTGGGGCGAGGGCGCGAGCGCGCCGCGCGGGCTGAGCGGGATGACCAACCAGTACGCGGCCATGCCGAGCCTGCACGTCGGCTGGTCCCTGTGGTGCGGCATCCTCCTGTGGCGCCACGCCCGCCACCCCCTGCTGCGGGCGGCCGGGATCGCCTACCCCCTGATTACCACCATCGTCGTCATGGGTACCGCGAACCACTATTTCCTGGACGCGGTCGCGGGCGCCGCCGTGATGGGTGTCGGAGCCCTGCTGACCAGGCCCGTCATCCGGCTCGCCGACCGGACCAAGGGCCGGCTGCGGGCCGCCCTCGCCACCGTGCGTACGGCCTCCGAGCCGGTCAGGTCCCCGATTGTCAGTGACGGGTGCAAGACTTCCGCGGGTGAGCGAATCCCCGGCCAGCGGACCTCCTCCGCAGATTCCCCCGACGCGCAGGCCGACGGGCCGGCAGCACCCCGTGGCGCGGCAGCCGACGCCGCAGGACCGGGTGCGGGACCAGGCGCCTCGGCCGACGACGACGCTCCGGCAGCGGCTCGCTGAGCTGCGCGGCCCCTCCGTCGCCCCGCACCCGCTCGACGCCCGGGCGCTCGCCGCCCTCGCCGCCAACCCCGGCTGCAAGCGGCGCGCCCTGCTCGACGGCGCCGGGGTCGACAAGGGGGTGCTGGCCCAGGCCCTCGGCTCCCCCGCCCCCTTCGGCCAGTCCCAGTTCGCCTTCATGCGGGGCAACGCCTTCGAGGCCCGGGTCAAGGCCGACGGCGGCGCGGAGCTGCTGCGCCTGCTGTACGAGCGGCTCGGGGGCTCCTCCCCCGCCCCGGGCCCGGATGCCGCCACGCCCGATCTGAGCGCCGCCGGTCCCGAGGGCCGGGCCGCCCGGACCGCGCTCGCCCTGCGCGAGGCGACGGCCGCGGGTGGCTGGGCGCTGCTGGACCACCCGATGCTGGCCCTGGAGGTGGCGGGCTCCCCCGCCTATCTGGAGCCGGACGCCGTGGTGGTGCACCCCGACGGCCGCTGGACGGTGGTCGAGATCAAGTCGTTCCCGATGATCGACGCCTCCGCCGACGCCGCGAAGGTCGGGGCCGCCGCCCGCCAGGCCGCGGTGTACGTGCTGGCGCTGGAGCGGGTGGCGGCGGTGACCGAGGGCGCCGAGGTGGGCCACCGGGTGCTGCTGGTCTGCCCGAAGGACTTCTCCAACCTGCCGACCGCCTCCGTCGTCGACGTACGCAAGCAGCGGGCCGTCACCCGCCGCCAGCTGACCCGGCTCACCCGTATCGAGGACATCGCGGCGGCTCTCCCCGAGGGGACGACCTTCGACCCGGCGTGCTCGCCGCAGGAGCTTCAGGCCGCCGTCTCCGCCGTCTCCGCGGCGTACGCCCCCGAGTGCCTGGCCGCGTGCGAGCTGGCCTTCCACTGCCGGGCCCGGTCCCGGGCCGAGGGGGCCGTGGAGACCCTCGGCCGGAGCGTGCGCGGCGAGCTGGGCGGGCTGACCACGGTGGCCGGGGTGCTGGCCGCCGCCGCGGGCAAGGAGGGCGATCCGGCCGACCCGACCGTGGCCGCCCTGCGCCGGGCCGCGGCGCTGCGCGCGGAGGCGCTGGAGAGCGCGGCCGTCCTGCGCGAGCGCGTCCGGCAGGAGGAGGCCGCCGTATGTCGCTGATCACCACCCTCGCCCGGCTGGAGGCCGTCGACTCCGGCCGCGCCCAGCCGCTCGCGACCGTCCGCCACCGCCATCTCACCGACCGCCCGCTGGTCCTGGTCCCGCTCACCACCGCCGGGGAGGCCGGGGCCCCGCTCGGTGCCCTGGTCGGCACCGATCGCGAGCAGCCCCGGCTGCTCGCCGTGGCCCAGCCGCGCGACCGGGACCTGCGGTTCGCGTTCCTGGCCGAGCTGGCGGAGGCGGTCCTTCCGCACATCGAGGCGTACGAGGACGTCGTCGAGCCCACCGAGCGGAACGAGACCGATCCGGCCACCGGCAAGAAGACCAAGGTCGAGGTCGAGCTGTGCACGGACGCCCCGCAGCTGATCGTGCCGAGCCGGGCGGGCATCGAGTTCGTCCGGCTGCTCGGCCGCTCCATGCGGTTCCGCCGGACCGCCGAGGACGATCCGCAGACGCCGTACCCGGCCCCGGTGCGCGTCCCGCTGCTCGGCCGCTGGCTCACGCACTACGGGGAGCGGGCCCGGGTGCCCGGCTCCTCACTGCTGCTGGCCGCCACCGACCTGCTCAACCGGCACTGGGCGACCGGCCAGAGCAGTCTGGAGGACCAGCACCTGGGGGCGCTGCTCGCCTGGATCGACCCGCCGGAGGGCTCGTCCGGCGCCGAGGCCGCCCTCGCCGCCGAGCTGGCCCGGGACGCGGACGGCCAGCTCCTGTGCCCGCCCGCCGGCCCGGCCACCGACCCGGCCTTCGACAACCGGCTGCTGGCCCCGGCGATCGAGCGGTACGACCGGGCCCGTACGGCGTTCGCGGCGGCCGAGGACGGACTCGCGGCCGACGAGCGGCACGGTGAGCTGAGCAGGGCCGAGCACGAGATCCGCTCGCTCCTGGCCAAGGTGGCCCTGCCGACCTGGGACAAGGTGTGGCAGGGGCTCGACCTGCTGCGGGAGCTGCCCGAGGGGTCCCGGGCCGAGGACCGCTGGACCCGGGACCGCTGGTCCTTCACCGCCCACCGGGACCGGGTGCGCTCCGGCGAGCCGCCGCAGCCCCGCCGCGACGACGCGGTGACGGCCGCGCAGAAGCTGGCCTCCCGGGAGACCGCCCAGGCCCAGCTGGAGGCCCAGGAGGCGCTGGACGATCCGCTGGTGCTGGCCGGGCGGCGGCTGGCGGGCGAGGCGTTCCTCGCGACGGTGACCGGCGTCGAGATGGCCTACACCGAGTCCAAGCGGCCCTCCCCGCGCCCGCTCGTCACCCTCCGCACGGACGAGCGGCCGCATCTCGGCGAGCGGACCAAGGTCTACCGCTCGCTGGACGGCAAGCCGCAGACGGCCGAGTTCGTACGGGCCGGGCAGGAGGAGGGCCCGGACGGCGAGATCCTGCTCGTGCTGCGGATCATGGACCGGATGGGGCGGGGCAAGGAGCCCGCGCCCGGTTCGCTGCCGGAGCCGGGCGAGCGGATCGCCTGGACCCTGTTCGAGCACGACCAGCGCGGCGGGCCGAAGCTGCCCGACCCGGAGGAGACCCCGTGGACCCACGGCGGCCCGCCGGGCGCGGACGCCGCGACGCGCGCGGAGCATCCCGACCCCGTGACCCCGGAGGATCTGCTGTGACCACCGCCCGCTGGGAGGACCCGCTGTGACCACCGTCTTCGACCCCGGCGCCGCGGCGGCGCGGGCGACCGGGGCGATCCTGGACGACACTCTGCGCGGCTCCGCCCGGGGCATCGTCGTGGACTCCCCGCCCGGGGCCGGGAAGTCCACCCTGGTGGTCCGGGCGGCCCTGGAGCTGGCCGCCGCCGGGCACCCGCTCATGGTGGTCGCGCAGACCAACGCCCAGGTCGACGACCTGGTGGTGCGGCTCGCGGAGAAGGAGCCCGAGCTGCCGGTGGGCCGGCTGCACAGCAACGACTCCGACCCGTACGACCCGGTGCTGGACGGGCTGGAGAACGTACGAAAATCGGCCAAGGCGGCGGACCTGGCCGGGCTGGACGTGGTGATCTCCACGGCCGCCAAGTGGGCGCACGTGAAGAACGTGGAGCCGTGGGGGCACGCGATCGTCGACGAGGCGTACCAGATGCGCTCCGACGCGCTGCTGGCCGTGGCCGGGCTGTTCGACCGGGCGCTGTTCGTCGGGGACCCGGGGCAGCTGGACCCGTTCTCGATCGTGGGCGCGGACCAGTGGGCGGGGTTGAGCTACGACCCGTCCGCGAGCGCGGTCTCCACGCTGCTCGCGCACAATCCGGAGCTGCCGCAGCACCGGCTGCCGGTCTCCTGGCGGCTCCCCGCCTCGGCGGCGCCGCTGGTATCGGACGCGTTCTACCCGTACACCCCCTTCCGCAGCGGTACGGACCACGGGGACCGGAAGCTCTCGTTCGGGGTGGCCTCGGACGGGTCGGGCCCGGACCGGGTGCTGGACGAGGCGGCGGAGGCCGGGTGGGGCCTGCTGGAGCTGCCGGCCCGGCACACCCCGCGTACGGACCCCGAGGCGGTACGGGCGGTGGCCCTGGTGGTCCGCCGGCTGCTGGACCGGGGCGGCGTCGCCACCAGCGAGCGGGCGGACGAGCCGGTTCCGGTCACGGCGGACCGGGTGGCGGTCGGCACGGCCCACCGCGACCAGGCGGCGGCCGTGCGGACGGCCCTCGCGGAGCTGGGCGTCACGGGTGTGGCGGTGGACACGGCCAACCGGCTCCAGGGCCGCGAGTTCGACGTCACGGTCGTCCTGCACCCGCTGTCGGGCCGCCCCGACGCCACCGCCTTCCATCTGGAGACGGGGCGCCTGTGCGTGCTGGCCTCGCGCCACCGGCACGCGTGCGTCGTGGTGTGCCGGGAGGGGGTGGCGGAGCTGCTGGACGAGCACCCGTCGACCGAGCCGGTGCAGCTCGGCGTCACGGTGAAGTTCCCGGACGGCTGGGAGGCCAACCACGCGGTCCTGGCCCACCTCGCGGAGCACCGGGTGCGGTGGCGGCCCTAGACCGCCCTCCCCTCCCGCCAGGGCGGTGCGCCCGAGCGGTGCGCCCGGGCAAAGCGTCCGAAAGCCGGTCGCGCTCTTGCGCGGGGTCGGACAATGGAGGGTGGCCGTCCGGGCTGTCCGGACCGCCTGAGGGAGGAACAGCACATGACACAGTCCGAGCGGAACGAACGGCAGCGGCTGCGCCCCGCGCCGCTGCTCTTCGAGCCGTCGGAGGCGGTGGCCGACCCGGAGCACTTCTTCGACCTGGAGTCGGTGGAGGACCCCCGTGAGCTGCTGGCCCGCGCGACGGAGCTGACGCAGGCCTTCCGCGCGGCGACGGACCGGTCGGTGGAGTTCCAGGCGATGGCGGCGGCCCAGCTCGCCGACCCGCGCCGGTTCGACCGGCTGACCGCGGCGGATGTCGCGGAGCGCGCGGAGTGGACCGAGGACTACGCGAAGAAGATGATCGAGTTCGGCCGCTCCCTGCTGGACGCCTCCTCCCCGGCCTGAGCCCGCTTCCGCCGGTCCGGGAGCGTCCCGGTGCGCCGGCCCGGTCAGCGGCCCGGGCCCGCGCGCGGGGTGCGCGGGGGCCTGGGCCGCATCCCGGTCGGCCGGGGCCGACGCCCGGATCGGACCGGTGCGTCCGGCCCGGTCCGGACGCAGGACCCTAGTCCGCCAGGCGGACCGAGAAGTCGCACCACGCGGTCCACTGCGAGCTGGCGGGGCCGTCCTGGACCCTGACCCTCCAGCGGTAGTCACCGCTGGTGAGCCTGGCCTCGGGGAGCTGGTAGACAGCCGTGTGGCCGGCCTCCGTGGTGGCCTTCTTGGTGAGCACGTGCTTCCCGTCCGCCTCGGTCACCTCGAAGACGACCTTGCGGCCGGGCTGGTCCGCGCCTTCGGGCGGCTCGACGGAGCCGGGGGGCGCCACCGACTCGAGGGTCGCGGCGAGGCTCGGACGGTCCGTGGTGACCAGCGGCGGGTTGTCCGGGATCCCGCAGAACTGGAAGCCCGAGTAGGAGCCGTCGGAGATCCGCGGGACCTCGGGGGTCGCGAGGAGCCGATCGGGGTCGCCCGCAGGCAGCGCCTGCGAGCCCTTCGGCGTGGGGTCGGCCATGGAGAGAGGAGCGGCGACCGCTCCGACGACCACGGCGGCGGCCAGCACGATCGCGGCCCGCGACCACGTGCCGGGGACCTTGTCGAACAGACGCATGTTTGCTGTCCTTCCTGGACGTGGGCCGGCTACTTGACGGAGAGCGCGTGGTCGGTGTTCGCGGTGGTGACCCGCACGCACTGGTAGGCGCTCCAGCGGTGCTCGGCGACGAGCTTCTGGCCCAGCGCCTCACAGCCGCCGAGGTTCTTCAGCGTCTCGTAGGCGACCCAGGTGGCCGAGGTGTTGCTCTTCACCTTGTTCGCGGCGACGTAGGCGGCTGCGGCGGCGCCGGAGGAGACCCCTTCGGTACCGTCCCAGTCGTAGTGGACACCCAGCCACACCCGGCCGATGGCGTTCTCGTCCGCGGCGGCCGAGAAGCTGCTGAAGGTCCGGGTGACGCCGACGGCGTTCGGGTCCTCGGTGGTGGCCGTGAAGGTGACGTCGTCGGTGGAGAACCACTGCTCCATGGCCTTCGCCCAGGCTCCGCCGAAGGTGGCGTGCCCCGAGACGTAGGCGGGGAAGGGCGGGGAGAAGTGCTGGCCGTTGCGGTCCTGCGAGAGCGGCTGCCAGTTGGGGTCGACCACGGTGGCCGGGTTGTCGTCGCCGTCGAGCCGGATCGCGGACTCCGGACGCCACAGATCGAGGTCCGTCTGGTACTTGGCGTCCCACGCGACGATGCCGGCGTCCGCCATGGCGAAGGCGGTCAGCGCGAAGAGCTTGGCGTTCGCGGTGACCGACAGACCCCGGTCGCGCGAGACGATCTGGGTGAACTCGAAGAGCTGGCCCGGGGGCTTGTAGGTGCCGTCCAGGTCGTTGGCCCAGAAGAGGGCCGCCTGGGTCTGGTCGGAGGTGCGCTGCGTCGAGTCGGACCTGCCCAGGGACTTCACCTGGTTGACCTGCCGGGCGTACTCCGCGCTCTTCAGCACCTCGGAGCCGCCGGCGAGTTCGGGCAGGCTCCTGGGGCGGAACTGGGAGCTGGAAGCCATGCCGAAGGGCTTGAGCAGGCCCCAGCCGGGGGTGGCGGCGCTGCCGCTCCCCGTGGGGCGCCACTGCCCCGGGGCGGTGCTGGGGGTGTAGGCGGTGTTGCTCGTCGCTCCGTCGTTCTGCCGGTCCGCGATCATGGCCGCTGCCGCCTGCTGTCCGATCGCGGTACCCGCCGCCCGCTGTGCGCCGGTGACTCCGGCCGGGATGGTGGCGCGGGCGTCCGCGATCTCCCGGTCGAAGTCGAGCTGCGGGTAGACCGACCGCAGCACGTCGAAGGCGGCGTGGTCGATGGCGCTGTTGATGTCCGGCAGCTCACCGGACGAGGGGACCTTGACGAGGTAGGCGTCCCCCAGGCACTTCGCGGGACCCTGCGCGCACTGAGCGGAGTTCGCGGCATCGTAGATCGCGCCGTGCATCATCGCACCGGCGCGGGCCAGGGGCCCGGGTGCTCCGCCGATCTGACGGTAGGTCGCCTGCAGCACGTCGTTCCAGTAGGTGACGTGGTCCTTGACCGGGTCGGCCGGGACCTCGTACGTGACCAGCAGCGAGGGCCCGTTGGCCGGTGCGTCGCTGGAGGCGAAGATCTTGTACGCCTTCGTGTCGGACTCGTCGGTGGCGCGGATGCCGATGGAGTTCTCGGCGCGGTCCGCCACGGCCCACTCCTTCACGAGACCGGTGACGTCCGTCTGGATCCACTGGGCTCCGCAGGCGGGTGAGTGGCCGAGCGTGCTCGTCGAGGTCGCGACCTTCGAACGCCAGGCGGGCTGGTTGCTCCAGCGCGTGGCGGTCGAGGTGAGCCCGGTGTCCCAGAGCTCCCACGACCTGGGCTCGCAGGAGTCGGACCAGACCGAGTAGAGGTTGAGCTCCGCGTTGAGGATCTCCATGCCCGAGACGACGAAGTTCCGCGGGAAGTGCACGAAGGAGCGGGCCGCCTGCTTGCCGTACTCACGGCCCACGGGCAGATCGACGGAGGCGGAGAGGTCCTCGGTCACCCCCTCACGCACGGCGGTGTCGAAGTTGGTGCCGAAGAAGACCGCGGGGTCGATGGTCACGGGGTACTGCGTGTTCTCGTCCGCGAGGAACTTCCGGTCGGGCGTGAGCCGCAGCTCCAGGTTCTCGCCCTGCCCGGCGACCTTCAGGTCCACAGCGGCACGGTTGGTGGCCGCGAGACCCTGCTTGTTGCGGGAGGCGTCCCACATCACCGGGGCGGGGAGCCTGCCCACGGTCGTCCCGGTCCTGGCGTCGGTGAACGTGAGGGACCGGTCCGCGTTCTGCGTGGTCTTCAGGCCCTTCGCCGAGAGCGGGAGGGTGATGCGGGCCGCCGCGTCGGCCGCGGAGCGGTTCTTGACGACGAGATACTGCTCGAACCCTGTCCGGGTCGCCTCGACCACCAGGTCGGTGGCGGGCCTGACGTCCACGTAGGTGGCCTTGTTGCCCCGCAGGACGGGGTCGGGCAGCGCGCCCTGCCAGCCGAGGCTGACCTCGTGCGCGCCGGCGCCGAGTGTCACCAGCTCGCCGCCGTCGGACCCTGTGCGGCCGGCGAGCCGGAGGCCTCGGGGATGGCTCTTGGCCCGCACCGAACCGTCCTCGGCCTTCTCCAGGTCGACGTCGACGGCGACCCAGCTCTTCCCCTCGCGGAACCTGACCGGTCCGGCATGGGTCTCCTGCGACATGGTGCCGTCGGGGTTGGCCCACAGCGTCGTGTTCTCGGTACGGGCCCCCAGCACCTCTATCGGGCGCTCCTGGGCGGCAGCGGCGACGCGTGCCGAGAACTCGTCCCGGGCTTCGGCCGCCCCCCGCCGTTCGGCCGTCGAAGCGGGCTCGGAGGCCCCTTGCTTCCGGGTGCCGTCGGCCGCCACAGCGGCACCGGCGGCCATGCCGACCTCGGCCAGCAGCAGAAGGGACAGCGGAACGGCCAGGGCCCCCAACCACCGTGCCCTGCCGGCCTTCCGTGCGGGAACCCCCGCAGACGGATGGATACGTCTTTGCATTGTTGAACCCCCCATTATCGTCCGCCTGTTCGAGACGGGCACCCAAACCCTGACACCTCATCAACCACGCGGTCCAGGGCCGCCCTTGAGCCGGTCGGTGACCTTCATCACTATCGGGCGGCATCGCGCACCCGCCCACGCGCGCTGAATTCATCGGGTTTCCACCACCCCGGCCGGATTCCGTCAGCGGCACCCGCGGGATTCGACGGTGAGAGTTCTCTTCCTCCGGTACCGATACACACCGGACCGTGGCAGGCGCCCGATTCACGAAAAGACGTCTGCATTTCCGGAACTGTCCACACCGGAATGCATCGCACGTTCATTTTCGGCGGCACGCCTTCGAGCACGGCACTTCGCTCCGGACGACCCGCCCTCCCGCACGGAAGGGCGCCCGGGGCGGGGGTGGGCCGGGGTGTCTTGCCGGTCCGCCGCCCCACGCCCCCTCAGCTCCTCCCGCACGGGCTCCACTTCCCGCGCATGTCCGGCCCGCGCGACCCCGTCCCGGCAGGCCCTGACGGGACCGCGGCAGCCGCCGGACCGAGGGCAGGAACCGTGACTCCCTGCCCCTGGAGAGACACGGCCTGTCGCCGCGGAGCGCAAGTGGTGGGAACGCCGCGGCCTCGGCACCTCCGGACGCGGCTCCATAGCCCAGCCGTAAGGGGCCGGGGCAACCCCCTTCGGAGGTAACGATTCCGATTCAGAACCCTCAAATCATGCCGCCGAGGAGCACGGCGCGCCGCTCGCTCCATAGGATCTCCGCGTGCTCGCAGGGCACTTGGCACTGGTTTCGCGACTCTCCCACGTATCTCGTGTGGCGCATCTGACGCGCCTGCAAGGATGAGCCGCATCGGAGGGGACTTCTGTGTTTGCAAACTTCTCATCACCCGCCGCGACCGGGCGGGGAACCACCGGTCGCCGCATAGCGACCTCGGTCGCCACGGCCGGACTTCTGGTCCTGGGCTCCCTCGCCGGGGCCGGCAGCGCCGCGGCCGACGGACGCGACGTCCACCACCAGGGTGGCGCGGTGGCCACGCTGGACGGTCTGAAGACGTATGACACCGCCCGGCTCGACGTCGGCAACGGCAAGACCACGAACATCTCCGCGGGCCTGTTCGAGATGACCGTGGAGGGTGGCGGCCGACTGCAGACGTACTGCATCGACATCCACAACCCGACCCAGAACAAGGCGAAGTACCTGGAGACCCCCTGGGGCCAGACCTCGCTCGGCAGCAACAAGGACGCCGGGAAGATCCTCTGGATCCTCCGCAACTCCTACCCGCAGGTCGGTGACCTGGACGCGCTGGCCCAGAAGTCGGGCGCCGGGAAGCTGACCGCCAAGACCGCTGCCGCCGGCACGCAGGTCGCCATCTGGCGCTTCTCGGACGGTGCGAAGGTCGAGGCGAAGAACGGGCAGGCCGAGAAGCTGGCGGACTGGCTCGAGGCCCAGGCCCAGAACCTCCAGGAGCCGAAGACCTCCCTGACGCTGGACCCGAACGCGGTCTCCGGCAAGTCGGGCAGCAAGATCGGCCCGGTGACGGTGCACACCGATGCCGACAAGGTCTCCGTGGCCGCCAACTCCGACGCCACGGCGGCGGGGATCAAGGTGACCGACAAGGACGGCCAGCCCATCACCTCGGTCAACGACGGCACCGAGCTGTACTTCGACGTGCCGGCGGGCACGGCCGACGGCACCGCCTCGCTCACGGCCAAGGCCACCACGCAGGTCCCGGTCGGCCGGGCGTTCGCGAGCCCCAGCAAGAGCCAGACCCAGATCCTGGCCGGCTCGACCGAGTCCACGATCACCGCGGACGCGACCGTGAACTGGGCCGCGAAGGGCGCCATCCCCTCGGTCACCGCTGAGAAGAACTGCTCCGCGGGCGGCGTCGACGTCAAGGTCAGCAACGACGGCGACGCCCCCTTCACCTTCGAACTCTCCGGCGTCGAGCACACCGTCGCCGCCGGCGAGACCAAGACCGTGACGGTCCCGGTCGGCGAGGACGAGGCGTACGACTTCACCGTCACCGGCCCGGACGGCTTCTCGGAGCGTTTCCAGGGAGTCCTGGACTGCGAGACCCAGGGCACCCCTGCCCCGAGCACCGGTGGCAGCGGCGGGACCCCTCCCACCACCCCGACCCCCACGCCCGGTGACACCGACGGCGGCACCACCGGAGAGACGACCGGTGGTACGACCGGTGGTACGACCGGCGACACCACCGGCGGCACGACCGGCGACACCACGGGTGGCACCACCGGTGACAAGACCGGCGGCACCACCGGCGGCGGCGACCTCGCCGAGACCGGCAGCTCCAGTGCCACGCCCATGATCGCCGGCCTGGCGGTCGCCCTCGTGGCCGCAGGCGGTGCGGCGCTGTTCCTGCTGCGCAGGAAGAAGGCCGCGGGTCAGTAGCCTGCAAAGAGTTCGGTGGACGGGCCCGGCACCCATGTGCCGGGCCCGTCGCCGTGCGGCCCCGCGTACGCGGCAGGGTCCCGCCGGGGCCCACCGCGGCTCCCGGGGCCGGGAACAGACCGCTCCCCCCGGCGCCCCGCTCGGGCAGAGCAGGGGGCGGGCGGCCTCAGGCCGGCGGGCAGGTCCGGTGGCATATTCCGGGCGGGCAAGATACTCCTTCCCCTCACGCCCTGTCCTGGTTTCCGGCAACTCTCGGAATCATCTCCGTCACTCCCGGTAGACCTTCTCTCCATGAGCGCTTGGCTGAAAGACGAAACGACCCTGCAGGCCGGCGGAGCCGCGGCCCACGCCGTCGACATCTTCGCCCTGCTGCGGGACCAGGCGGGGGTGCAGGCCGCCCAGGTGACCGCGGCGGGCGCCGCCTGGCTGGCGGGCGCCTCCGCCTACCCGCGCTCCACGCTCGCGCAGTGGGAGGAGCGCCCCTCCTCGCCCGGGGTACTCCCCTGCGGCACCCAGTTCGACGTCGTCAACGTGCCCGCGCTGTTCGGGCGGCGGATGCTGGAGCGGCTCTGGGCCGAGGGCCCGGGCACCGGTCCGGTCGCCGTGCACCGGGGGCGGATGCTGCTCTTCGCCTCCCCCGGCACGGCCCAGCGGCTGCCCTCGCTGCTGGCCTGGGAGGAGTGGGGCGCGGGCGGCGGCGCTCCGCGCGGCGAGGTGCCCCCGCTGCTCTGCCACGGCACCGGCGACGCCGTCACCGTACCGCCGCTGACCTGCCCGTCCGGTGGTTCGGGCCCGCGCTGGCTGGTGGCACCCGACACCCGGGCCCCCTGGCTGCCGGGACCCGATGTGCTGCTGTGGGCCTGTGTGCGGGTGAGCCGCGCCACGGCGTCCCACCAGGAGTCGCGCGGCTCGGGGCGGACCTCCCACGGGTCCGGGCATTCGATTTTTCCTCGGGCGGATCAGGGTGCTAATGTCTACGACGTCAGCAGGCGCCGTTAGCTCAGTTGGTTAGAGCAGCTGACTCTTAATCAGCGGGTCCGGGGTTCGAGTCCCTGACGGCGCACCGACGGAAGAAGCCCCTCGCGCGAGCGAGGGGCTTCTTCGTGTTCCCGTAGGCGCTCGCGTTCCCGTACGGGCGGCGGGCTCAGACGCCGGTGGTGACCCGGACCGTCCAGGAGCCGGACGGCGTGCGGTCCGCGACCTCCACCCGGGTGCGCTCCCCCGGCACGGTGTAGGTCTCGCCCTCCGCGAGCGGGGCGTCCGCGAGCGGCGGGTAGACCGAGCGGTCCCAGCAGGCGCCGGTGTCCGGATGGGTGTCCACCACCTCGACCGGGCCGCCGCCGGAGGCCGTACCGGCGCGGACCTTGTAGATCAGGATGCCCTCGGTGCAGGTCCCCTCGTCGTTGCCGGTGGCGCTGCGGGCCTCGATGGCGAGCACGCTGTCCTCGCCGGTCCGCACGACGGCGAGCCGGGTGCCGATGGACCCGCCCGGCACGGGCGCGGCGGCGACCGGCTCCAGGGTGAGGTCGGCGGAGCCCTGGACGCAGACGACCTGGGCCTCGTCCAGCCAGCCCAGCTTCCACTTGTGCCAGCCGAAGAGGTCGGGGGCCAGGCCGAACTGGCTGCCCATGACGTCCCAGTCGCCCACGTGGGTGTCCCAGTCGCCCTTGCCGTCGGCGGGGCGGTGGTAGAGGTCGGCCAGGTCGAAGACGTGCCCGGTCTCATGGGCGAGGACGTTGCGGTCGGGCGGGTGCTGTTCGAAGACGGTGACCACGCGCCGGATGTCCGTTCCGTCGGCGCGCAGCGGCCGCTCGAAGTTGACGACCTTCGTGGCGTCGGAGTCCACGCCCGGGGCGTCCGGGTCCGCCACCAGGTAGACGATGTCGTACGCCGAGAAGTCGACGTGTCCGTCGGCGGCGGCGATCGCGTCGCGGAGGTAGGCGGTGCGCTTCCTGGCGTCCCAGTCGCGCTCTATGCCGTACCAGGTGGAGGCGCGCGGCATCGGCGTCCAGCTCCGCCGCGGGTGCGGGCGGAGGGTGAAACGGCCGTAGCTGGCGCGCTCGAAGAAGCGGGTGGTGGCGGGGAAGTGGTCGGCGGCGAGGAGTTCGGGGGTGAGCCGGGGTTCGGAGTCCGGGAAGGAGAGGAAGATCATCACCGCGTCGAGGCCGCGGTCGGGGCGGGGGTAGGCCCCGTTCCAGCTGTCCAGGCCCAGCGAGTGGTGGGCCGAGGTCCTGGGGAGTGTGCACGGGGCCGCGTCGCGTACGGCGGCCGCGGCGGGACCGGCGACGAGCGAGGTGGCGGCGAGCGCCAGAAGGGAGGTGAGGGCGGCCGCAAGACTGCGCACACTCGGCCGCCCCGCTCCCCCGGGTCCGGGCTCACGCTGCACATCGACCTCCGGGTGGGGAACGCGGTACGTCCCGTCCACCCTGTTCCGGTTCATGGCGGTGCGCCCTGTTGTGCTGCCCCACACGGGTCACAGAGGTCACACGCGCCTCAGGGGCGGCACCCGAAGGCGCCCCCACCCCAGACCTTCACGGAACGTCACCGTCGATCGGATCGGCGACTCGATACAACAGAACCGCTCAGAAACCATCGAGTTCGGGCAAAGCGGAACGTCGCAGACCAGCCGTTCGCGCAACCCGTGGCCGGATGCGAGCTGGAACGCCCGACGCGCCACCCTCTATGCTTCACCACGCTTTCCCGCGTGGATCGGGCCCCTTCACGGGTTCACCACCCGGTGCCCTGTCCGACCCCACCTGTTCACGACAACCTTCACAGCGGGAGCGAGCGGTGAGCGGAACCTCCGAAGGGCCCAGGGCCCCGGCAGGCACATCCCCGGACGCCGTGGACACGACGGTCACGGAGCGTCATACGGCACGGCCCCCGGAGCACCCCGCGGCGCACCCCGCGGCCCGGCCCGCGCCCCCGCCGGAGCAGCCACGGGCCCGGACGTCGGAGGAGACAGCGGAGCGGACACCGGAGCAGCCGCCGGGGCAGACATCGGCGCAGGCGTCCGGGAGCGCGGCGGACGCCGCCGCCGCCGAGCTGCGCGACCACCGGGCCGCCTTCAACGCCGCCCCCCTCCCCATGGCCGTCGTGGACGGCCGGGGCCATGTCGTCCGGGCCAACGACGCCCTCGGCTCCCTCCTCGGCACCACGGCCGGGGCGCTGGCCGACCGTCAGGCCTGCGACCTGGTCGACCTGGCCTCCGACGACCGCACCTGGCACGCCTACCGCGAGGTGCTCCAGGGCCGCCGCTCCCGGTTCCGCTGCACCCGCCGCCTCAAACACCCCGACGGGCGGACCCTGTGGGCCGAGGTCACCGTCGTACCGATGACGGGGACGTCGGCGGCCGAGCCCGCCCGGGTCCTGCTGACGGTGGCGGACATCAGCGACCGGCGCGAGCTCCAGGACCGGCTGCGCCATCTCCAGATGCACGACCCGGTGACCCGGCTGCCCAACCGGACCCTGTTCTTCGAGCGGCTCTCGGTGGCCCTGGAGACCCCGCCGTACCAGGACGACTCGATGCTCCCCCGGCACGGCCGGATCGGCCTCTGCTACCTGGACCTGGACGGCTTCAAGGCCATCAACGACACCCTGGGCCACCGGATCGGGGACCGGCTGCTGGCCGCCGTGGCCGGGCGGCTCAACGACTGCGCCGAGAACGACGCGAGCCGCAACCCGGGCGGCGGCCGGCTGGTGGCGCGCATGGGCGGCGACGAGTTCGCGATCCTGGTGGAGGACTCCGGCGGTACGGAGGCGCTGACCGAGCTGGCCCGCTCGGTCCTGGCCGCCCTCCAGCGCCCCTTCGACCTGGCCGGGCAGCGGCTCTCGGTCTCCGCGTCGATCGGGGTGGTGGAGCGGCCGGTGGCGGGCACCTCGCCCACCGGCCTGATGCAGGCCGCCGACACCACGCTGTACTGGGCGAAGGCCGACGGCCGGGCCCGCTGGACCCTCTTCGACCCCGAGCGCAACGCCCACCGCATGACCCGCCAGGCCCTCGCCTCCACGCTCCGGCCCGCCGTGGAGCGCGGCGAGTTCACGCTGGAGTACCAGCCGCTCGTCGGGATGGCGGACGGGGTGGTGCGCGGGGTGGAGGCGCTGGTGCGCTGGAACCATCCCCAGTTCGGCGTGCTCTCGCCGAATCGGTTCGTCGGGATCGCCGAGGAGGACGGCTCGATCGTCCAGCTCGGCCAGTGGATCCTGCGCACCGCCTGCCGCCAGGCGCGCCGCTGGCAGCTGGACCACCCGGACGAGCCCGCGCTCTTCATCAGCGTCAATGTCGCCGTACGCCAGGTCTGGGACTCCGACCTCGTGGCGGACGTGGCGCAGATCCTCAACGAGACCGGCCTGGATCCGGGGCTGCTCCAGCTGGAGCTGACCGAGTCGGCGGTGATGGGCTCGGGCGGCCGCCCGCTGAGAGCTCTCCAGGCCCTGAGCGACATGGGCGTGAGGATCGCGATCGACGACTTCGGGACCGGCTACTCCAACCTCGCCTACCTCAGCCGCCTGCCCGTCTCCGTGCTGAAGCTGGACGGGGCGTTCGTGAAGGGCTTCCGGTACGAGGACGGTACGCATCCGAGCCCGGCCGACGAGACGATCGTGGAGGCGATGGTGCAGCTGGCCCACCGCCTGGGCCTGACCGTCACCGCGGAGTGCGTGGAGACGGCCGGGCAGGCGGAGCGGCTGCGCCGGATCGGCTGCGACACCGGGCAGGGGTGGCTGTACTCGCGGGCGGTGGCACCGGAGCTGATCGCGGCGCTGATCACAGGGCGGCCCGGGGCCGACCCCGAGGCGCCCGGGACCGGCCCTGCCCGGGCAGCGGCCGGTCCGTACGTGACCGGCCCCGGGCCTCAGCCCACGCGCGGCAGACCGTAGGCGTCCGCGATCAGCTCGTAGCTGCGCAGCCGCGCTTCGCCGCCGTGCGCGTTGGCGGTGATCATCAGCTCGTCGGCGCCGGTCCGCCCGGCCAGGTCGTCCAGGCCGGTGCGGACCTCGTCGGCGGTGCCGTGGACGACGTCGGCGAGCCAGCCGTCGACGAATTCCCGCTCCATCGGGGAGAAGTCGTACGCGGCCGCCTCCTCCGGGCTGGGGATCAGCCCGGGCCGCCCGGTGCGCAGCCGGACCATGGACAGAGCGCCGGTCAGCACCTGGCGGCGGGCCTCGGCCTCCTCGTCGGCGGCCAGCGCGGAGACGCCGATCAGGGCGTACGGGGCATCCAGCACGGCCGAGGGCCGGAAGGAGCTGCGGTACAGGTCCAGCGCCGGGATCGTGTTCCGCGCCGAGAAGTGGTGGGCGAAGGCGAACGGCAGCCCGAGCGTGCCCGCCAGCCGGGCGCTGAAGCCGGAGGAGCCGAGCAGCCAGACCGGCGGCCGGTGTGCGGACTGCACCCCGCCGGGGGCGGTCGCCTGGACCGGGCCGGGCACGGCGTGGATGCGTGCGTACGGGTGCCCGTCGGGGAAGTCGTCGTCCAGGAACCGGATCAGCTCGCTGAGCTGCTGCGGGAAATCGTCGGCGCCCTCGCCGAGCCGGTCGCTGCGGCGCAGGGCGGCGGCCGTCGCGCCGTCGGTGCCGGGGGCCCGGCCGAGGCCCAGGTCGACGCGGCCCGGAGCCATCGCCTCCAGCGTGCCGAACTGCTCCGCGATCACCAGGGGGGCGTGGTTGGGCAGCATGACACCGCCGGAGCCGAGGCGGATGCGCTCGGTGTGGGCGGCGGTGTGCGCGAGGATCACGGCCGGGGAGGACGAGGCGACCCCGGGCATGGAGTGGTGCTCGGCCACCCAGTAGCGGTGGAAGCCGCGGCTCTCGGCGAGCTTCGCTGTCTCCACGCCGGTGCGCAGGGCCTGGGTCGCGGTGCGGCCCTGCCCGACGGTCACCAGGTCGAGCACGGAGAGCGGCACGGGGGCGGTGCCCGCCGCCGCACCCCGGATTCCGTCGCCGTCCGTCCGGCCGGTGCCCGGCTCGCCCGTCCCGTCGCCGCCCTGGATGTCGTTCACGTCTTCGGCCCTCTCCCGGTGGTGCTGCTGCTCGTCCCGCGTCCGCGTAACGGAGGCGTACAACAGGAGGATGGCTCCGCTTATTCCGGAGCCACCCTCCGGGGCTGCCCCCGGGAGGGGCGCCGGGCGTCGGGTGCGGGAGCCGGGGCCTACTCCCGCACCTCGATCCCCTTCGGCTCCGCCGCACCCGGTGCCGGCCGGCGGGCGGCGAAGAGGGTGCCGAGCGTCGGGGCCCAGATCCGGCGGTCGGTCAGCCGCAGGCCTTCCCAGACCGTCACCTGGTTCGCCGTGAGGACCGGCTTCCCGACCGCCTCCTCCAGCTCCGGGATGTACGCGGCCGTGTGCAGGGCCGCGTCCGGGAGCAGCAGCACCTCGGCGTCCGGGTGGTCGGCCGCGAGCGCCAGCTCCTTGACCCGCCCGGCCTCCCACCCGGCGATCTCGGCGGCCGTGGCGACGCCCGCGCTGTGGGTGACCACCGCGTCGGTCCCGGCGGCCACCAGGAACTCCACGAAGAGGGCGGTGACGTCCTCGGGCCAGGCGGCGGCGACCGCGACCCGGTCGGCGCCCAGCTCCCGCACGGCGTGGACGAAGCCGAAGGCGGTGCTGGAGGCGGGCAGGCCCGCGCTCCGGGCGAGGGTGGCGATCTGGTTGTGGGCGCCCGCCCAGCCGTAGACGAAGCTGCCCGCGGGGCTCGCCTGGACGATCGCCTCCGCACCCGCCAGACGCAGCTCCTCGACGCCTTCGGAGAGCCGGTCGGGGGCCCCGGCCTCCAGCAGGGCCCCGGGCCGGAAGGTGTTCTCGTCGGCCTCGGTGGAGAACAGCGGCAGCCGGATGTCCGTGTCGAGCGTGATCTCGATCCGCGGGAAGTCGTCCTCGGCGGCGTGGCCCGGGTAGAGCAGTCCTACGGCGGTCATGGTCACCCTTCCTTCGCGCGTCTTCGCATCGGGCGCGGAAAACCACTGGTGCCCCTCCCTCCATCAAGTATTCCCCGGCCGGCCCCGCGGCGGAGGGTGGACGACACGCAGGCGGGCAGGGGCGGGACACCTCCGGGGAACCGGCAGCGGGCGCGGGCGGGACACCTCCGGAAGACCGGCAGCGGGCGCGGGCGGGAGACCGGCGAGGGGCATGGACGGCGGGCGCGGCCGGGACCCGGACAGCGAGCCGTGTTGACGGGGGCCGGGGCTGCTGCGAGCGTGGAGGGCGCGGAGACCATGATCACGCCTGCACCCACGGCGACCTGCGATGTTGCGGAGTGATGAGCCACCGATGCCGGTACCCGTCGTTCTCGTCCTCGATGCCGACCCGCCCCCGCGCCTCGGCCGTCTGACCGGCCGGGCCCGCGTCGTGCGCACCGGTGCGGCGGATCTCGCCGCCCGGCTGCCACAGGCCGATGTGCTGCTGGTGTGGGACTTCGCCTCCGACGCCGTACGGGAGGCGTGGCCCGGTCCGGGGGCACGGCCGGGCTGGGTGCACACGGCGAGCGCGGGGGTGGACCGGCTGCTCTGCCCGGAGCTGGTGGCCTCCGGCACCGTGGTGACCCACGCGCGGGGCGTCTTCGAGCGGCCGATCGCGGAGTACGTGGCCGGGTTGGTGCTGGCCTTCGCCAAGGGCCTGCCCGCCACCCTCGCCCTCCAGCGGGAGCGGCGCTGGCACCACCGGGAGGGCCGGCAGGTGGCCGGTTCGCGGGCGGTGGTCGTCGGGGCGGGCCCCGTCGGCCGCGAGATCACCCGGCTGCTGCACGGCCTGGACGTCCAGGTGGCGCTGGTGGGCCGGACCGCCCGGCGCACCATCCACGGGGTCGGGGACCTGGGCCCGCTGGCGGCCCGCGCGGACTGGGTGATCTCCGCGGTGCCGCTGACCCCGGCCACGTACGGCATGTTCGACACCCGCTTCTTCGGCCTGCTCCAGCCCTCGGCCCATTTCATCAACGTGGGCCGCGGGGCGACCGTCGTGGAGGCGGACCTGGTGGACGCCCTCGACCGCCGCTGGCTGGCGGGGGCCGCGCTCGACGTCTTCTCGGACGAACCCCTGGGCGAGGAGAGCCCGTTGTGGGAGGTGCCGGGTCTGCTGATCTCGCCGCATCAGAGCGGGGACACGGTCGGCTGGCGGGACCGGCTGGCCGAGCAGTTCGTGGAAATGTACGAACTATGGGTAAATGGTGATCCGTTGCCCCATGTGGTGGACAAGGAGCGGGGCCACATCCCGTCCGAGGACCTTT
Organism: Streptomyces sp. NPDC043746; assembly: GCF_056436485.1. NCBI lineage: Bacteria > Bacillati > Actinomycetota > Actinomycetes > Kitasatosporales > Streptomycetaceae > Streptomyces > Streptomyces sp. NPDC043746. The sequence goes on along the minus strand of NZ_JBWKCM010000032.1, from coordinate 31,768 downwards.
CCACCGACAACTCCGTCGCCACGGAGGGCACTTCCCCGGACTGAGCCCTCCGCCGACCCCCTCACCAGGCCACGGGAAGATCTCCCTCCGGCCACTGTTCGGTTACAGGCCCCGGCTTCCTGCATAGACGCGGGGGATCGGGCAGGCGCTCACCCTGTCCGGACTGTTCGACCTCCAGGAGACCGCGAACCATGGCTGACTTTCCTCACCTTTCCCGCCGGAGCTTCCTCAATCGATCGGCGGCCGTGGGTGGCCTGCTGGTCGTTCCCGGCCTCCTGACCGCGTGCAGCAAGGCCGACTCGGGGGCCGCCACCGGCGCGGGCGCGCTCGACAAGCTGCGGGAGCAGGGGTTCGTCCGGGTGGCGTACGCCAACGAGGCACCGTACGGGTACATGGAGGGCAAGGAGCTGAAGGGCGAGGCGCCCACGCTGCACCGGGAGATCTTCAAGGCGCTGGGCGTCGACGAGCTGAAGCCGACGCTCTCCGAGTGGGACGGGCTGATCCCGGGTCTCCAGGCGGGGAAGTACGACGTGGTCAGCGCGGGGATGGCGATCACCCCTGAGCGCTGCGGCAACGCGATCTTCTCCGAGCCGGAGTTCATCTCCCCGACCGCACTGATGGTCCGGAAGGGCAACCCGAAGAACATCACCGACCTGGCCTCCGCCAAGGAGGCCGGGATCACCGTCGGCGTCATGTCCGGTGCGGTTGAAGGAAGTTACGCCAAGGGGGCGGGCATCCCCGAGGGGAAGATCAAGACCTTGCAGAAGCCGCAGGACGGGGCGGACGCGGTCAAGGGCGGACGGGTCGACGCGTTCCTGCTCACCGGGATCTCGCTGCGCTGGCTGGCGAAGACCAATCCGGACACGGAGGTCACCGAGGCGTTCGTGCCGAAGCTGGACGGCAAGGAGCAGTTCTCGCCCGGCGGGGCGGTCTTCCGCAAGGGCAACGAGGATCTGCGGGACTCCTTCAACCGCGAGCTGAAGAAGATCGTCTCGGACCGTTCGCGCTATGTGCGGCTGCTGGAGCCGTACGGGTTCGGCGAGACGGAGATCCCGCCCGCCGACCTGCGGACGGCGGACCTGTGCAGGGGCTGACGGGGCGGGCGGGTGCGCACGCATGAGTGACTTCTTCTCCCTTCTCGTCGAGGAGTTCCCCCAGGTCCGCTCCGGGTTGTGGGTGACGCTCCAGGCCACCGTCCTGGGCGCGCTGCTGGCCCTGGTGCTGGCCTTCGCGCTCGGGCTGGCCGCGGGCAGCCGGCTGCTGCTGGTCCGCGGGGCCTCCCGGGTGGTCGTGGAGTTCTTCCGGGGCACCTCCCTCTACATCCAGCTGTTCTGGCTCTACTACGCGATGCCGCTGCTGACCGGCTACGAACTCACCCCCGTGATCTGCGGGGTGGTCGCCTTCGGCCTCAACTTCGGCGCATACGGCGCCGAAGTGGTGCGCGGTGCCGTCAACTCGGTTCCGCGCGCGCAGTACGAGGCGGCGATCGCGCTCAACCTCAGCCCCTCCAGACGGCTGTGGAAGGTGATCCTGCCGCAGGCCTGGGTGCAGATGATCCCGAGCTTCACCAATCTGCTGATCCAGCTGCTGAAGGCGACCCCGCTGCTGTGGCTGATCTCGGCCGCCGACCTGATGACGGTGATCCAGACGCTGCGCGACCGCACCGGTGAGACCCTCACCGCCTATCTGACCCTGCTGGCCGCCTACTTCGTGCTGGCCTACGCGCTGACGATGCTGATGAACCTGCTGGAGCGGAGCGCCAAACGGCGGCTCGGCCTGGAGGCGGGGGCCACCAGCCTGTTCAGGAGCCGCAGCGCGTCGACGGCGACGGTGGGAGGTGCCCGGTGAACGGATTCGACTGGACCGCCCTCGGCGAGTCCCTGCCCCTGCTGCTGGAGGGGTTCCGGGTCACCCTGCTCGCCACCGTGCTCGGCACCCTGGTGGCGGCCGTACTGGGGCTGGCGGTCGCGGTGGCCGGACGCGCGCCCAGCCGGTTCGTGACGCTCCCCGTCCGAGCGGTCACAGAGTTCGTCCGCTCCACCCCGCTCCTGGTCCAACTGGTCGGAGCGGCTGCCCTGTTCAGCTCGGTGGAGCCGCTGTACATCGGGATCGCGGTGCTCGGCGTGCACTACGCCGCGTACACCTCCGAGGTCTACCGGGCCGGGATCGACGGCGTACCGAAGGGGCAGTGGGAGGCGTGCCGCGCGCTGTCGCTGTCGCCCCGGCGCACCTGGCAGGCGGTGATCCTGCCGCAGGCGGTGCGCAACGTGCTCCCGGCCCTCGGGAACTACGCGATCTCGATGTTCAAGGAGACCCCGTTCCTGGCCGTGATCACCGTGCAGGAGATGGTCTTCGAGGCCCGGAAGTACGGGGCCGACCACTTCGCGTACACCGAGGTCTTCACCCTCGCCGGCCTGATCTTCCTGGTCGCGAGCTACCCCACGTCGCTGCTGATGAGAAAGCTGGAGAAGCGCCTTGGCCACTGAACCCCTCCCCCTGAAGAAGACGGAGCCCTCGGGGCCGGTGGCAGCCCCCCGGGACGCGGCCCCGGCGACCGGGAGCACGGACGGGCCGCTGGTCCGCTTCGACAAGGTGGTCAAGCGCTACGGCGACCATGTGGTCCTGGACGAGCTGGACTTCACCGTCGAGCGCGGCGAGCACGTCACTCTTATCGGGCCCAGCGGCTCGGGCAAGACCACGATCCTGCGGCTGCTGATGACGCTGGAGAAGGTCAGCGACGGGGTGATCTGGGTCAACGGCTCCCCGCTCTCCCATGTCCGCACCCCGGGCGGGGCGCTGAAGCCGGCCGGCGAGAAGCAGTTGCGGGAGTCCCGGAAGAAGATCGGGATGGTCTTCCAGCAGTTCAACCTCTTCCCCAACATGAAGGTGCTCCAGAACATCACCGAGGCCCCGGTGAGCGTCCTCGGCAAGGAGCGCGAGGAGGCGGAGGCCCGCGCCCGGGAGCTGCTGGAGCTGGTGGGACTCTCCGGCAAGGTCGACGCGCACCCCTCCCAGCTCTCCGGCGGCCAGCAGCAGCGGGTGGCGATCGCCCGGGCGCTGGCGATGGAGCCGGAGATCCTGCTGCTGGACGAGGTGACCTCCGCGCTCGACCCGGAACTGGTGGCCGGGGTGCTGGAGCTGCTCGGCGACATCGCCCGGAACACCGACATCACCATGCTCTGCGTGACCCACGAGATGAACTTCGCCCGGGACGTCTCGGAGAAGGTACTGATGTTCGACGCGGGCCGGGTCGTGGAGGCCGGGACCCCGGAGAAAATCTTCTCCGACCCGTCGCACGAACGTACGCGCGAGTTCCTCAACGCGGTGCTGTGACCTCGCGCTTGAGTCGCCGCCCATGCCTCTGGCATATGCCGTGCGGGTGCGCCCCAGTTGGCAGGGCCGGGGCGCCCCTACTGGCCTGTCAACTACCGCCCCGAAACCGGGGCCCGGCGGCTATCGTGGGGCGGAAGCTTGCGGTCACAACCTTTTAGGGGGACACCGTGGCGTTGAAGCCCGAGCCGACCGCACCGTTCCACTCGGTGCAGTACGCCCTGCGCGTGCTGGAGTCGGTCTCCCGGCACGGCAGCGGTGTGGCCGATGCCCAGATCTCCCGCGAGACGGGGCTGCCGCCCGGGCATCTCGCTCCCCTGCTCCTGACGCTGCGCCGCGAGGGCTATGTCGAGCAGGTCGGCGACGGCGCGTACGTCATAGGGGCCTCCCTGCTGCTCCTCGGCTCCGGCGCGGCCCGCCGCCAGGCCCTGGAGGGGCGGCTCCAGCACGCCCTGGACCAGCTGCGCGACTCGGTCGGCGCCGCCGTCTACCTCAGCCGGTACGTGGACGGCGAGGTCAGCGTCGTCCGGGTCTCCGACGGGCCGCTCACCCCGGCGGTCAACGAGTGGGTGGACTTCCGCTCCTCCGCGCACGCCAGCGCGGTCGGCAAGTGCCTGCTGGGCCAGCTCGACCACGCCGGGCGGCGCGACCACCTCTCCCGGCACCGGATCGCCCGGCTCACCTCGCGGACGATCACCAGCGAGAAGGTGCTTCTGGCCAAGCTGGAGGCGCAGCCCGCCACGGTCCCGGTGCTCGATCTCCAGGAGTACGCGGTGGGCACCGTCTGCGCGGCGGTCCCGCTGACGGCCGGGGCCACCGCCGGCTGCCTCGCCCTCTCCCTCCCGATCGAGGACGCCCACCGGCTCCGCGAGGCGGCCGACACCCTCAACCGGCGCGCGGCCCCGGTACTGCTCTCGCTGGCGCTGTAGGGCGCACGGGGCCGGGACGACGGGGCTCCGGAGGGCCTCGGGCCAGGGGTGTCATCAGCACCCCTCCGGACCAGGTATTATTTTCGAGTCAGCAGGCGCCGTTAGCTCAGTTGGTTAGAGCAGCTGACTCTTAATCAGCGGGTCCGGGGTTCGAGTCCCTGACGGCGCACGACACGCCTGTGGGCGGTCTCCCTCGCGGAGACCGCCCACAGTGCTGCTTCCGGCCCGGTTCAGCAGCCGCCCACCGCAACGGCGGCCCCGGCTCAGGGCCGCCGCGTCGAGCCACAGCGGAAATGCAGGGTGGGCTGTCAGGTGCGCCGTAGCGGGCTACGGGCTACCTGCCGCGCTTCAGAACTTGACGTCCGAGCACGCGTAGAACGCGTTGGCGGTGTCCGCGACGTTCCAGACCGCCAGGATGATGTGCTTGCCGCTCTTCTGGGTGGGGATCGTGCCCTGGTGGGTCAGGGTGGCCGGCGGCTGCTGGCTCCCGTACGGCACGGTCATGAAGGGCTGCGACTCCAGCGCGGCCCGGGTGAGCGGCTTGGTGGAGTCCCAGCCGTTCTTGGTGATGTAGTAGCGGAAGTCGCTGGTACGGTGCCGGGCCGTGAACTGCCAGCGGAAGCTGTAGCCCTGGCCGCCGGTGACCTGGGTGGCGGGCCAGTTGCCGCCGCGCGGGTCGTCCAGCTGGGCGAACTGCCCGTTGCCGCCGGAGCAGATCCTGCCGTCGGCGGGTCCCGACGCCGGGAAGCCCTTGGGGCCCTCGACGCTCTGCGGCTCCCACTGGATGTTGCCGCAGCCGGTGACCGTGCCGTTGGCACACAGTTTCTGGCGGCTGATGGGGGAGTCCGTGTAGCCGTGGCTGCTGGCGCTGGTGGTCGCGAGGACGGAGACTCCCGCTATCGCCAGGCCGATCACGGCCGCGCTTGCCTTTTTCCGCATTGCTGTCGCTCCTCTAGAACGTGGGGGAGGTTCCTGAGCATTGCTCGACATGCTGCGCGCTTGGTGCGTGGTGGGTGAGTGCTGCGGTCTAGACCAAGTCTTAGATTATTGACGCTTCATGAACATGTCCAGACCAATAAGCATCGGATTCCGGGGCACCGGAAGGGGCCCGGAGCGATCTCTCCGGGCCCCTTCCACCACGCACGATCCGCTCGCGGTGCGCTCAGGCTCCGCCCCCTCCGGTGCTGCGACCGGTGTAGAAGGCAACCGTCAAGTCCTTGACCAGCGCCTTGCGTTCGTAGTCGTCCAGCTCGACGATGCCGCGCGCGGTGAGCCGGCTGACGGTGTCGTCGACCGCGTCCACCACCGAAGTCAGCACGCTGTCACGGTGCTTGGCGTCGATGGCGGCAATCCGCCGCCGCTGCATCGCCGCCGCCACCTCGGGGGCGTACTCGATACCGGTGGGCTGCGCCGAGTAGACCTCGACCCCGACCGGCTCGCAATCCGCCTTCAGCATCCTGGTCAGGGCGTCCCCGACCGCCTCCGCGTCACGGAGAGTCGGGGCGTCCTCGTGGAAGGCGTCGGCCGGGAGTTGGGAGAGGACCCGGGCCATGGCCGACTCGACCTGCGCGCTCAAATAGGCCTCGTGGTCCTCGATCCCGAGAGCGGCGCGCACGGTGTCCTTGATCCGCCAGACCACCAGGACGACGACGCGCAGCGCGGTGCCGTTGGCGTCGACCGCGGGGAGCGGTTCGCTGCGCCAGTGCCGCAGGCGTACGTCGACGCGGCGGCGCAGCAGGAGCGGGGAGACCCAGACGAGGCCCGTGCGGCGGACGGTCCCCCGGTAGTCGCCGAAGAGCGTGAGCACCCAGGCGTGGCCGACCCGGCCGCGACCGAGGCCGCCGAGGGCGAGGACGACGAGGGTGACCAGGAGGGCGAGGCCGGCCCAGCCTCCGGCGCCGACGCCCTCGTACGGGCGGGGTGCCAGCCCCACGGCGCTCTGTACGGCGACGGGCAGGGCGCCCCGCCACCACAGGAGCGCCGCGAGGCCGAGGAGCCCGGCGGCTCCGGTGAGCAGGGCGGCGTACCCGGAGAGGGCGGGGCCGGGGCGTTCGGCGAGGCGGGGGTCGGCGAGGGGGGCGGGCCGGGTGGGCGGCTCGACCCGAGGACGGGGGGAGCGTGGGCGGGGGGCGCGGTCGGCGGGGGTGCTGTGCGTGGGGGCGGGGTGCGGGGCCTGGCGGGCCACAGTGGTGGGCAGGGCGGTGGGTTCGGTACGCCGGGGGGCGTCGTCGTCACGGAAGAGCAGGTGTACGGGGATGGCCGCGGTGGACTCGCCGGCGATGACCGAGTGGCGGCGGGGGTGCGGCGGGGGCTGCGGTGCCGGTACGGAGGGGGAGGCCGTGGGCGCGGGGGTGGAGGCGCCCTGGGGGTTGTCCGCGGCCTGGGCCCGGGCCCCGGTCTCCGTCTCCGCCCCGGTCCGGTCCGTCTGCGCGGCGGGGGCGGGGGTCGGGCGGGGCCCTACCTCTCCCCCGTACGCCGGGAGCGGCGTCCACTCCCCCGAGGGTTCCGTCCTCGGACGCCGGACGGGCTGGAAGAGGCCGAGGCCCTCCGTACGCTTCGCGCCGCTGCCGGGCCGGCAGTGGGGGCGGTCCGCCGCCGGGTCCTCTCCCTCCCCCCGGCCCGGGTGCGGGCTCCGGCCCGGGTGCTCCAGACTCACCGGCTTGAGGGGGGTGTCCGGGAGCGAGGCCGGGCCCGGGACGGGGCCCGGGTCCGCGGCAGGGCCCGGGTCCACGGCCGGGCCCGGGTCCACGTCCGCGGCTGGGTACGCCTGGCTTGTCGCCCCCGGGGCCGCGTCCGGGGCCGCGCCCAGGCCCGCCGTCCCCGGGCGCGAGTCGAGGTCGAGGTCGGCGTCGGGACCGAGGTCCCGGTCCGGGCCCGTCCCGCCCGTGCCCGTCCTGCTCGGTGCCGGGTCCAGGCCCACGAACAGATCCAGGTCCGAGTCGGGGCCGGGGGCCGGAGCACCCGGGCCCTCCCCCGTGGGTCTCGGGTCCAGGTCAAGCAGCGGGCCCGGGGCCGGGGGTGCCACCGAGGTCCCCGCCCCCGCCGACCCCGGGCCGGGCTCAGGTTCCAGGACCGGGCCCGGGGGCGTGACCGGCGTCCCCTCCCCCGTCACTCCCCGCTCCTCCCTCGGGCGGAACAGAGGTGGCGGGGTCGATGCGGGGGGCTGGTGCAGGGCCACTCCGTCCACCAGGGGCATCGGGGTCTCACCGCGGGGGGCGAGACGGTCGTGGTCGGTCGGGGGGTGGGGGTTCTGGTCTGGGGTCACCGGTTCCCTGTTCCTTTCCGTCATCCGTCATCCGTCGTCCGTCGGGTCATCGGGTCCGTCAGGGCCTCAGGGCCTCAGGGCCTCAGGGCCTCAGGGCCTCAGGCGAAGAGTCGGCGCCAGGTCTCCGGCCCGGGGTATCCGTCGGCCGCGCTGCCGCGCCAGCCCTGGGCGCGCTGGAACGCCTCGACGTTGCGGCGGTCCGCCTCGGTCCAGCGGGGGTCGGGACCCGACACGTAGTGCTTGCCGTATCCCTTCTTCACCAACTGCCGGCCGAGCCGGTCGACATGGCTGTTCGACTGACCCGGCTGGAAATGGCCGCGTCCGGGGAAGGCCACCGAGGTGTTCGGGCTGCCCCCCGTGGCGGCGGGCGGGATGTCGCGGCCGGTGCCCGTGGTCAGCAGCCGCCAGGTGTCCGGGCCGGGGATGCCGTCCGCCTCCGCGCCCCTCCACCCCTGGGCCTGCTGGAAGGCCTGCGTGGCCCGCCGGTCGGCCGCGCTCCACACCGGGCCGGGCCCGATCTCGTAGAACCGCTTGCCGCCGCGTTCGACCAGCATCTCGCCGAGCCGGGTGACATGGGGGTTGTCGGCGCCGGGGCCGAACTGGTCGGCGCCGGGGAAGGCCGTGTCGGCGCCCGAGCCGGGGTTGCCGGCACTGAGGCCCTTGTAGCGGTAGGCGATGTACCGGTCGGAGTTGTTCCAGTACGCCATGGGCGTGGACTGCTTCCGCGTCTGCGGGCGCGCCTGCTCGTAGGCGATGTAGTGGGTGCGGCGGTAGTCGGTCCAGCCGCCGAAGATCGTGACGTGGGAGCCCCTGGAGGGGTCGGCCGGGTTGTGGAAGAGGAGCATGTCACCGGGCTGGAGGTCGGCGCGGGCGATCCGGGTCCCGTAGCTCGCGAGGCTGCCGGTCCACTCGTTGGTGCCGAGGTTCCAGGCCATCGAGACATAGCCGGAGCAGTCCTGGCGGTACCCGTCCGACCAGTACTTCTCCATGCTGTACGGCACCTTCGCGGCGACCCACTTCTTGGCCCGGTTGATGATGTCGGCCCGGGTGGTCTTCGCCAGGACCGTGCTGTCGGACGGCGGCCCGGAGGCGCCGCCGCCCTTCAGCGGGCCCGTCTCGCCCTGCGGGGTGGCCGGTACGGGATCGGGCCCCTCGTCCGCCCGGGGCACCCCGGCGGTGGGCCCGGCGGTGGCCGCGGCGCCGGCGGCCCCGCAGGAGAGGACGACCCCGGCGGCGGTGGCCAGGACCAGGGCGCGGCGGGCGCCGTGCGCGGCGGGGTGGCCGCCGTAGCGGACGGCGACGGCCCGTGCGGCGGTCCGCCGCTGTACGGCGCACCCCGCACAGGCGCAGTCGATGGCGGGCTCGTACTCCTCGAAGACCGGCACAGTCATGCGATTCCCCTCCGCACTCGTCACTCGTCAAGATCTTTGGGCGCAGCTGCGACGGGCGTCAGCGTCTCAACACTCCCGACATAAGGCATTTTGACGGACTAATGAGAAAAAACGACCACCTGGCAGGGCGTGGCGGCAGGTAAATGGTCCGGAGCACCCTCCGGCGTCGGGTAGAGTTCTCCAGGTCAGCAGGCGCCGTTAGCTCAGTTGGTTAGAGCAGCTGACTCTTAATCAGCGGGTCCGGGGTTCGAGTCCCTGACGGCGCACGCACCATCAAGGCCCCCTCACTGAACGTGAGGGGGCCTTGATCATTCCCTGGTTCACGACCGGCGACACCAGTGCGCCATCACCAGAGAGCGACGACAGGGGCGCGGAGAGTCACATTCGGCGGCCGGGGACGCTCCGGCGCTCATCGCCACGTCGCCACGCCCCGCGATGAGCACGCCCCGGATCGGTTCCCTGGGGGCGGGCGTTCCCGCGACGCCGCGGGCAGTCGCTACCTCGCGGCGCGGGCCAGGTCGAGCGCGTACTCGGGCCACCAGTCGCCCGCCTTCGGGCCGCCCTTGCAGTCGCCGTCGGACTCGCCGGGGGGCTTGATCCAGAGGAAGGCGTCGACCTTCTCGTCCCCGGTGCTCGTGGTCGGGGGCTCACCCAGGGCCCGGCCGGGCGGGTTGCACCAGGTCTCGGCCGGGTCGCCGCCCGTGTAGGGGCCGTTGCCGTTGCGGCTGGTGTCGATGACGAAGGGCTTGCCCCCGACCTCGGCCGAGAGCTTCCTGCCGAACTCCGCGGAGGCGGCCGTCGTGAGGAAGTTGGAGACGTTGAGCGAGAAGCCGTCGGCCTTCTCGACACCCGCCCGCCGCAGCGGTTCGCGCAGGGCCTCCGGCGACTGCCAGCCCGCGTTGCCCGCGTCCACGTAGACCCTGGTGGCGGGCTGCTCCTTCAGCCGCTCGATCGCCCCTTCGAGCAGGGCGTACCGCTCGTCGTGGTGCTCCTGAGGGGTGCAGTCGTCGACCAGGTGGAGCAGGGCGTCCGGTTCCAGGATCACGGTCGCCCGGCGGGCCCCGATGCCTTTCGCGATGCCGTCCACCCAGGCCCGGTAGGCGTCGGCGTCGGCGGCACCGCCCTTGGAGTACTGACCGCAGTCGCGGTGCGGGATGTTGTAGAGGACCAGCAGCGCGTACCGGTCGGCCTTCGCGGCCGCCTCGGTGACCCGCCGCGCCCCGCCCTCGGGATCGTCGGGGCCGACCCACTCGCCCACCGGCTGCTCGGCGATCCTCCGGATCAGGTCGGCCTTCTCCCGTTCGCCGTCCTTCTCGTACGCGGCGACCTGGCGGGCCGCGTTGCTCTGCGGGTTCACCCAGTACGAGCCCTTCCCCCCGGGCTCCCGGCCGACGACCGGGGCGCCGCCGGAACCGCCGTCGCCACCGCCCGTACAGCCGGTGAGGAGGAGCGCGGCGCAGACCGCCACCGCCGTACCGGCGGACCTGCTGGGACCGGTGTGACTGCCGTACATCCATTCCCCCTGGGGTGCACTGCCTGTACTGCCCGCTGTCGCCCCGGTCTGCCGGGTTCTCCGGGCCATCCTGGCACAGCGGTCCGCCCCGTCCGGCGGCGGTGGCGAAGGGTTCCGGCCGCCCCGCACGGCCATACAGAGGCACCGGTTTCCGGACATCCTGTTCGAAACCGGTGCCTCCGGGGTGCCCGTCCCCCTACAGTGGCGGCAGGGATCGGCCCCGTACCGCACCGACCTCCCGTACCGCGCCGGGCGACTCCCGCGGCCCGGCGCACGCGGTCGAGGCCGGCCCGGTGGGCGGCCCGGCGACGGGCGTGCCCACCGGGCCGGGTGTCATCCGCCGCTCCTACGCCGCGTCCCGGGTCCCCGTGAGGTAGGCCGAGACCACGACGTTCGCGCTGTACGAGCGGGTCTTCCTGTCGTACGTCCCGCCGCAGGTGATCAGCCGCAGCTCCGCCCGCCCGGCCACGCGGGGCCCGTACGCCTTCTCCGCGTCGAAGCGTTCGCGGGTGACGACCTGGACGTCGTCCACGGTGAACTCCGCGATGCTGCCGTCGTCCCGGACCACCTCGACCTTCTCGCCCGGCCGCACCGTGCTGAGCCCGTAGAAGACGGCGGGCTCGGTCTCGGTGTCGACGTGGCCGACCAGCAGGGCCGCTCCCTCGGCGCCGGGCCGGGTGCCCTTGCCGTACCAGCCGGCCGTCTGCGGCAGGTCGTACGGGGGCGGGTCGACGGCCCCGTCCTTGTCCAGGCCGCGCGGGACGACCGGGGCGTCGATCCCGACCGAGGGGACCTGCACCCCGCGCGGGGCCACGCCCTCGACCGGTGGGTGCGCCGGGGGGAGCGGGGCACCGAGCGGACGGCCGACGGCGGCGACGTCGCCGGTGGTCGGCGCGGACATCCCGCCGGACGCGTCGCGTCCCCAGAGCCAGAGGCCGAGCAGGAGCACGGCCCAGGCCACTCCGGTGAGCAGTCGCCCGGTGCCTGCCGGGCGGGCGGGGGCGGACATGTCAGTCCGCGGCCGCGTCGCGGCGGCGGCGCCAGGTACGCAGGGCGACGGCCGCGGAGGCGACGGCGGCGAGGGCGAGACCGATCACCGCGTGCCGGACGCCGGGGCCCTCGGACTGGGTTCCCCGCTCGGCGAGGACGGCTGTGCCTCCGCCGCCGGCCTTGACGGGGGCGACGGGCGAGGGGCGGGTGTGGTGGATGACGGTGAGGGTGCCGGTGGCCTTGCCCTTGCCGTTCTCGCACGTCACCCAGACGTCGTAGGTGCGGGGTTCGGCATCGGAGCGGATGGTGGCCTCGGCGTGGATTCCCTTGCCGTCGGCCGGGCGGAAGTGGGCGACCGAGGCGAAGGCGTCGGAGTTCCCCTTGGCCGACCGGCCCTTGCCGCAGGCGTCGGTCCGGAGTTCGACCTGTCCGCCGGGGGCGATCGTGGACGGTGTGACCGAGAGGGTGGTGCCTCTCCGGTCGTCGTCACCGGCACGGGCGGCCGGGGACGCCTGGGCGGCGGGTATGGGCAGGGCTATGAGCGCGACCGCCGCCGCGGCACAGAACGTGATGGGCGCTGAACGCATCGTGAACCTCCTAGGGGAAGGTTCACGCCTGGCTCCCCGGCCCGCATCCGCAGTCCTCCATTCGAGCGACGGGGAGGGGACTGCGGACGCGGTCCTCGCAGGTCAGGTGCGGCGTCGCCGATTACGGCCGGTCGGCCTGGTCCGGCAGGTCGATGAGGTCCACCAGGTCGGCGATGGAGTCGACGACGTGGGACGGCCGGAACGGGTAGCGGTCGATGTCCGCGGTGCCCGTGAGGCCGGTGAGGACCAGGAACGTCTGCATCCCCGCCTCCAGCCCGGCCAGCACGTCGGTGTCCATCCGGTCACCGATCATGGCGCTGGTCTCGGAGTGGGCGCCGATCGCGTTGAGCCCGGTCCGCATCATCAGCGGGTTGGGCTTGCCCGCGAAGTACGGCTCCTTGCCGGTCGCCTTGGTGATCAGCGCGGCGACCGAACCGGTGGCGGGCAGCGGGCCCTCGGCGGACGGCCCGGTCTCGTCGGGGTTGGTGCAGATGAAGCGGGCGCCGCCGTTGATGAGCCGGATCGCCTTGGTGAGCGCCTCGAAGCTGTACGTACGGGTCTCGCCGAGCACCACGTAGTCCGGGTCGTGGTCGGTCAGGACGTACCCGATGTCGTGCAGCGCGGTGGTGAGCCCGGCCTCACCGATGACGTACGCCGTGCCGCCGGGGCGCTGGTCGTCCAGGAACTGGGCGGTGGCGAGGGCGGAGGTCCAGATGTTCTGCACGGGCACGTCCAGGCCCATGCGGTTGAGCCGGGCGTGCAGGTCGCGCGCGGTGTAGATGGAGTTGTTGGTGAGGACGAGGAAGGGGAGCCCGGAATCCCGCAGCCGCTTGATGAAGGCGTCGGCGCCGGGGATCGGGGTGCCCTCGTGGATGAGGACGCCGTCCATGTCGGTGAGCCAGGAAGTGATCGGCTTGCGATCTGCCATGTGCGGGGACTCCTGCCGTACGTGCTGCGTGCTGGGGGTGCCCGGACCACGCCGTCCCGGCACCCCCAGCATAATTAGCCGACGCTGATCTTGACCCCGTCGATCACCCAGTACCAGTTGTTGCTGCCGGTGTAGTGGAACCGGAAGCTCACGTTGGTCGCCCCGGCCGGGACGGCGAGGTTCAGCGACTGCGGCTGGGAGATGACCTCGGTGGTGTAGGTGCGCACGACGGTCGGGGTGCCGCCGTTCCAGGAGGCCAGAACACGGGCGGTCTGGCTGCCCTCCGGCCGGAAGAGGGTGGTGAAGTCCAGCGTCACGGAGGACTTCCCGCCGACCGCGTACGCCGGGGTGACCAGCGTCGAGTCGAAGCGGCCCGAGGAGGCCTTGTCGTCCCACTCGTCGGAGTCGGCCACCGCGAAGATCCCGCGCGCGCGGACGTTCAGCTCGCGCCACTGGTCCCGCTGGGTGCGGCTCCAGAACTCGTCGGTGGCGAAGGCCCAGCCGCGCCACTCGGCCACTCCCCCGGTGCCCATCGCGGAGTTGATGACCGACCAGCCGCTGGGCGCGGTGTGGGTCCAGCCGAGGACCCCGGCCGGGATGCCGGTCTCGTCGACCCGGCCGGCGAGCGCCGGGTACAGGGCCTCGAAGGGGTCGGTGGAGCGCTCCTGGATCGGCTTGCCGTCCAGGCCCCAGGCAGGGTCGGGGGCGATGCCGAGCTGGTGGAAGACGGTGGCGGCGACATCGACGAGCCGGGTGTCGCCGGGGGTGGCACCGGCGGCGATGCCGGGGCCCTGGGCGAGGACGAAGGTGCGCCGCTCCTCGATGGAACTGCCACCGTGGCCACCGGCGTTGGTGTGTCCGTGGTCGGTGGCGACGATGACCGTCCACCGCTCGGTGGAGTGGCTCGGGCGGGCCTTGATCGCGGCGAGGAAGCGGCCCAGGTAGCCGTCGACGGTGTCGATCGCGGCGCGGTACTGGGCGTGGGCCGCGCCGAGGTTGTGGCCGACGATGTCGACCTGGCCGAGGTAGGCGAAGACGACGTCCGGGTTCTGGTGGCGCAGGATCGACTCGGTGTCGGCGGCGATGGTGGCGTCGTGGCCGGTGTAGCCGTCGCGGTCGCCGTCGAGGACGAGCTTGGCGTCGGCGCCCGCGGTGACGGTGCCCTGGGCGTCCAGGGGCTTCCAGTCGACGGCCGCGTAGGTGGAGAGTTCGGGGCGGACCTGGGCGAGGCGGGCGAGGAAGCCGGGGTAGCGCGTGTAGTTCTTGCCGGCGAAGGAGTTGTCCTTCACCCCGTGCTTGTCGGGCCAGACACCGGTGGAGATCGTCGACCAGCCGGGGCCGGAGGAGGTGGCGGCCATGGGGTTGGCGTACAGCAGCGAGGTGCCGTACGTGCCGTTCACCATCATCCCCTTGAGGTGGGGGGCGTTGGCGGCGGCGATGACGTCGTGGCGCAGGCCGTCGATGCCGACGACGAGCACCTTGTCCTTGCTGGTGCCGTCGGGGAGCGTGGGCGGGGCCGCGTACGCGGTGGCGGCGGTGGCGAGGGGGCCGACGGCGGCGACGGTGGCCGCGGCGGCGGTGGTCGCGAGCACGGAGCGCCGGGAGACGGTTCGGGACACGTGATCCTCCAGAGGGGGACGGTGACACGGGGGTTCGTGCGGGGGCTTGCTGCAACTCACTTCTGGACCAGACCCGTTACCTTTGCGAGACAAATGGGCGGAGTCCAGAGCTTTGCGGTGCGGGATGTGACCTTGGCAGGGGTCCGTGGCCGAAAGGTGACCGGTCAGCTGCCGGTGGCCGTCTTCCAGGCGTCGATGTACGTGTCCAGGTTGGTGCCGATGTCCGCCCAGTCCGGCTCGAAGATCTCCACGCCCTCCAACAGGCCGTTCAGTTCGGTGGCGTTGGCGTCGGTGGCCTTGATGTCCTTACGGGCGGCGAACCCGCCGCCGACCGCGCTGACATCGCGCTGGGCCGTCTCCGAGAGGAGGAAGTCGAGCAGCTTCTTGCCGTTCTCGCTGTGCGGGGCCTTCGCCAGCAGCCCGGCCGCGTACGGCAGGGCGAAGCTGGTGGGCTTCCCGTCGCCCTTGGCGGGGAACCAGATGGCGAGGTTCGGCATGTCCTTGGACTGGGCGTAGTTCATCTGTACGTCCCCGTTGGCGACGAGCAGCTCCCCCTTGTCGACCTTGGGGGCGAGCTTGCCGGTGGAGGCGGAGGGGCCGACGTTGTTGGTCTGGAGCCGCTTGAGGTACTCCATCGCGGGTTCCTTGCCGCCGAAGTCGTGCATGGCCTTGATGAGGACGGCGGTGCCGTCGCCCGCGACGCCGGGGGTGGAGTACTGGATCTTCTCCTTGTACGACGGGTCCAGCAGCTCCTCCCAGGTGCGGGGCGGGTCCGCGAGCCGCTTCTTGTTGTAGATGAAGCCGAAGTAGTTGTTCACGACGGAGGTCCACTTGCCGTCGGGCGCCTTGTCCGCCGCGTCGACCTGGTCGGCACCCTTCGGCTCGTACGCCGCCAACAACCCCTTGGCGTCGGCCTGCTGGATGAAGGGCGGGAGGGTGACGAGCACATCGGCCTGGGTGTTGGACTCCTCGCGGACGGCGCGCTGCACCATCTCGCCGGAGCCGCCCTCCACGTACTTCACCTTGATGCCGGTCTCCTTCTCGAACTCGGCGAAGACCTTGTCGTACCAGCCGTCGCCGTTCTCGCCCTTGAGGCCGTCGGCGCTGTAGACGGTGACGGCCTTCTCGTCGGAGGCGGCGGAGGTGCCCCCGCAGGCGGTGAGGGTGACGGCGGTGAGGGCGAGGGCGCCGAGGACGGCGACGGGCTGCTTGAGGGCGTGGGTGCGCATGGGAGGTCTTCTCCTGGAGCGGTTGCGTGAAGGGGATCGGGAGGATCAGCGGTAGGAGGCGCGGGTCCGGATGCGGGAGACGGCGGTCAGGACGAGGAGCGTCGTCCCCATCAGGACCGCGGCGAGGGCTGCGCCCGTGAAGAGCGAGCCGCGGTCGGTGGCGGCGAAGACATGCACCGGCAGCGGGGTCCAGTCGGGCGGGTAGAGCATCATCGTGGCGCTCAACTCCCCCATGGACAGGGCGAAGCAGAGACCGGCCGCCGCTGTGAGCGAAGGCAGCAGGAGCGGCAGCCTGACCCGCCACAGGACGCGGGCGGGGCTCGCCCCGAGACTGGCCGCGGCCTGTTCGTACATCGGGTCCAGGCGCCGGGCGGCGGCCGAGACGGACTGGTAGGCGAAGGCGGTGACCAGCACCGTGTGAGCGATGATCACGATCCAGCGGGTGCCGTTGAGGAGGACCGGCGGCCGGCTGAAGGCGACGAGCACGGCGAGCCCGACGACCACCGACGGCACGGCGACCGGCAGCATGAACAGCGCGTCCAGGAACCGCTTTCCGCGTCGGCCGAGGGAGCAGGCGGCGAGCGCCGCCCAGCCGCCGAGCACCAGGGCCAGCACGCTGGCGCAGAGCGCGGTGACCAGGCTGGTGGTGAGCGCCTGGAGGGAGTCGCCGCTGGTGGCGGCGGTGTAGCGGGTGGCGGTCGGGCCGGAGGGGAGGGCACCGGACCAGTTGGTGGCGAAGGAGGCGGCGAGGATGACGAGGAGGGGCACCGCGAAGAGCGGCACGAAGAGGAGCGCGAACACGGACCAGATGGTCCACTTGCCCCTGCGGCTATGCACCAGCACGACGGCTCACCACCCGGTACAGGCTGTAAAGGCCCACGGAGAGAACGACGTTGACGACGGCGACGACACAGGCGGCCGGGTAGTCCGACTCCAGGATCGCCTTGCTGTAGACGAGCGTCGGCAGCGTCGTGACCCCTTTCGCCCCGGTGAACAGGACGATCCCGAACTCGTTGAGGCAGAGCACCAGGACCAGGCTGCCGCCCGCCGCGAGCGCGGGGAGCGCCTCGGGCAGGATCACCTGCCGCACGATCCGCAGCGGCCCGGCGCCGAGCGACGAGGCCACTTCCAGCTGTGCGGTGTCCAGTTGGGAGAAGGCGGCGAGCAGCGGGCGCATCACGAAGGGCGTGAAGTACGTGATCTCCGCGAGCAGAACGCCCCAGGGCGTGGTGAGGAAGTGGAAGGGCCCTTCGGCGGCTCCGGTGACGCCCGTCCAGGCTCCGTTGGCCATGCCGACCGACCCGTAGACGAAGAGCAGGGCGAGCGTGATGAGGAAGGACGGGAAGGAGAGGAAGACGTCGATGGACCGGGCGACCGCCTTGCCGCCGGGGAACGGGACGAAGGCGATGACCAGGGCGAGGGCGAAGCCGAGGACCAGACAGCCGACGGTGGCGCCGGCCGCGAGCCAGACGGTGGTGGTGAGCGCCTCGCGGAAGGCGGTGGAGGCGAAGACCTCGGCGTAGGGGGCGAGGGAGGCGCCGCCTTCGTCCAGCGACTCCGGGGTGAAGGACTGCCGGACGACCAGGGCCAGCGGGTAGAGGAAACCGAGCGCGAGGACGAGGACGGGCGGGAGGGCCCAGGCCCAGGTGGGGAGGGCGGTGCGGCGTGGGGCGGCCGGGGTGGCGCTGGGGGCGGAGGGCGGGTCCGGTGGCTTCCGGTGGAGGGTCGCGGTGCTAGCCACCGGCCACCTCCCGCTCACGCGCCGCGCCCGCCGGGAGCAGCACGGCGTCCTGCTCCGCGAAGTGCAGGGTGACCGGGGCGCCGAGGGCCGGGGGCTCGCGCAGTTCGCGGAGGTCGGCCATGAGGGAGTGGCCTTCGATGTCGGCGTGGACCCGGTGGGTGGAGCCGCGCCACTGGACCTCGGTGACCGTGCCGGTGAGCGCGTTGGGCCCGGGGCCGAGGCCGACGAGGTGCGGCCGGACGCAGAGGGTGGCCGTGGCGCCGGGGGTGGCGGTGTGGGCGGGGACGGCGAGCGGGGTGCCCGCCAGCTCGACGTGTTCCGGGCCGGTGACGGTGACCGGGAGCAGGTTGGCGTTGCCCACGAACGAGGCGGTGAACTCCGTGCGGGGGCGGCGGTACAGCTCCTGGGGCGTGCCGCAGTCCTGGAGCCGGGCGCGGTCCATGACGGCGATACGGTCGGCCAGGGTGAGCGCCTCGACCTGGTCATGGGTGACGTACAGGATGGAGACGTCGGGCAGCTCACGGTGCAGTCGCGCGAGTTCGGCGAGCATCCCGGAGCGGAGCCGGGCGTCGAGCGCGGAGAGCGGTTCGTCGAGGAGGAGGACGCCCGGGCGGATGGCCAGCGCGCGGGCGATGGCGACGCGCTGCTGCTGGCCGCCGGAGAGTTCGCGGGGGTAGCGGGTGGCGTAGGCGGACATGCCGACGAGTTCGAGGGCCTCGGTCACCCGCCCGGCGATCTCGGCCCGGGGCGCGCGGTGGGCCTTGAGGCCGAAGGCGACGTTGTCCTTCACCTTGAGGTGCGGGAAGAGCGCGTACTGCTGGACCACCATGCCGATGCCCCTGTGGCGGGGCGGCAGTCGGGTGACGTCGCGTCCGCCGATGTACACGCGCCCGCGGGCGGGTCGGACGAACCCGGCGACGGCACGCAGGGCGGTGGTCTTGCCGGAGCCGGAGGGCCCGAGGAGGGCCATGACCTCGCCCGGTTCGACGGTGAGGTCGAGCCGGTCCAGGACGGTGTTCTCCCCGTACACGACGCTGACGCCGTCGAACCGGATGCCGCTGGGCGCGGGGGTGGTGGGGGTGGCCTCGGTGCTCATGCCTCGGCCCGGGCGATGAGGTCCGGCAGCTCCGCGACGGAGCCGAGGACGTGGGTGGCACCGGACCGCTCCAGTCGGCCGCGGTCGTGGGCCCCGGTGAGGACGCCCGCGACGAGCCCGGCGCCGGACCGTACGCCGCTGAGCATGTCGTACGAGGTGTCCCCCGCCACCACGGCCCGGCGGACGTCGTCCACGGCGCCCGTGCGCAGGAAGGCGGCCAGGACCATGTCCGGGTAGGGGCGCCCCCGGCCGCCCGCGTCGGCGGGGCAGAGGGTGAGGGGGACGAGGTCCTGCCAGCCGAGGGCGGCGAGGATGGCGTCCTGGGTGGTGCGGGCGAACCCCGTGGTCAGGACGACGGTGCGGCCTTCGGCGGTGAGCCGTTCGACGGCTTCCCGCGCCCCGGGAATCGGCGCGATGCGACCGCTGTCGACGAGTGCTCCGTACGCCTCCTCGAAGGCGGCGTTGGCGTACTGGGCCTTCTCCTCGTCCTCGAAGAGGTGGCGGAAGACGGAGATCTTGGATTCGCCCATGGTGGCGCGCACGTAGGCGATGTGGCGCTCGTGCTCCCCCGATCCCGGCTTCACGCCGAGGCGTTCGGCGGCGGCGGAGAAGGCCTGCTCGACGAGGCCGCCGTCGGCGACGGTGGTGCCGGCCATGTCGAGGACGACGAGGCCGAAGGGGTGGGTTTCCGTGGTCTGCGTCGCTGAAGTCATGTGGTTCACCAGCCCAGTCGGTCTGCGGTTGTTTCGGCGATGGCGGGTGAGCACGTCATGCCGCGCCCGCCGGGCCCGGTCACCAGCCAGACCCCGTCGGCCACCTGTTGGCGGTGGACGACGCGTGAGGTGTCGGTGCACTGGGCGTAGACGCCCGCCCAGCGGCGCCTGATGCGCGGCAGGGGCCGGCCGAGGAAGGTCTCGACGACCCGGGTGAGGTGCTCGTACGGCTCCTCGACGGTGTCGAAGGCGAAGGGGTGCTCGTACTCGTGGGTGTCCCCGATGGTGAGCCCGCCGTCGTTCCGCTGGACCATGAGGAGTTGCATGCGGTGCTCGGCGGCGACCGGGTCCTGCGGCTGGCGGGCGTCGAGGGCGTCGAGGGCCTCGCCGCGGTAGGCGGGGTAGTAGCGGAAGCTGTCGGCGTCGGCGACCGAGGTGGTGAGGGGCTCGCCGAGGGGGTCGGTCTGCATCATCTGGAGCCGGACGCGGCGTACGGGCAGGTCGGGACCGGCCAGTTCGCGGACGAGTCCGCCGAGCCAGGCCCCGGTCGCGAGGATCACGGCGTCCCCGGCGTGGACGTCACCGTGGTCGTCGCGCACCGCGGCGGCACCGACGACCTCGCGGACCTCACGCCCGCCGAGGTAGGTGTACCGCCCGGAGGCCAGCAGCTCGCGCTTCAGCGCGAGTTGGGCGGTGCGCGGCTCGACCGCCGCGTCCCGCTCGCACCACAGGGCGGCGGTGAACTCCCCGCGCAGGGCGGGGTTGAGGGCGCGGGCCTCCTCGGCCGTGAGCAGCTTGCGGCCACGCGCGGCGGCGTCCGGCCGGGCGGTGGCCGCCTCGGCGACGGCGGTCTCGGCGGGCGTCCGCAGCGGGGTGAGCGAACCGCAGGCCCGGAAGCCGACCCCCGGCACCCGCCGCCCGATCTCCTCCCACAACTCCCTTGCCCGCAGGGCGGTTTCCAGCTCCTGGCCACCGGCCCGGCCGCTGACCCAAATCTGTCCGAAGTTGCGGAGCGATGCCCCGCGCGCCTCGCTCTCGCGCTCGATCTGTACGACCTCGTGGCCGCGGCTGACTGCATGCCAGGCGTGCATGGTTCCCACCACGCCGGCTCCTACGACGATGACTCTCACGGCGGCCACGCTCCTCGGGACGGGTGTCACGGACACATCCGGTCGACAACGGGATGGTGAACGACCTCGCAAGTTTGGACTAGACCCGTTACTTTTTCGTTATGGAACGGGGAGGCTTCGTCCCGTGGCTTCCGCCTGCCTCAGCGGCCCTCGCCACCGCCCCCCAGGTGCGTGGTGAAGGAGAACCGGTCCCCCCGGAACAGCGTCCGCACCCGCTCCACCGGCCGCCCCTCCGTGTCCCGGGAGAGCCGGTGGAGGAGAAGCATCGGCAGGGCGGGCGGAGTCCCGATGAGCAGGGCCTCCCGAGGGGTCGCGAGTACGGTCTCGATCCGCTCGTCGGCGTCCCCGAACGCGATTCCGAGCCGCTCCCGGAGGTAGGCGTAGAAGGAGGAGTCCGGGTCGAACTCCGTGTCCAGGCGCGGGAGTCGGGCGACGGTGACATACGTGCTCTCCAGCCCGACCCGCTCGTCGTCGGCGAGCAGCACCCGCTCCAGGTGCCAGACGGGCTCGCCCGGCTCCACCGCGATCTCGGCGGCGAGCGCCGCGGGGCAGGGGAAGCGTTCCAGCCCGATGAGATGGCGGCCGGGCCGCCTGCCCTGACGGCGGACCCCCTCGGTGTAGCTGGCGAGCGAGAGCGGCTGCTCCAGCTTGGGCCCGGCGACGACGGTGCCGCGCCCCTGCCTCCGCAGCCGCCCCTCCAGCAGCAGTTCACGCAGCGCCTGGCGCACGGTCTCGCGCGACACCTCGTGGCGCAGGGCGAGGTCCCGCTCGGTGGGCAGGAGCCCGCCCTCGCCCAGCTCGTCGAGAAGGAGGGAGATCCGGGCCTTGACCGCGTAGTACTTGGGGATACGGCCGTGCTCCGGGATGCCGGAGCGGATCGGTGCGCCAGGTGCCTGGTCGTTCGGGTAGTCCACCGCCCGATCCTGGCAGATCCAGGTGAACGGGCAGGTACGGGCCCTGGCCGGCCACCCGGGCAGGCCGGCGGCCTGCGGTTCGGGCCGCGGGAAGGGCCGTGGCCGGCCGACGTGCCCCGCGGCCCGCGGTGGGCCGTCGTCAGCCCGCGGGCCTGCGGTACGGGCTGCGGCGCGTGCCGTGGTCAGCCCGCGGCTCGGCGCATCCGGCGGCCCTGGGCCACGAGCGCCCCGCCGCAGAGGATGAGCGCCCCGGCCAGAGCTCCGGCCCAGGGCAGCAGCTCGGGCCCGGTACGGGCGAGTTCGGGCAGCGGGCGACCGGTCCCGTAGTGCGGCGGGCGCGCGGGCCGCTCCGTGCCGCCGCCGTCGCCGACCTCCTCGCGGCGGCCGCCCCTGTCCTCATCGCCCTCGCTCCGGGGGGACGCCGGACCGTCCGGACGGGCGGGGGGGCGGATGCCGGACTCCTTCCCGGGGCCCGTGTAGGCGGGGGCGGGCGTGGGCGCGCCGGAGGACGGGGTCGTACGGGGCCGGGGCGCCGCCGGGACATCCGTAGGGCCGCCACCGTCCTCATCGGTGGCCTCCGGCCGGGGGTACTCGCCCGTGGCACCGTCGACGATCACGAACCGGTACGCCCCCGACTCCCCGACCCACTCCCCGTCCTCCCGGCCACCCCCTTCGGCCTTGTCGCGGTGGCGGCGCTGGACGACGACGGCGTGGGCGGTGACGCGGGCGGGGTCGGTCTCGGAGGCGAAGGCCATGCGGACGCGGACGCTGGCGGTGCCCCCGGCCGGGACGGTGAACCCGAGGAAGTCGCCGGAGCCGGGACCGGAAGGCGAGCCGGGGCGGGAGCCGTCGAAGACGCCGATCTGCTCGTGGCGGTCGGTGGTCTCCCAGGTGGCCCGGTGCTCGGTGTCGGTGCGGCCGGGTTCGGAGAACTTCAGCTCGATCTGGTCGGCCGTCAGCCTGCGCTGCCCGTCGCTGAGCACCAGCACCGGATGCAGGGCACCGCAGGCGGCGTCGGTGGTGTTGGTGAGGTCGAGGAACCAGGTGCCGTAACCGCCGCCGGAGACGTACGTCCTCGGCGCGTCCTGGATCCGGGCCTCGATGGGGAACTCCTTGGCGGCCGGATCACCGCAGACGGGCTGCTCGTCAGCGGCATCGGCGGCATCGGCGGCCACGGCGGCGGCGGTTAAGGAGACGGGGGCGACCGGGGCCGGGGCAGTCGGCCGGGCGGCGGCCTGCGGGCCGGCCAGGAGCGCGGCGGGGACCGCGATCCCGGCGGCCAGCCCGAGGGCGGTGAGCGCACGGCCGTCGCGCAGCCGTGCACGGGAGGTGGGGGACATGGGGGACACCCTTCGCTGCTCGCGAACGACCGGGGCGGGGGCCACCGGTGGCGGTCTCCGACGCAAACACGCGCGCGCGGAGCCGGAGAGTCGACATGCCGACACCCACCCATGCGATTCATACGATCACCCGACCGACGGACCGCCAGGTGGCGAACCCGGGCAGCGGCGGCCCGGCCGGGGTGCTGTCAGTGGTGCATGTGACGATCGGAGGCATGATCGCCTCGCTCGCGGCTCTGCTGCCCACCGCCGGTACGCACACCTCGACCACGTACGCCGACTGGGCCGCCGCCCACGACCCGGGCGCGGCCGGGGCCGCCCGTGATCTGACGGCGGACATGGGCTCCGAGCTGGCGCGGTCCTGGACGAAGCCCGGCCGGTTCGTCGACCGGATGGCGGCGCGGGCACGGCGACTGCCGCCCGCGCATCTGCCGTGGTTCTGGGACACCGTGGGCCACCGGCTGATCGGTTACGGGGACCGTCCGGCCGGGCGGGCCTACGGCGCGGCGCGGACGGCCGAGGCCGAGCACGGACTGCCGGTGGACCCCGCCTACCGCCGGGCCAACGCGCTGCTGTTCGCCGCGGGCGGAGCCATGCCGGCCAAGGAGTTCGGGGCCCATCAGCGCTTTCTCGCCGAGACGCTGGAGCCGGCCGGGGCGCACGCGGCGCTGGAGGCGTTCCTGACGGCGTGGGCCGCCTCGCCCGGCGCCCTGCCGGCGGATCTCGTACGCCGGGTGCGGGCCTCGGCCAAGGCTGCCGGGCAGGGGGACGAGGAGGTCGCCCGGCTGGTGGGCTCGGTCCTGTCGGTGGCCCGCAGGAAGTCGGTGCCGGACGCGCTGCTGACCGCGGCGGGGCCGTTCCTGGCGGCCCGTCCTCCGGCGGACCCGGTCGCGGCGGGGCTGGTGGAGGTCTTCCCGGAGGGGGCGACCGACGGCGGGGCGTGGCTGCGCCTGCTGATCGGCTGCGGGGCGGCGGAGGCGCTGGCGAGCGGCCGGGTGGTTCCGGAGGGCGGACTGCCGCACTGGGTGGGCCACTTCGTCCACATGTACCAGTACACGACCGTGTCCGGCGGCGGGGTCGGGCGGCAGCCGCTGCCGCCGGAGTTCCTCGACCTGGTGGCTCTGCTGGGCCCGCTGCTGCGTGCGGCGGGTGCGCCGGTCACGCTGCACACGACCCGCCACCACTACCAGGGCTTCGACGCGGATGTGCTGGACGCCGTGCTGGCGGCCGGGGTGCCGGTGGTCGACCCGGGCCCGGGGGTGGGGATGCGCTTCTGGGGCGAGAAGTCACGGCGGGACCTCGCCGCGCTGGCGGCGGACCCGGTGTTCGGTCCCCGGCTGGAGGGGACGGTCCACGCGAACCTGCTGCCGGGGTTCGCGTCCAGGCCCCGGCGGCCCGGATCGGCCGTGACCCTGCTGCCGGGCAACGAGGGGATCGCCCAGAAGGTGGCCGACCGGGTCGGCAAGCTCCTCGACACGGTCGGCGGCGGCGGTATGGCCGGGGCCGAGGAGGCCATGGCCGGGCTGGAGACCCTGCTGGACCGCCCGACGGTGACGGCCCTGGGCGGCATCGTCGACGCGGTGGCCGGAGCGGAGGTGGCGGGCGCCCTGCACCGCTCCCTGGCGGCCGGCCTCCCGGAGGAGCTGGCCTGGCCGGAACTGGAGGCGGTGTACGAGCAGTTCGAGGCGGAGCGGGCCGGGGCGGCGGAGTCGGCGAAGACCGGGGCGAAGAGCGTCGAGGCGGAGGCGGGTTCGGCGGCCGGGCACGGCGCGGCGGACACCTCCGGGGCTCCCGGCCGCTCCGAGGATCCCTCGGCCGGGGCTCCCGGGGTGGTCGGGGTGACCTCCACCTGGCCGGTGCTGACGGTGTTCGGGCGGGACCGGGCGGTCGCCGTGGCCCCGGACGGAGTGCGCGGCTCCTGCCGGTTCACCGTGCCCGAGGACGCGACCCTGTTCGCCGTCCACTACGTGGGCGGTTCCTTCCTGATCAGCTGGACCCGCGAGGCGAACCCGTACTACGGGGACACGGCCGTCTGGGCCGACCGTCCCGACGAGCCGTTCACGCCGGAGGAGACGGGCGGCCTGGTGCCGTTCGAGGGGAACCTGCGCGGGGCGTACGGCTTCCAGTTCGAGAGCGCCGACGGGGGCGGGCGCCACAGCGGCGGCCATGTCCTGCGTCCCGGCGGCACGGAGGGCATCGACAGGGACGAGCTGCAACTCGGTGACGGGTCTCGGATCTGGACCAACGCGGTCTACGGGAACCGGCCGTGGGAGGTGGTGCACCCGGTCACCGGCGAGCGCCGGGGAGCGAGATCGCTGCCGGACTTCCCGGGCCGTGCGCCGAACGCGGCCCCGGCCGCCTCCGCCCCGACCGGTCCCGCCGACCCGCCCGCCGCCGTCGAGGAAGGCATGACCCTGGCTGTCGAAGCACTGCAACTCGCGCCCCTGCCGGCCCCGTTGACCGACTCGCCGCTGGGCAGCAAGGACGGTCTGGCCGGGACCCGGGTGCTGTTTCGCACCCCGCACCGCGCCCGTACGCCCGACCAGTTCCTGGTGGAGAGCGTGGACGGGCGGACGGCCCGGTTCACCGCCGACCGGCAGGGCGCTCGCCCCTGGGCCCTGTGGTCACCGCCGGAGGGCACAGCGGAGGACGTGGTCCTGGCCGATGCGGGGACCTCGACGGGGGTGCGCGCGTACGCGGCCGACGGCGCCCTGCTGTGGGAGCTGAAGGGGCCCCACTCGCCCCGGCATCCGCGGTTGCCGTCGCTGCCGTCGGGCCGGAGGATCACCCGTCCCGGAGGCCTGGCCCTGCCCCCGGCCTTCTGGTATCTGCTGCGCACCCGGGACGCGGCCGGGTCCCGGGTGCTGCGGGCGGTGCGGCCGCGGACGGCACGCGCCCTGCTGACCGCCGCGCTCGACGGCACCGAGGCGCTGCGTACGGCCGTGGCCCGGGAGTTGCCCGAGGTCACCGACGCCGTGCTGGTGGAGGCCGTCGTGGCGGTGGCCGGGCGGGCGGCGCGGGTCGAGGAGCGGCGCCGCGCCCTGCACCGGCGCGTCACCCTCCTGGCCGAGGCCCCGCCCGCCCTGCCGCGCCGGTCCGCGCCGGACACCGAGCTGCTGCCCGCCCTGTCCGGGCTGATCGCGGAGCGGGAGCGCAATCCGGGACGGCGGGCGCCCGACGCGGCCCTTCCGGCGACGCTGAACGCACTGGCCGCCGACAGTGCCTGTCTGGCCGGGGCGATCGAGGAGGAGGTGCGCCGGCTCTCCCCGCCCGCGCCCCCGCACGACTGGTCGCAGCTGGTGGGCGCGGTGGACGCCGTCGCCTGGCGGGCGGCGGTCGCCCCGACCCCGGCCCCGGCGCGGGCCGCGCTCCTCGCCCTCCTGGACACCTGGGCCGGCAGCCCGTTCGCCCGGGCGGGCAGCCGCTGGTGGGTGGGGGCGGCTGCCGCCCCCGAGGGCCTGGACGGACTGCGGGCGAACGGCAGGGCGGTGGCGTCCGCGGCGGTACGGGGAGGCGGCGCGGCGCACTGGTTCGTGACGGCGGCCGCACAGGACCGGGCGGAGGGCACCGCCGCCTCCGCCCCGGGGCGCCGGACCGAGGACGGCGACGCCGCACAGGGGCCGGCCGAGGACACGACGACCCAGCAAGGCCGGTCCGAGGTCCGGGCCGACGACCGGGCGGTGGCGCAGGTGGATCCGGAGGCTCGTCTCGTCCGGGTGGGCCGGGACGACGCGGCCCGGCTCCGGGCCCTGGTGGCCGCGGTGGACGAGCGGGGGCCCGTCGCGCTACCGGAGTCCGCGGCGGCGCGATTCGCCGAACTGACCGGCGTGCGGCGGTCCGTGGCACGGCTGGTGCTGGCGGGCCTGATCGGCGGCGCGGACCTGGAGGCGGACCGTGCCCAGCTGCGCAAGGCCCCGTACAGGGCGACGCCGATGACGATCGAGGCGTACCGGCGGCTGCTGGAGGGGCTCGGGGAGAGCGGTCGGCGCGCGGTGCTGGCCGCGGCCCTGCCCGAGGATCCGACGGAGCTGTGGCGCTCGGGCGGGACCGAGGCGGCCGCCGAGCGGATGGCCGGGGTCTGGCGGGAGCTGGTCGGGTCCCGGCCCGTCGTGCACGACGAAGCGGCGGACGCCCTGGAGAGCGCCGTCGGCCTCTGCGAGGTGTGGGCGCGGCGGCTGGCGGACGGTTACGGTGCGGCCGACGACGGGACCGTGGAGGCGGCGGGCTGGGAGCTGGCGGCGACCGCGTACAGCCAGGGGGTGGAGGTGCGGCCCGTACCGCCGCCCGGTGCCGAGCCGCCCTACGGCACCCCCGTGGGCCTCGCGCTCCGCGAGGTCGCGAGCGCGCTGGTGTGGGCGTGGACGGACCGCCCGGTGGGCGACCCCGCGGTGGCCGGGGCGGCGGCGCTGTACGAACGGCTGCGGGAGGAGGTGGCCCGCCCCGGCCTGCTGCTGAAGCTGGAGGGGGCCCGGGTCCAGGACACCGCGGACCGGATAGCCGAGCGGTTCGGGCCCGCCCGGCTGCCGGTGGCGCCGGCCCGCCGCGAGGCCGACGGGGCCCCGGCCGCGACGGCTTACGACGGGGGCCCGTTGGTGGTCTGCGCGCCCGGCGGCGCCTCCTTCCTACGGCCCATCGCCGTCACCGGCCCCGAGGTCTGGCGGCAGCTCCGGGAGGTCACCGACCTGACCGGCGCCTTGGACCGGCTGGCCCCCCTGCTGCCCGGCGGCGGGCTGGAGCGGATGCTGCACCGGTCCCGTTCCGGGGCGGTGCCGACGGGGGCGTACGAGGCCGACCCCCGGCGCTCCTGCCCGGAGCTGGTCGAACAGGTCGCGAAGGAGCTGCGAGTGGGCGCGGACGCGGCGGCGCTCTACCTCCAGCTGGCGACGCTGGCCGCCCCCACCGACCGGAACGTCCGCCGCTGGAACGGCTGGTCGGCCAAGCAGCACGGACAGGCCGGGGCGGAGCTGCGCGCCACGGGCACGGTGGTGGAGGCCAAGCGGGCGCGGGCGGGCCGGACGCTGTTCCTGCCGGGTGACTGGACCGAGATCGGCGCCCCGCACCTGCCGCTGGAGACGGCGAAGCTGGCGACGCACGCGGTGTCGCCGCTGTACGGCAACAGCATCGTCGCCCCGTTCCTGCGGATCCTGCCGACGGCCCCCTTGCACGAGATGTTCACGCAGGCGTGGGAACGGCGGTAGGGGGCGGCTGTCGGGGGAGCTGCCGGGGAGGGAGAGTGCTGGGGAGAGGGGCGGTTCGGGGCCTTCGGCCGTCTTTCGCCCCCACCGGATCGGCGTCGGCCGGTACCGCCCGCTCGATCTCCCCGCAGTACGGCTGGAGACCCTCGACGACCAGCACGCCGAGCAGCCCGCTCTCGCTACCGAACAGCGAGTGGTCGGCCCCCGTGGTCTCCCCGGCCCGCTCGGCGATGTCGTCGAGCCGGGCGCGGTGCCCCGTCTCAGGAGACCGTGGGGAAGGCGGCGTCCAGCAGGGCGCGGCGGTTGCGTTTCTTGGTTTCGGCCCCCGTCATTCTCATCATCGAGTTGTCAATAACGAGAAGACGAGGAGGGGTTCATGACGTCCCAGCGTGTGGGAGCAATCAGCGACGGCGCGTTCAAGGTGCTGCTCGGCGCGGCCTTCACGGTCAGCCCGGAGATCGGATCCATGTTCGGGGTGCCTGTCTGGCTGATGGTCGCCACGGGCTCAGCCCTGCTGATCGGCGGCACGGTCGAGATCGTCTACGCACGCCGTCGCTCGCTCTCCAGCTGCATCCGGCTCATGCGGACCTACGACATCGGCTGGACGGTGGCGACCGCCGTCGCACTCGGGGCGGCCTGGCTGGGCAGCACGGCCGGGGGCGAGATATGGGCCGGATACCAGGCGTTGGCCGCCCCCGCGCTCGCCGTACTCCTGGTGCGCGCCCCCGCCGGCACCGCACCCTCGCCCGACTCCGCGCCATGCCCCGACTCCACCGCCTCCCCCGCCCCCACCGAGGCCCGGCCGGGCGCCCAGGACACCACCGCCCAGGAACCCACCCCCTGACGCCCCCCGGCCGCTCTGGAGGGGAGGGCCCCTACCCCCGCTCCCCCACCCGCCCGAAGACCGGCGCGAGCACGAGTTGGGCCGCGCCCTCCGCGACGGGCCGGTCGCCGCCGTCCGCGACGGTGACGGCCGCATGGGCGCCGCCCGCGCCCCGGGTCGCCCGCTCGGCGATCACGGCGCGGACGCCCCGTACGTACGCGTCCTCGTCGGCCGCCACCGTCCGCCCGCCCAGCACGATCCGGTCGATGTCGAGGAGCCCGACCAGGTTCGCCGCGCCCGCGCCCAGGACCCGGGCCGCCTCCGCGCGGTCGCCGCGGGCCTCGGCGGCCAGGCAGAGCGCCTCGATGCAGCCGCGCCCGCCGCACTCGCACAGGGGCCCGTCGAGCTGGAGGATCTGGTGGCCGAACTCCCCGGCCCCCGTCCGCGCCCCCCGGTGCACCTCGCCGCCCAGGACGAGCCCGGCGCCGAGCCCCGTACCGAGGTGGAGATAGGCGAAGTCACCGCGCGGCTCGCTCGGCGAAAGGGCCAGGGCCAGGGCAGCGGCGTTGGTGTCCTTGTCGACGGTGACCGGCAGCCCGGTCAGCCCGGCCAGCACGTCGCGGAGCGGAAAGCCGTCCCACTGCGGGAAGCCGGTGACCCGGTGCAGCACACCGTCCCGGTGGTCGAGCGGCCCCGGTACGGCGACCCCCACCCCCAGCACCGGCTTGTGCGGCTCGGCCGCGCGCAGGTCCCGCACGGCGTCCGACGCCGCGCCGAGCACCCGTTCTGCCGGGGCTCCGAAGTCGAGGGGGGCGGAGGTCACCGCGACCGAGCGGCCGGCCAGGTCGACCAGGACGGCGGTGAGCCCGTCCCGGTCCAGGTGGAGGCCGACGGCGAACTGGGCGTCGGGGACGAGCCGGAGCACCGTACGCGGCTTGCCGCCCGTGGAGGGCCGCAGCCCGGCGCCCACGGCCAGCCCCTCGGCCCGCAGCCGGGCGGTGATCTTGCTGACGGCCTGCGGGGTGAGCCCGGTGCGCTCGGCCAGCTCCAGCCGGCTGACGCCCTCCGCCCCGGCCTCCCGCAGCAGGTCCAGGACCAGGGCCGCGTTGTGGTGGCGCAGGGCGGGCAGACCCACCCCCGCCTGGGCCTTCGTCAGGCTCCCGTTCACGGTTCGCTCCTCTTCACCACCCCATTGTGCCGGTCGCTTGCACTTTGGCAACAGCGTTGCTTAAGTGGAACGCATGGTTGCCAACGCCCCTTTCCAGGGCGCCCCTCTCCACGACGCCTTTCTCCACGGCGCTCCCCTCCGCGTCGCGCTCGTCGGCTACGGCCTGGCCGGTTCCGTCTTCCACGCCCCGCTGATCGCCGCGACCGAGGGCCTGACCCTCGACACCGTCGTGACGGCGAACGAGGAGCGGCGGGCCGAGGCCCGCGCCGCGTATCCCGACCTCCGGTTCGCCGCCTCGCCGGACGAGCTGTGGGAGCGCGCGGACGATCTGGACCTGGTCGTGATCGCCTCCCCGAACAAGACGCACGTCTCCCTCGCGACGGCCGCGCTCACGGCGGGCCTTGCGGTGGTCGTGGACAAGCCGATCGCCGGGACCGCCGCCGAGGCGCGCGAGCTGGCAGCCCTGGCCGAGGAGCGCGGACTGCTGCTCTCGGTCTTCCAGAACCGCCGCTGGGACAACGACTTCCGAACGCTCGCCGCGCTGATCGCCGACGGCGAACTGGGCGAGGTGCGGCGCTTCGAGTCCCGGTTCGAGCGCTGGCGCCCCCAACTGAAGGGCGGCTGGCGCGAGTCGGGCGACCCGGAGGAGATCGGCGGACTGCTGTACGACCTGGGCAGCCATGTCGTCGACCAGGCGCTGGTGCTGTTCGGCCCGGCGGTACGGGTGTACGCGGAGGCCGACGTACGGCGTCCGGGCGCGGCGGCGGACGACGACACGTTCATCGCGATCACGCACGCGAACGGGGTCCGCTCGCATCTGTACGTGAGCGCCACCACGGCCCAGCTCGGCCCGCGCTTCCGGGTGCTCGGCTCGGCGGCGGGCTATGTGAAGTACGGCCTGGACCCCCAGGAGGCGGCCCTGCGCGAGGGGAAGCGCCCCCAGGCCGCCGGTGGCGAGCCGTGGGGCGAGGAGGTGGAGAGCCTGTGGGGCCGGATCGGCTCCGGCGAGTCCCCGCTGACCGGCGGCGGCACCCCGGTCCGTACGCTGCCCGGCGCCTACCCGGCGTACTACGCCGCCGTCGCCGCCGCCCTGCGCTCCACCGGCGAGAACCCGGTCACCGCGCTCCAGGCGGCCGCCGCCCTGGACGTCCTGGAGGCCGCCTGCCGCTCGGCCCGCGAGGGCGTCACCGTGACCCTGCCCGGAAATCTGCCCGACGAGGAGCGGCCCACCGCATGACCACCACCTCCCCCACGATCTCCGAGCTGATCGCCCAGGAACGCCGGCTCGCCCTCCCCCGCTTCGGCCATGACGACGCGTTCGCGCTCGGCAGCCTGCTGGTCGCACTGGCCCGGGAGCGGCACGCCCCGGTGGCGATCGACATCCGGCGCGGGGCGCAGCAGCTGTTCCACGCGGCGCTGCCCGGCTCCAGCGCGGACAACGACGCCTGGATCGACCGCAAGCGGAAGGTGGTCGAGCGGTACGGCGAGAGTTCGTATCTGGTCGGCACCCGGTTCCGGGCGAAGGGGACGACGTTCGAGGAGTCGTCCCGCCTGGACCCGGACACGTACGCGGCGCACGGCGGCTCGTTCCCGATCGCGGTGGAGGGGGCGGGCGTGATCGGCACGGTCACCGTCTCGGGGCTGCCGCAGGCGGAGGACCACGCGATGGTGGTGGAGGCGCTGGAGCAGTTCGCGTCGACGCTGGTCGCCTGAGGGACCGCGCGCGGGCGCCGTCACCTGAGTACGGCGACGGCGCCCCGCCCCCTCCTCGGCTAGGGAGCGTATTCGGTTGTGATCAAGGTGCTGCTCGTGTGAGGTCCTTGATCCAGATCATGGAGGCGCGGAGGTGGAGGCCGGCGAGGTAGCT
>NZ_JBWKCM010000031.1:0-78510 GCF_056436485.1 Streptomyces sp. NPDC043746 | reverse complement strand
TCCCCCCCCCCCCCCCCCCCCCCCCCCCCCCCCCCCCCCCCCCCCACCCCCCCCCCCCCCCCCCCCCCCCCCCCCCCCCCCCCCCCCCCCCCCCCAGCAGCGCCGCGTCGACCTCGCCCCGGGTGAGCCCGGCGGTGCGGTCGTCGATCCGGAGCAGCTCCAGCGGGGTGGCCGGGTGGCGTTCCCGCCAGGTCCGCAGGAGCGGTGTCGTGTACGGGCCGAAGGCCGACCAGGCGTGCCCGAGCCGCAGCGGCCAGTGGCGCAGCCGCCCGGTGTCGAGCGCCTCGTCGAAGGCGGCGACCGCGGCGGCGGCCTTGTCGCGGAAGGCGACGCCCTGGGGGGTGAGGGCGAGGTGGTGGGTGGAGCGGTCGACGAGCCGGAGGCCCAGGTGGCGTTCGAGGGCGGCGAGGGTGCGGGAGACGGCGGGCTGGGTGAGGCCGAGGCGCGCGGCGGCCCGGGTGACGTTGCCCTCCTCGGCGACGGCGAGGAAGGCCCGCAGATGACGGAGTTCGACGGCCCGGGAGGCGGGCGCGGGGCGGTGGTCGAAGGACGCGGCGTGTCCCGGGTCCTCGGAACGGTTCATGCGGTGCGCTCCCGTCGGCTCATGCGTCCGGAGCATAACCGGAGCGCAGAAGTCATTTCACGGGAGGCGCGCGGGTCTCTACCGTGGGTGGGCGCGGGCGTGCCGCCCGCCCGCTCCCCGCACCCCCGGAAGGCCGCCCGTGAACGTCCAGCGCAGTGCTTCGGAGCCCGCCGCCGCGGCGGCCGTCGCCGTACCCGAGGCGGCACCCGCTCTGGACGCCGTCGGCCGGAAGGGCTCCGGCCCGGGCAGGGGTGCGGCGCTGGTGCCGGTCGCGCTGGTGGTCGCGGGCGGTCTGTCGGTCCAGTTCGGCTCGGCCGTCGCGGCGCTGCTGATGCCGAAGGCGGGGGCGCTGGGCGTGGTCACGCTGCGGCTGGCGGCGGCGGCGCTGATCCTGCTGGTGGTGTGCCGGCCGAAGGTGCGCGGCCACTCGCGCGCCGACTGGGGCACGGTGCTCGCCTTCGGTGTGGCGATGGGCGGCATGAACACGCTGTTCTACCAGGCGCTGGACCGCATCCCGCTCGGTATCGCCGTCACTCTGGAGGTGCTCGGCCCGCTCGCGCTCTCCGTCTTCGCCTCGCGCCGCCTGATCAACGTGGTGTGGGCGGGGCTCGCGCTGGTCGGTGTGGTCCTGCTCGGCGGCGGGGGCTTCGACCGCCTGGACCCGGTCGGTGCGGCGTACGCCCTGGGGGCCGGGGCGATGTGGGCGGCGTACATCGTCTTCAGCGCCCGCACCGGCCGCCGCTTCCCGCAGGCCGACGGGCTGGCCCTGGCGATGGTGGTCGCCGCGGTGCTCTCGCTGCCCCTGGGCATCTGGGAGTCCGGTGCCAAGCTCACGGTCCCCTCCACCCTGGCGCTCGGCGCGGCGGTGGCGGTCCTCAGCTCCGTCCTCCCGTACACCCTGGAACTCATGGCCCTGCGCCGCCTGCCCGCCTCCACGTTCGCCGTCATGATGAGCCTGGAACCGGCCATCGCGGCCGGGGCGGGCTTCCTCATCCTCGACCAGGCCCTCTCCACCACGGACGCCCTCGCCATCGCCCTGGTCATCGGGGCGAGCATGGGCGCGGTACGCAGCCAGGCGGGCGCCCGGCGGAAGGAGTGAGCCGCGAGGGCGTGCGCCCTGCTTCGGCGCCTCTCCTCGGCGTCCCGCTCCGGCGCTCACTCCAGCGTCCCGCGACGATGTCACCCGCTCCGGTATATCCGCAGGTCAGAAGGGGCACTGTCCCGCGATTGCCCGGGTCGGAGGGTTCCGTGGACGGGGCCCGGCGAACGGGGGGAGTCTCGGTGACGTACCGACCGGCGGCACGGTCCGCGGACCTCGCTGCCGCGTCGGGCGAACCGCGAACGTCCTCTGAAGGAGACTGTGATGGCAACACGTCAGGCCCTGACTCTGATCACCGCGGCCGCCGTCCTCGGCGGTGGCCTCGCCCTCGCCCCGGCCGCCACCGCCGCCCCCGCCGCTCCGGCGACGGTCGCCGCGAAGGCCAAGCCGAAGAACACCCAGTGCGTACTCAAGACGGACAAGTGGACCACCTGCAAGAAGGCCGGCAGCATCACGGTCAAGAAGGGGAAGACCCTCGAAGTCGAGCTGGTGTCCTCCGGGAACAAGCCGATCGACCTCCGGATCGCCAACCAGAAGTCGAAGGCGCTGGCCAAGAAGTACAACGTCCGGCCCGGCTCCGGATACACCCTCTTCTGGAACAACAGCGGAAAGGCCAAGAAGGTCAAGATCCAGGCCGACCGGGACCAGCCGGTGAAGATCAACGCCAACATCCGCTACCGGATCAAGTAGTCGGCCGCACGCCCGCCGGCGAACCGCTGTGCAGCGGCTCGCCGGCGGGCGTCGCCGCTGTCCCGCGCCGAGCCGCGGCCGGAGGCCGGACGCCGGGCTATGAAGGCACCGGTGAGGCCCCCGGAAGGGGTGTGTCGCTGCCGTGCCGTGTGCAGCCCTTCTCCCCGGTCGTCAGTTCCCAGCACGTCCGCACCTGACGGGGGGAAGGCGCCGACAGCATGAAGGTGAAGGCGGCGAGGTTGGCATCGTCGGGAACCACCTCGTCGAAGGTGCGGCCGTCCTCCCGGACGACCTCCACCCGGTCCCCGGGAACGGCGGATTTGACGCGCGCCCAGGCGGTCCTGCACGTACTGCTGTAGCGGACTTCGAGGAACCTCCCCCGCACCTGGCTCACCGCGGCGGTCCAGGCGTCGCCGCCGCACCCCATCTCCACCGCGTCCCTGCCGTCGCACGCCGTGCCGAAGCACTGGGCCTCCACCCCCGTGACCGGCGGCTCCTGGGTGCCCGGGGCGCCGGAGGGGGATCCCGCGCCCGGATCGTCGGCCGGGGAGGCGCGGAGCACGGCGACCGCGCA
Source organism: Streptomyces sp. NPDC043746 (assembly GCF_056436485.1). Classification (NCBI taxonomy): domain Bacteria; kingdom Bacillati; phylum Actinomycetota; class Actinomycetes; order Kitasatosporales; family Streptomycetaceae; genus Streptomyces; species Streptomyces sp. NPDC043746. The sequence goes on along the minus strand of NZ_JBWKCM010000031.1, from coordinate 75,564 downwards.
GACGACGGCGAGGGCCACGGCCGCCGCGGCCCAGAGGGCCAGGACTCCCCGACGAGGCCGCGCCGGGGAGTGCCGTACGCCGGCGGCGACACCTGCGTCGGCCTCATCGGCTGCGCCGACGCCGTCGGCCCGGCTCGGCGCACCGGTCCCGCTCGGCGCACCGGTCCCGCCCGGTTCACCGGTACCGCTCCGGTCACCGGCCCCGGCCGTGGTCGCGGCCGAAGGGCCGGGGCGGGGCGTCTCGCGCACGGTGGTCCGTGCCCGGCCGCTCCAGGCGCACTCCGCCACCTCCCACAGGGCCAGCAGCCGTTCGCCGCCCTCGCCGTCACCGGTCCGCACGGCCAGGTACTCGACCGCGGCGCGCGGGGGGAACTGCGAGCCGTTGAGGAACCGCTCCCAGGACGACTTGCTGTACGGAGTCGCCTCGGCCAGGGCGGACAGGCTCAGGCCCGCGGTGTCCTTCGCCCGGCGCAACTCCCTGACGAGACGACCGACATCGGAATGCAGCCGCTCCGGTCGGGATTCTCCCTCAGCCATAGACGCAGACCATTTCCTCGGCCGCCGACCGCCTTTGCCGGAAGGCCACACGGAGCCAGTTGAAATACGGACTTTTCTTCCTGTTCCCTTCACCCTTTTTCCGCGCCTGACCAGTCGTAAACTGACGGGAACAAGGCAGGCAGCGTGAGGAAGACCGCATGCACCGGTCATGGTCAATGGCTTTCGCCCTGACGGCCGTTCTCGTGGTGAACGGCTGTTCGGGAAGGGGGGAATCCCTTTCCCCGGCTGCCGGTTCACCGGCCGACCGCTCGCACCCCGCGACCCGTGCGGCGCAGGAAAGGCCGTACGTGCACGGCACCGGCCCGCTCGCCGGGCACTGGGACGACGAAGGCCTCCTGGGTGAGGACCTTCCGCTCCACAGCGACCTGGTCGCCCTGTGGCAGGCCGTGCTGTGGGCCGACGGCTATGTCAACCGGTCACGGATCGACTGCCGTTACGACGAGCCCACGGTCCGGGCCACCCGGGCCTGGCAGAACAACCACGGGCTGCCGGCCGACGGCATCGTCGGTCCGAGGACGTTCAGGAAGGCGGGGGAGCGGCTCACCGAGCGCGAGGGCACCGTGTACTACGAGGGGGCGAAGCACTCCGTGCCCTTCCGGCGGGCCGGCGACGGGAGGTATCTGGTGGAGGACACCGGCCGGTACAAGCCGCTGCACCGCTACCGCCCGACCCTGGACGTGTGCGCGAAGGCGCCCGGCTGACCCGGGTGCCCAGTCCGTCCAGGAGCGGTTGTCCGAGGCGACGCAGGCGTGCTCGCCCCGCACCTGGACACAGACCTGGGCGCCGGTCCCCGCCTCGTCCGGCACCGGGAGCATGCGGGTGCGGCCGACGCCCGGCCGCTCGTCCAGGTGAGCCGGCAGCGGTGTGCTGACGGAAAGCCGGTCCGATCCGTGTACGGGGGACACCTCGCCCCACACGGTCCCGCAGTGCGGACTGTGCTTCAGCTCCAGGCGCTGCGCGTCGCGGTACAGCCGTCCCAGGACCCGCCCGTCGCGCGCGCACCCCGTCCGGACCGCGTCCCGCCCCTCGCAGTCGGGGCCCCGGCACTGCGCCGCCCGGTCCGGGGCTCCGGCGGCGGGCGCGGGTTCGGCCGGCCAGGGCCATGAGGGGCCGTCGGGCGTCCTGACCGAGGACCTCGCCACGGCCAGCAGGAGGAGCGCGGCGATCCCGGCCACGAGCCAACGTGCCCGCAGCCCGGTCCGAACCCGGCGGTCCCGCCGGGAACCGGCGCCGGGCGAACGCCACTTCGAGCGCTGCTCCTGCTCCTGCTCCGGCTCCTGTTCCCCCGCCCCCGGCGTCCGCTGTGACCGCTGAACCCGGGGCTTCGCTTCCCGCGGCTCTTCCCGGTGTTCCGATGGCTGGGCGGGCTGGGCGGGCTGGGCGGATCGGACGGCCCGAGGGCTGGAGTTGTCCGCAATCGGATCACTCTTCCGGGTGGCCTGCCGTGCCTCCCCCGCCACCCCTGGCTGTTCCGCCTGTGCGGCCTCCACGGCCGCTTCCCACAGCACGCGCAGCCGGGCCAGATCCTGCCGACCCGCTCCGCCGAGTTTCCCGAGCGCTTCCACGGCCGCCCAGGGGGGCAGCGACGTCGCGTTGAGATACCGCTGCCAGGAGGAGGCGCTGTACGAGGATTTCCCCGCCAGCGAGTTCAGACTCAGGCCGGTACGGTCCTTCAGCAGCCGGAGCCGCTCCGTCAGCCGTCGTCGCTCGGGTTCCATCTCCGCCGCCAGCGGCAACCACCGTGCCATGCGTCCGGCCTCTTCTCCTCGGGTGATTCCGATGCGAGCATGCCTGCCACGGCTCCGGAAGGGCCTCCCCGGTCCTCACCCACCGGTCGATACCGGCCGCTCGAACCTCCCGGGCGGACCCGCCGCCCGCGCGGTCACCAGGTGCAGGGAGCCCGTAGGTCGGTGATGGAGTCGGCGAGTTCGGCCGGGTGGGCCGGCCACCCCGTCCGGTGCCAGTGCTCGATCCGCCAGGAGAGCCGACGCGGCCAGAGCGGGGTCGCGGGAAGATCCTCCACGGGGAGCCAGACGAGGACACCGCCGTAGGTGTCCAGGGTCTCGGCGGGCCCGAGCGGGCCCTCGGCCGCCATGAGGAAGTAGTGCTCGTGCCGACCGCCCCTCCAGACCCGCGCCACCTCGCGCCCGACGCTCCCGTGGAGGCCGGTCTCCTCCCGGAGCTCGCGTACGGCGGCCTCCTCGGGCGTCTCGCCCGGCTCCACCCCGCCGCCCGGTATCTCGTAGTACGGGCCGTCCTCGTCCGGCTCCTGGAAGCGGATGAGCAGCATGTGCCCGTCCCGGATCAGGATCGCCCCGGCCCGGACCCGTACGGGAGGGGCGGCGGCCGGATCGTCCACCTCCACCTCGACCGACCCCGTCGGCCCGGCCTCCGTCGCCCAGGCCCGCAGGACGGCCTCCGCCGTGCCGGTGGGCCATATGCGCGCGTGCAGGGCCTCGTCCAGGGAGAGCGCGCACAGCGGGCCCGAGGACTCCGTCGCGGTACCGGGGAAGGCGTAGCGGAGGAATCCGGCTAGGCGGCGCTCTTCCAGGACGAGCCGGTCACGGTCGAAGTGCGGTTCCACCAGGTGCGGTTCGACGGTCATCGGCGGAGATTAGCAGCGGCGCCGGGCGTCACGCGGGCGTCAGGAACGGGAACCGGACATCGGTGGGCTCCTCCGGCGCCCTCCGCCGGAAGGGCAGCGCCACGGAAGCGCGCCGGGCGGACATCACGCGGCAGGCCTCGACCTTTCCGAACAGGGAAACCGCCCCGGAGCGTGGCAACCGGTGGCTGCGCGCAACGCACCTGGCGGACGGCCTGGCGTACCGGGGGACCGGCAGAGTACGGACAGAAAATCATGCAAGCGTGCTTGATTGTTTCCTGGGTCGCTGCCATGCTCCTGGGCACCACACCGGGTCCCGAGGGGAGCGCACGTGTCCGATGTCGCAGCGGTGGTCGACGATCTGCGCGAGGAGAGCGGCGAACTCGATCTGCTGGTCCGTGCGTTGAGTCCCGACCGGTGGCGGGACCCGACCCCGGCCGAGGGGTGGACGCTCGCGCACCAGATCGCCCACCTCGCCTGGACTGACGAGGTCGCGCTGCTGGCGGCCACCGAACAGGACCGGTTCGCCGACGAGGTGGCCAAGGCGCTCGCCGCCCCGGAGTCCTTCGTCGGCGAGGCCGCCGACGCGCTGGTCGCCGCCCACACCCCCGACGCGCTGCTCGCCCGGTGGCGGCAGGGGCGGCAGCGGCTCGACACGGTGCTGCGGGAGGCCCCGGCGGGGACCCGGATCCCCTGGTACGGGCCGCCGATGAGCGTCGCCTCAATGGCGACCGCCCGGCTCATGGAGACCTGGGCCCACGGCCAGGACGTCGCCGACGCCCTCGGGGTGGCCCGGACCCCCACCGCCCGGCTGCGGCATGTCGCCCGGATCGGGGTACGGGCCCGGAACTACGCCTACGCGGTACGGGGGATCACCGCGCCCGAGGAGGAGTTCCGTGTCGAACTGTCCGCGCCGGACGGGACCCTGATCGCCCACGGACCCGAAGGCGCCGCCCAGCGTGTCACCGGGCCGCTCCTCGACTTCTGCCTCCTGGTCACCCAGCGCGCCCACCGCGCCGACCTCGCCGTCACCGCCGAAGGGCGCGAGGCGGACCAGTGGCTCTCCATCGCCCAGGCCTTCGCCGGACCCCCCGGGCCGGGCCGCCCGCCCCGGGCGGAGCAGGCCGGGCAAGCGGGACGCGGCGACCGGTGAGCGGCCTCCCGGGGCCCGCCCCCGCCCTCCGGATCGGCAACGCCTCCGGCTTCTACGGCGACCGCTTCGACGCCGTGCGCGAGATGCTCACCGGCGGTCCCCTCGATGTCCTGACCGGCGACTACCTGGCCGAGCTGACCATGCTCATCCTCGGCCGCAGCCGCCTCAAGGACCCGGAGAAGGGGTACGCCACCACCTTTCTGCGCCAGCTCGAAGAAGGGCTCGGCCTCGCCCACGAGCGCGGCGTGCGGATCGTCACCAACGCGGGTGGGCTGAACCCGTCCGGACTGGCCCACGCAATACGGAAGTTGGCGGCCAGGGTCCACGTCCCGGTCACCGTCGCCCATGTCGAGGGCGACGGCCTGCCCGTGCCCGAGGGGTTCCTCACCGCCAACGCCTACCTCGGCGGAGCCGGGATCGCCGCCTGCCTGCGGGCCGGGGCCGATGTCGTCGTCACCGGCCGGGTCACCGACGCGGCCCTCGTCACCGGCCCGGCCGCCGCCCACTTCGGCTGGGGGCCGGACGACCTGGACGCCCTCGCCGGGGCCGTGGTCGCCGGACACGTCCTGGAGTGCGGTACGCAGGCCACCGGCGGCAACTACGCCTTCTTCGGGGATCACGACCCCGCCCTCCTGCGCCGCCCGGGCTTCCCGCTCGCCGAGATCCACGCCGACGGGTCGTCCGTGATCACCAAGCACGGCGGTACGGGAGGTGTCGTCGACATCGGGACGGTCACCGCCCAACTCCTGTACGAGACCGGGGGAGCCCGGTACGCCGGACCCGACGTCACCGCCCGCCTCGACACCGTACGGCTCACGCCCGGCGGCCCGGACCGGGTGCGCGTCGACGGGGTGCGCGGCGAGGCCCCGCCGCCTACGCTGAAGGCCGGGCTCACCCGGCTCGGCGGGTGGCGCAACGAGGTCGTCTTCGTCCTCACGGGCCTGGACGTGGAGGCCAAGTCGCAGCTGGTCCGAGCGCAGTTCGGTGACGCCCTGGAGCGGGGCGGCGGGCGGCCGCCGGCCGAGGTGCGGTGGGAGCTGGTCCGTACCGACCGGCCCGACGCCGACACCGAGGAGAGGGCCGGCGCGCTGCTCCGGCTCACCGTCCGCGACCAGGACGCGGAGGCGGTGGGCCGGGCGGTCTCCGGGGCTGCCGTCGAACTGGCCCTCGGCAGCTACCCGGGCTTCCACGTCACCGCCCCGCCCGGAAAGGGCGCGCCCTACGGAGTGTTCGAGGCGGTCCACGTACCGACGGAAGAGGTCGAGCACATCGCCGTGCTGCCGGACGGAAGCCGCATGATCATCGAACCGCCCATCCGCACGCAGGAGTTGGCCGAGGTCGGCGAACCGCCGCTCCCCGCGCCGTATCCGTCCTCCGGCCCCACCCGCCGCGCGCCCCTCGGGCTCGTCGCGGGGGCCCGTAGCGGGGACAAGGGCGGTGACGCCAACGTGGGCGTCTGGGTGCGGAGCGACGACGCCTGGCGGTGGCTGGCGCATGAGCTGACCGTCGACCGGTTCAAGGAACTCCTGCCGGAGACGGGCGACTTGGCCGTCGTGCGCCATGTTCTGCCCAATCTGCGTGCCCTGAACTTCACCGTACGTGGCCTCCTGGGGGAGGGCGTCGCGTCCCAGGCGCGTTTCGACCCGCAGGCCAAGGCGGTGGGGGAGTGGCTGCGGTCACGGTGGCTGCCGATCCCCGTGGCCCTGCTGGAAGGCACTGCCCCCGCACCGGAGGTGACCGCATGACCGTCCTGCCCACAGCGCTCGACACCGACAGCCCCGAATACGCTGCCCACCGAGCGGCCATGCTGGAGAAGATCGAAGCGCTGGAGGCCGAGCACGCCAAGGCGCTCGCGGGCGGCGGCGAGAAGTACGTGACCCGGCACCGCGAGCGCGGCAAGCTCCCGGCCCGCGAGCGGATCGAGCTGCTCGTCGACCCCGACACCCCGTTCCTGGAGCTGTCGCCGTTGGCCGCCTGGGGCAGTGACTACGCGGTCGGCGCCTCGCTCATCACCGGTATCGGGGTGGTGGAGGGCGTCGAGTGCCTGATCACCGCCAACGACCCGACCGTGCGCGGCGGGGCCTCGAACCCCTGGACGCTGAAGAAGGCCCTGCGCGCCAACGAGATCGCCTTCGCCAACCGGCTGCCGTGCATCAGCCTGGTGGAGTCGGGCGGCGCCGATCTGCCCTCCCAGAAGGAGATCTTCATCCCGGGCGGGGCGCTCTTCCGGGACATCACCCGGCTCTCGGCGGCCGGAATCCCCACCGTGGCCGTGGTGTTCGGCAACTCGACCGCCGGAGGCGCGTACGTCCCCGGAATGTCCGACCACGCCGTGATGATCCGCGAGCGTTCCAAGGTCTTCCTCGGCGGGCCGCCCCTGGTGAAGATGGCCACCGGCGAGGAGAGCGACGACGAGTCCCTGGGCGGGGCCGAGATGCACGCCCGGACGTCGGGGCTGGCCGACCACTTCGCCGTCGACGAGCAGGACGCGGTCCGGCAGGCACGGCGGATCGTCGCCCGCTTCAACTGGCGCAAGGCACACGCCGATCCGGGGCCCGCCGAGCCGCCGAAGTACGACGAGGAGGAGCTGCTCGGGATCGTGCCGGGCGATCTGAAGGTGCCCTTCGACCCGTGCGAGGTGATCGCCCGGCTGGTCGACGGCTCGGACTTCGACCCGTTCAAGCCGCTGTACGGGACGAGCCTGGTCACGGGATGGGCGCGGCTGCACGGCTACCCGGTGGGCATCCTCGCCAACGCGCAAGGGGTGCTGTTCAGCGAGGAGTCGCAGAAGGCCGCCCAGTTCATCCAGTTGGCGAACCAGCGGGACATCCCGCTGCTGTTCCTCCACAACACCACCGGCTACATGGTCGGCAAGGAGTACGAGCAGGGCGGCATCATCAAGCACGGCGCGATGATGATCAACGCGGTGGCGAACTCCCGCGTCCCCCATCTGTCGGTCCTCATGGGCGCCTCGTACGGGGCCGGGCACTACGGCATGTGCGGGCGCGCCTACGACCCGCGCTTCCTCTTCGCCTGGCCGAGCAGCAAGTCCGCCGTCATGGGTCCGCAGCAGCTGGCCGGGGTCCTCTCCATCGTGGCCCGCGCGTCGGCCGCCGCGAAGGGGATGCCGTACGACGACGAGGCGGACGCCGGGCTGCGCGCCATGGTGGAGCAGCAGATCGAGGCGGAGTCGCTGCCGATGTTCCTGTCCGGGCGGCTGTACGACGACGGGGTGATCGACCCGCGCGACACCCGGACCGTCCTCGGGATGTGCCTGTCCGCGATCCACACCGCACCGGTCGAGGGCGCCCGCGGCGGCTTCGGCGTCTTCCGAATGTGAGGCCCGGATGACCATCACGACCCTTCTCGCCGCCAACCGGGGCGAGATCGCCTGCCGGATCTTCCGCACCTGCCGCGACCTGGGCATCACCACGGTCGCCGTGTACTCCGACGCGGACGCCGACGCCCTGCACGTACGCGAGGCGGACCTCGCCGTACGGCTGCCGGGCGCCGCCCCCGCCGACACCTATCTCCGCGGCGACCTCGTCGTGGCAGCGGCCCTGGCAGCCGGGGCGGACGCCGTGCACCCCGGCTACGGCTTCCTCTCCGAGAACGCCGCCTTTGCCGCCGCGGTGCAGGACGCGGGGCTGGTCTGGGTGGGACCGCCGGTCAAGGCCATCGAGCTGATGGCCTCCAAGACCCGGGCCAAGCAGCTGATGGCCGGGGCGGGAGTGCCGTTGCTGGCCCCCGTGGACCCGGCGACGGCTGGGGAAGGCGATCTGCCGCTGCTGCTGAAGGCCGCTTCGGGCGGGGGCGGACGGGGAATGCGGATCGTCCGCGAACTCGACTCACTGGGTGGTGAGTTGCTGGCAGCCGCCGCCGAGGCCGCGTCGGCCTTCGGGGACGGGGAGGTGTTCGCGGAGCCGTACGTGGAGCGGGGCCGGCACGTCGAGGTGCAGGTCATGGCGGACGCGTACGACACCGTGTGGGCGCTCGGCACCCGGGACTGCTCGCTCCAGCGCCGCCACCAGAAGGTCATCGAGGAGGCCCCGGCCCCCGACCTGGACGACGCCCTGCGCACCCGGCTCCACGACGCCGCGGTGGCGGCGGCGCGGGCGGTCGGTTACCGGGGGGCGGGGACCGTGGAGTTCCTGGTCTCCGCCGAGGGGCGACCGTACTTCCTGGAGATGAACACCCGCCTCCAGGTCGAACACCCCGTGACCGAGGCCGTGTTCGGGGTCGACCTGGTCGCGCTGCAACTGCGGGTGGCGGAGGGGGAGCCGCTGCCCGCGCCCCCGGCGCCGTCCGGCCACGCGGTGGAGGCCCGGCTCTACGCCGAGGACCCGGCGCGCGACTGGCAGCCGCAGACGGGAGCACTGCTCACACTGGAGGTGCCCGACGCGCCCGGCCTGCGCCTGGACACGGGGTACACCGGCGGCGACACCGTCGGCGTCCACTACGACCCGATGCTCGCCAAGGTCATCGCCCACGCCCCGACGCGTACGGCTGCGATCCGACTGCTCGCCGGGGCCCTGGAGCGCGCCCGTATCCACGGCCCGGTCACCAACCGGGCCGTGCTCGTGCGGTCGTTGCGCCACCCGGACTTCGTGGCGGGCCGCCTCGACACCGGCTTCTACGATCGCCACCTCCCCGCCCTGACCGCCCTGCCCGCCCCCGCCGTCACCGCCTCCGGCGGCGACCCGGCGACGGCCGCCCTCGCCGCCACCCTGGCCGAAGCCGTCGCCGCCACCACGCACGGCACGGGCCCCGCCCCCAGCCGCTTCGGCGCCTGGCGCAACGTCCCCTCCCAGCCGCAGGTCAAGCGCTATCGCAGCGAACCCGACGGCACCGAGCACGAGATCGCCTACCGCACCCCGCGCACCGGCATCCCGGAGCCGTTCGAGACGGACGGCATCCGGGTCGTCTCCGTCGCCCCCGGCCGCGTCACGCTCGAACTGGACGGCGTATCACGCCACTTCACCGTCGTCCGGGGCGGCGATCGGCTCCACGTGGACACCGCCGGAGCCTCGTACACCTTCACCGCCCTGCCCCGCTTCACCGACCCCGCGACCCGGACCGCCCCCGGCTCCCTCCTCGCCCCCATGCCCGGCACCGTCGTCCGCCTCGCGGAGGGCCTGGCGCCGGGGGCCGTGGTCGAGGCCGGGCAGCCGCTGATCTGGCTGGAGGCGATGAAGATGGAGCACCGCGTCCTCGCCCCCGCCTCCGGCACCCTCACCGCCCTGCACGCCGCCCCCGGTCACCAGGTCGAGGTCGGCACCCTGCTCGCCGTAGTCCAGGAACGCGCCGATGGCGCCCCCGCACCGGAGGAGACCGCATGAGCCCCGTCCGTACCGCCGCACTCGAAACCGAAGAGCACCAGGCGCTCCGCGCCGCCGTCGCCGCCCTCGGCAAGCGGTACGGGCGCGACTACATGACCGCCGTCATCCGCGAGGGCTCCCACACCCGCGAACTGTGGGCGGAGGCCGCCAAACTCGGCTACCTGGGCGTCAACCTCCCCGAGGAGTACGGCGGCGGGGGCGGCGGCATGGCCGAACTCTCCATCGTGCTGGAGGAGTTGGGCGCTGCGGGCTCACCGCTTCTGATGATGATCGTGTCCCCCGCGATCTGCGGCACGGTCATCGCCCGCTTCGGCACGGACGAGCAGAGGCAGCAGTGGCTGCCGGGCCTGGCCGACGGCACCCTCACCATGGCCTTCGGCATCACCGAGCCGGACGCCGGGTCCAACTCCCACCGGATCACCACCACCGCCCGCCGCGACGGCACGGACTGGGTGCTCACCGGCCGCAAGGTCTTCGTGTCGGGCGTCGACATAGCCGACGCCACGCTCATCGTGGGCCGTACGGAGGACGCCCGGTCGGGCAGGCTGAAGCCCTGCCTGTTCATCGTCCCGCGCGATGCGGAAGGCTTCGGCCGCAACGCGATCGACATGGAACTCCACGCCGCCGAGAAGCAGTTCGAGCTGGTGCTCGACGACGTGCGGCTGCCCGCAGACGCCCTGGTCGGGGACGAGGACGCGGGGCTGCTGCAACTCTTCGCCGGGCTGAACCCCGAGCGGATCATGACGGCCGCGTTCGGGATCGGGATGGGCCGGTTCGCGCTCGGCCGAGCCGTCGAGTACGCCCGGACCCGCCAGGTCTGGAAGGCCCCGATCGGCGCCCACCAGGCCATCGCCCACCCGCTCGCCACCGCCCATATCGACCTGGAGCTGTCGCGGCTGATGATGCAGAAGGCGGCCCGGCTCTACGACGAGGGCGACGACGTCGGCGCGGGCGAGGCGGCCAACATGGCCAAGTACGCGGCGGGCGAGGCCTGCGTGAAGGCGGTCGACCAGGCGGTCCACACCCTCGGCGGCAACGGCCTGACCCGCGAGTACGGTCTCGCCTCCCTGATCACGGCCTCCCGGGTGGCCCGGATCGCGCCGGTCAGCCGGGAGATGATCCTGAACTACGTCTCGCACCAGTCGCTGGGCCTGCCGAAGTCGTACTGAGACCGTCCCCTTCCGGGTCCACTTCCGTCCGGCCTCTCCCGGATCCCCGCCCCAGGGGTGATTCTGACTCTCCACACAACACCCGCACGGCGTCCCGCGCCACCCTCTCCTCCCGGGCGGCGCGGGCCACCGCGACGACAGGGGTACTGCCATGGTGTTCCGCAGTGAGTACGCAGACGTACCGGCCCTCGACACGCCCATCCACGACGCGGTCCTCGGCGGGGCCGCGGAGTTCGGTGACACGGTCGCCCTGATCGACGGGGTGAACGGCGCCTCCCTCACGTACGCCCAGCTCGACGGCTTCCACCGCCGCATCGCCGCCGCCCTCGCGGAGGCCGGGCTGCGGAAGGGCGACGTGCTCGCCCTGCACAGCCCGAACACCATCGCCTATCCAGCGGTCTTCTACGGCGCCACGCGCGCCGGCGCCTCGGTCACGACGGTCCACCCGCTGGCCACGCCCGAGGAGTTCGCCAAGCAGCTGTCCGACAGCGGTGCGAAGTGGATCGTCACCGTCTCCCCGCTGCTGGAGGCGGCCCGCCGGGCGGCCGAACTCACCGGTGGCGTACAGGAGATCTACGTCTGTGACCAGGCGGAGGGCCACACCTCCGTCCTGGACATGCTGGCCTCCACCGCACCCGAACCGAGCGTCGCCATCGACCCCGGCGAGGACGTCGCCGCCCTCCCGTACAGCTCCGGTACGACGGGCACGCCCAAGGGGGTGATGCTGACGCACCGGTCGATCGGGACGAACCTGGAGCAGCTGAGGCCGTTCATCCCGATGGAGGAAGGCGACCGAATTCTGGCGGTTCTCCCCTTCTTTCACATCTACGGACTCACCGCTCTCATGAACGCCCCTCTCCGCTGCGGCTCGACCGTCGTCGTCCTCCCCCGCTTCGACCTGGCGCAGTTCCTGGAGGCCATCCAGACGCACCGCATCACCGGTCTGTACGTGGCTCCGCCGATCGTGCTGGCGCTGGCCAAGCACCCGCTGGTGGGGGAGTACGACCTGTCCTCGCTCCGGTACATCGTCAGCGCCGCCGCCCCGCTCGACGCCGAGCTGGCGGCGGCCTGCTCGGCCCGGCTGGGGCTGCCGCCGGTGCGGCAGGCGTACGGCATGACGGAGCTGTCGCCCGGCACGCATGTGGTGCCGCTCTCCGCGGAACGGCCGCCGCCGGGCACGGTGGGCAGGCTGCTGCCGAACACCGAGATGCGGATCGTGTCGCTGGAGGACCCGGCGCGGGACGCGGAGCCGGGGACGGACGGCGAGATCCTGATCCGGGGCCCGCAGGTGATGAAGGGCTACCTCGGCCGCCCCGACGCCACCGCCGACATGATCGACGCGGACGGGTGGGTGCACACGGGCGATGTCGGCCGGGTGGACGAGGACGGCTGGCTGTACGTCGTCGACCGGGTCAAGGAGCTGATCAAGTACAAGGGCTACCAGGTCGCCCCGGCCGAGCTGGAGGCCCTGCTGCTGACCCATGAGCAGGTCGCGGACGCGGCGGTGATCGGGGTGTACGACGCCGAGGGCAACGAGGTCCCGAAGGCGTTCCTGGTCCGGTCACCGGGGGCGGAGGGGCTGACCGAGGACGACGTGCTCGCGTACGTCGCCGAGCGGGTCTCCCCGTACAAGAAGGTGCGGCGGGCGGAGTTCGTGGACGTGGTGCCCCGGGCGGCGTCCGGCAAGATCCTCCGGCGCGAGCTGCGCGACCGGGAGAAGACGGATGCTTCGGGAATCTCGGAGGAACGGTGACCCTGGTCGTACGGACGCAGGAGCGGGGCGTCCTCACGCTGACCCTCGACTCCCCGGCCAACCGCAACGCGCTCTCGGCGGAGCTGGTGGGCGAGGTGCGCGAGTCCCTGGCGGCGTGCGCCGCCGACGCCACCGTACGGGCGGTGGTGCTGGCCCACACCGGGTCGACGTTCTGCGCGGGGGCGGACCTGAAGGCGCCGCCGGACCCGGCGGCGTTCGTGGGGCTGATGCGGGAGGTCGTGGCGCTGTCGAAGCCGGTGGTGGCGCGGGTCGACGGGCACGTCCGGGCGGGCGGCCTGGGCCTGCTGGCGGCGTGCGACATCGCGGTGGCGGGCCCGGCGTCGACGTTCGCGCTCACGGAGTCGCGGCTGGGGCTGGCACCCGCGGTCATCTCGCTGACGCTGCTGCCGCGCATGGACCGTACGGCGGCGCACCGGTACTTCCTCACGGGGGAGCGGTTCGACGCGGCGGAGGCGGCACGGATCGGCTTGGTGACGGTCTCCGCCGAGGACGTGGACAAGGCGCTCGTACCGGTCCTGGACGGGGTGCGCAGGGCGTCACCGCAGGGGCTGGCCGCATCGAAGGAGCTGGTCACGGCTACGGTGCTGAGAAGCTTCGACCAGTACGCCGAAGACCTCATCGCCCGCTCAGCGGAACTGTTCGCCTCCGACGAGGCGAGGGAGGGGATGACGGCCTTCCTCGAACGACGGGACCCGGTATGGGTGCGGTGACCTCTTCCTCCTCTTCCCCCTCCAGTCCTAAAGCGGTGCACGCGCCCAAGCAGGACCGCAGCCGGGCGACCCGGCAGCGGCTCCTGGAGGCGGCGGTGGCCTGTCTGGCCGAACACGGCTGGGCGGGCTCCACCGTCTCGGTGGTCGCCGAGCGGGCCGGGGTCTCGCGGGGCGCGGCCCAGCACCACTTCCCGACCCGCGAGGACCTGTTCACGGGGGCGGTGGAGTACGTGGCGGAGGAGCGCTCCGCCGCCCTGCGCGCGCTCCCCGTGCAGGGGCGCGCGGAGGTGGTCGCGGCGCTGGTGGACCTGTACACGGGGCCGTTGTTCCGGGCGGCGCTGCAGCTGTGGGTGGCGGCGTCGAACGAGGAGCAGTTGCGGCCGCGGGTGACGGAGCTGGAGGCGCGGGTGGGCCGCGAGACCCACCGGATCGCCGTCGAACTCCTGGGCGCCGACGAGTCCCGCCCCGGGGCCCGCGAGACGGTCCAGGGCCTGCTGGACATGGCCCGCGGCCTGGGCCTGGCCAACCTCCTCACCGACGACACCGCCCGGCGCGCGCGGGTGGTGGCGCAGTGGGCGGCGCTGGTGGAGGAGGGGCTGGGGTGAGGCCGGTCCGAGCGGGCGCGGACGTCCGGATGTCGTCCAGTTGACGTACGGATGGGGAGTCGGCGGCGAACGGCCGCAGGGCCCGCCGATCGGATGCCGGGGGCCGTGCCGCTGGCTGCGTTGACGCTGCGCGAGGACAGCAGGGATCGGGGAGCGGCGGCGGAAGCGGCAGCGCGGGGGGCGCGGGGGCCGTGAGGGGCTCACGTCGGCGGGGACGACGGCTTGGGCTCGTCGCTAACGGGAGGGGCTGCCGTGGGGCCGTCGCCACACGCGCGGGGACCGCAAGGCCGCCTGGTCGTGGAAGGCCAACGGCACGGGAACACCCTCCCACGCGCGGCGACCACTCCGACTCCCACTTGAGGAGCTCGTCGGCATGAGAGAGGCGGAGCGTTCCGAGATCCGAGAGGGCTGGGGGCGATGAACAGAGGCGTCCGGGCCGTAAGGGCCCGGGCGTCCTCTGCGTGGCACCGATGAAGAGCATCAAGTCGGATGAGGGCGAACACGCCCTCTTGACCCTCGGGTTCCGGCAGAGTGAAGGTCGTGCAACCAGGCGCAACGCGCGCGACAAGGAGGGACGCCATGGCCTTACGGTTCGTCGGTAAAGATCCCGAGTCCGGAGATCACGGATCACCCGCTGTGTGGGTGGACCAGGACTCGAAGGATCTTGTGATCCAGGGGTGGACGGCAGACGAGCGGACCACGGACGAGAGTTCGCGGGATGTGCCGATCCCCGGGCATGAGTCGGTGGTCAGGGTTCCGAAACTGACTTTTCTGACCTCATCAGGTCAGTGCGGGAGTCAGCCGTGCATCTTGAGATGCGCGACACGTACGGAGTCGAGAACGAGATCGAAGGCTTCGCCGCGTGGAAGCAAGGGCGCCGGCTCGACCCGGAGGACCGGGGTTCATGGTGGCGTCCCTGGCTCGACCTCGTTCAGGAGGTCACGGCCAAGGGTGTGGTCATCCGACGTGCCCGCGTCGTCTCGGAGCCGGTCAGCGATTACATCGCCTTCGAGCACTCGGGCACCTTCACTAACGTGGCGGCCGGAGAGCAGATCCGCTGGCTGCCCCGTCGCAATGCCTCGGACCTGGCCCTGCCGGGCAACGACTTCTGGTTGTTCGACGGCCGCCTTGTCCAGTTCAACGTCTTCGACGGCGTCGGCCGGTGGGTCCACACCGACCAGACGGAAGCCCCTGCCGCAGTTGAGCTGTGCGCGTCGGCGTTCGAAGCGGTGTGGGAGCGAGCCATCCCGCACGAGAAGTACGCCGTCTGATTCCTGACCGGTCAGCTCATGCCTTCCTCTCCGCTCTCCAGCGCCCAAGCGGCGCGAGGCGCTGTGGCTGCCCGCTTGCAGCACCTCATGCAAGACGCTGGTCTGACCGGGCATGAGCTGGCCGCTCGGTGCGGCTGGCACAAGTCGAAGTCATCCCGGATCGCGCGGGGCAAGACGCCGCCCTCGGACGCAGACATCCGTGCCTGGTGCGCTGCCTGCGGGGCTGACGATCACGCGGCTGATCTGATCGCCGCGTCACGAAACGCAGAGTCGATGTACGTCGAGTGGCGGCAGCTCCACCGTGACGGGATGCGGCGCGTTCACGAGCAGACCGTCCCGCTGTACCAGCGGACCCGCTCCTTTCGCGTGTACGCCTCGAACGTCATGCCGGGGATGCTCCAGACCCCCGGCTACGCGACAGGGCTGCTGCGGTCCATCACGGCCTTCCAGGGAACCCCGGACGATGTGGCCGAGGCCGTGCAGGCTCGGACCCAGCGGTCCCGCGTGATCCGGGAAGGGGACCACCGGTTCGCCCTGGTGCTCGAAGAGACGGTTCTCTACTACCGGGTGAGCGACGACGCCGCGATGGCGGCGCAGCTTGAACACGTGCTCTCGGTGATGGGGCAGCCGAACGTATCCCTCGGCATCATCCCCGTACGGGCCCGCCGTACCGTCTGGCCGCTCGAAGCCTTCTACGCCTTCGACGACCGACAGGTGGCGGTGGAGACTCTCACAGCAGAGATAAACCTGACTGCGCCCGGCGAGATCCGTACCTACCTGCGTGCCTTCTCCGAGCTGTCCCGATCCGCCGTGCGCGGAGCCGAAGCCCGCGCCCTGATTACGAAGGCTCTCGCCGCCCTCGGGTGAATCCGTGCAACCGCGTGCAACAGCGTGGACCCGCTCCAACGCCGCTCCCTACGGTCTGTGCATCGACCTCGGAAGCGGACAGGGAGGGCGCAACGGTGACGAGGACAGAACCCACGCGGTGGCAGGAAGGGCCGGTTGAGCTGCCGATTCGGGAGGAGCGCCCTGCGCCCCGCCCGGTGCCTGGCTGTCCCGAGTGCGCGCGGTTGGCACAGCTTCGGAAGGCAGCCGGGATGGAGCGCGACAGCACCACGGTCGCCGACTGCAACATCCTGCTCCGGATGCACGGGACCGGCCACTGATGGACATGCAGCTGTGGAGGGACACCAGGGCTCAGGCGACGGACGCGACGGAGTCGATACGCGCGGCACTCGCCGCGCTCGGAGTTCCGGAGTCCGCGTGGAGCAGTGTCCGGCCCGTGGTGACGCACACCGGTCAGGCGTATGTCCATCTCGGGATGATCCGCGCTGATGCGGTCGAGCAGATCGCCGAGGCACTGCGGGTGCCCTCGGCTTCCTGAGCCGTCACAGAATCCTGTCACCGCTGCCCTCCCGGCAGGAGGCAGGCAGTCCCCCGATCGACAAGCCGTCGAGCAGAGGCAGGACGTGTCTCGTCTGGGTTGACGTGCCCAGGTTCCGGCCCGGTCCGCTCCTTGACGGGAGTGCTGCCGTCGGCGGTGAGGGCAACCGCTTCGGCCCCGGGAAACCGAAGCACCCATCGACTCCCGCCCATCACGGGCGGGGCGCAGTCGGCACTCGCCCGGCTGTGAAGCAGATCAGGAAGGGAACAACGATGACCGACCTGTACGGGCTCCCCATCGAGGGAGCCGAGTTCTCGAAGGCGTGCGGCGGCAGTACCCACCCGGACGGCGAGGCGTGCGTGACCCTCGCGAAGATCGGGCCGGACGCGTGGGCCATGGGCGACTCCAAGCGCCCGAACGCCGAGCCGCTGCGCTTCACCACGGCCGAGCTGGACGCGGCGGGTATCGACCCCGTCCGCTTCGACCTCTCCGCCTGACCCACGGCACTACCTGAACTGACGGCCCCGCCCTCTTGTCGACGGTCGGGGCCGTCGTCATCCCTCGGAACGGAGCAGCGGTGCACCACCACGGTTACGCATGGGTGGGAGAGAAGAAGACGTTCGACAGGGAGAGCGTCCGCAGACCGGCCGGACAGGCCCCGACCGCAAGCAGCGAGATTGAGGTACATGACCGGTACCGAGAAGCCGTGGCGGTATTCCCGACTACCGACGTGCCCCCGATCCAGACGGCGCATTGGCTCATGAAACCCCCCTCGATGATTCGAGGGACGTGGGAGGAACCCAAGGAAGCCGGTGAGTGGCTCGGCCTTCAGCTCGCGGAGTTCGCCCCCCGATTCGCGTCTGAAGAGGATCGGGAAGTGAGCAGGCTGGTTCTCCTGGTGAGAGGCGCGGTCGAGCGGCTCACGTGGGGAGGAGACGTGTCCCTCGGCCATTACCTGAAGGGCACTGTCTTCCACTCGGTCGCCCTTGTGACGTGCTCACCGAACCGCACTGCTCCCGACCTGTCCTGTCCCGCCCGGTAGACCACACATGACAGGGCCCCTGCGTGCCGGGGCCCCAGTGCGTGTGTCGGGCGGGTGGCTCCGGCACGCAGTGCGCCTGTGTCCCGGTCGGGGCGCTCCGGCGGGAGACGCGCGCCTGTACTGCCCGGGGCTGGTCCCGCAGGGGACCTGACAGGCGAAGGGCTCCCGGGCCGACGGGGCCGACGGGCCCGCCCGACCGGTCGAGGTCAGACGGTGGCGAGTTCGGCGGCCCCGAAGGAGACGCTGAAGCGCGCGCACCAGATGGTCACGCTCGTGTACCGGTCCAGGTCGATGCTCTCCGGCAGGGCGTAGTTCTGGTCGCCCTTGTTGCCCTTGAGCCTGCCGAGGCTCTCGTACGCGCCGTCGTCGAACACGTGCCAGCCGGCCTTCCCCTCCTTGACCGGGGCGTCGGTGATCCACACGTGCAGATCGGGACCGTTGCTGGTGTCCAGGCCCTCCAGGCGCAGGGTCCGTGATCCGTCGGGCAGGAGCACCACCTTCACCGTGCCGGTCGTGCGGTGCTCGTGGCTGATCAGCTCACCGGCCGCCAGGGTCTTCGGCCCCGGCGGGGGCGTGGGCGAGGCGGCGCCCGGGGAAGGGGGAGCGGTCTGCGGCGGTGCGGTGGGCACGGCCAGCTCCTCGCGCACCGTCTCGTCCTGCCACAGCTTCCAGGGCTGGAACCAGTACAGTCCCGCAGTCGCCACCAGGGCGAAGGCGATCAGCGCGCCGACGATCACCGGCGTACTCCGGTGCCGTCGCTTCCGGGCGCCTCGGGGCGTCGGGTCGGACATGGTCATGGTTCCTCTTCTTCTTCGGCCCGCCGGGCGGGTGTCGCCACGGCCGGGGGGACTGCTTCGGAGAGGGCGGGAGGTGTGGGGCCCAGCCTACGAAAGAGGAAAGGACATAACGGACTTGAGGTTCTTACGAATCAGGAACATCGGGGGCCGGACCGGGGCCCGGAGCCCCCGGCCCGCCCCGGGCGGTGCGAGGCTGAGCACATGCAGACACCATCGCCGGACCCCGGGCTCCGTGTGCTCGTCGTGGACGACGACCTGACCGTGGCCGAGGTCGTCGCGGGGTACCTGGGCCGCGCCGGATACGAGGTCACCCGCGCCGACGACGGGCCGGCGGCCCTGGAGTGCGCCGCGCGGCACCGGCCCGACCTGGTGGTCCTGGACCTGATGCTGCCGGGCATGGACGGCCTGGAGGTCTGCCGCCGACTCCGGGCCGAGGGCCCGGTGCCGGTCATCATGCTCACGGCGCGCGGTGACGAGGACGACCGGATCCTCGGCCTGGAGGTGGGGGCGGACGACTACGTCACCAAACCCTTCAGCCCTCGCGAGCTCGTGCTGCGCGTCGATTCGGTGCTGCGCCGCAGCCGCACCGGCCCGGCCGCCGCCCCGGGCGCGCCGATGCTGGTGGGCGGCCTCCGGGTGGATCCGGCGGCACGCCGCGCGTCCAAAGAAGGGGTCGACCTCGCCCTGACCCTGCGGGAGTTCGACCTGCTGGTCTTTCTCCTGCGCAACCCGGGGCGGGTGGTGGGTCGGGAGGAGCTGGTGCGTGAGGTGTGGGGCTGGCGGTTCGGAGACCTGTCGACCGTCACCGTCCACATCCGCAGGCTGCGCGGGAAGGTCGAGGACGACCCTGCCCGGCCCCGGCTGATCCGGACGGTGTGGGGGATGGGCTACCGCCTCGATACCGAGGGCGGCGAGGGCGGCGGGGGTGGCGGGGGCGGCGAAGCCACCGCGGACGGCGGGGGTGGCTCCCGGGGCACGCCGCCCGGCTCCGGCGAGGGCGGCCGGGGCGGCCCCCGGGCCACGCAGCCGGGCTCCCGGGCCACGCAGCCCGCCCTGCCGGGGTGTCCGGACTCGCCCGCCCGGCCCGCCCCGCCCGGACGCTCCGCGACGGCCGGAGGCTGAACCCCGTGCTGGACATCCTCGTCATAGCCCTCCTGGCCTTCCTGGGGGCCGCGGTGGCCGGGCTGCTCGGAGCCCTGGCCCTGCGGCTGCTCAGGCGCCGCTCCCTCGTGGTCGTCCTCACCGTCGTAGCCGCCGTCGCGGTCCTCGCGATGCTGCTGGGAACGCTGGCCGTGGCCTGGGAGATGTTCCTGTCACCGCACGACCTGAACGTCGTCGTCATCGTCGTGGCGATGGCCGCCGTCGTCTCGCTCCCGACCGCGCTGCTGCTCGGCCGCTGGGTGGTCGCCCGCAGCGTGGCGCTGACCGAGGCGGCCCGGTCGTTCGGCGACGGCGGCACCTTCTCCGTACCCGCGCGCGCGGCCACCGCGGAGCTGACCGCCCTGAGCGCCGAGCTGGAGGCCAGCAGCGCCCGGCTGGCGGAGTCCCGCAGCCGCGAACGCGCCCTGGAGGCCTCCCGGCGCGAGCTGGTGGCCTGGATCTCGCACGACCTGCGGACTCCGCTCGCCGGCCTGCGCGCCATGTCCGAGGCGCTGGAGGACGGTGTGGCGGCCGACCCCGACCGCTATCTGCGCCAGATCCGCGCGGAGGTCGAACACCTCGACACCCTGGTCGGCGATCTCTTCGAGCTGTCCCGCATCCACGCCGGGGCCCTGGCCCTGAGTCTGGCCCGGATCTCGGTCTACGACCTGGTGGCCGACGCCCTGGCCGGGGCCGACCCTCTCGCCGGGGAGCACGGCGTACGTCTGGTGGGGGAGAGGGTCGACCAGGTGCCGGTGGAGGTCGACGGCAAGGAGATGAGCCGCGTGCTCGGCAACCTCCTCGTGAACGCGATCCACCGCACCCCCGCCGACGGCACCGTCGCCGTGGCGGCCCGACGTGCCGGCAGGGACGTCGTCCTGTCGGTGACCGACGGCTGCGGAGGCATCCCCGAGGAGGACCTGCCGCGCGTCTTCGACACGGGCTGGCGCGGCAACCACGCCCGTACGCCGCCGACCGGCGCGGGGCTCGGACTGGCCATCGTGGCGGGGATCGTCGAGGCCCACCAGGGGCGAGCGGCCGTACGCAACGTGGAAGGCGGGTGCCGCTTCGAGGTCACCCTGCCCGCGGCACCCGCCTGGTAGCGCTGCGGCTCTCAGGCGCTGTTGACGCCGTTCGCCGTGCCGTGGGCCCGCCGCTCGGTGACGTAGCGGTACACGGCACCGAGCGCGAAGGCCTGGACGACGGCCCCGATCGGGATCCCTGTCAGGGCGACGGGGCCCTCGAAGGGGGTCAGCAGCGATGTCGGGGCGGTGACCAGTACGGCCCAGACTCCGGCGAAGCTGGCGTCTCCGGACGAGGCGGCGAAGAAGGCGTCCGCCGCGACCCACAGGCACACGCCGAGCACGATGCCCAGGTAGCCCAGAGCCAGAGGGTTCACCACGTAGTGGCGGAGGGTCTGCGGCAGTGGACGGGAAGCCTTGGCCATGTCGGTTCTCCCTGGAGACGTCGGTGTGTCCGGTGCGGTGGTCGTTCCGTCGACGACCAGAACTCTCCCGCCCCCCGGCATCCGCCACATGAGTCGTCCTACTCACGTTCGTCTCCGTGAACCGGCCCGCGGGGCTCACGTGGACGTCGGTCTCACGTCACTTCCGGGCGCGGTCGGCTTGTCCACCGTGCGGCGGCCCGGGAACAGGCGCGTGCGGTTCACGGGGTGCGGCCACCATGCTCAGGCCCTTGGGCATGGGGGTGAGTTCCAGGCTCACACGGATGGTCCTGCCGGGCCGTGCCGTACGGAGGGTCCGCGCGCGGGCCAGGGCCGCCAGCGCGACGGGCGTCAGGATCTCGGAGGCCGCGGCGCCGGGGCAGTAGCGGGGGCCGAGGCCGTAGGGGAGCAGGGCGGCGGGGGAGAGCGGAGGGCGGGCCTCGGGCGACCAGCGCAGCGGATCGAACTCCTCCGGCCGCGCGTACCGTGCGGGGTCACGGCGCAGCGCCCCCAGAGGCAGGGTCACCAGGGCGCCGGAGGGCACCGGCTGGTCACCCACGTACGTCGCGTGGCGGGGGCGGCGTACGAGGAACGGGATGCCGTGGAGCCGCGTGACCTCCCTGACGAAGCGCGTGGTGCGGGGCATCAGTCCGGGCCGGATTGCGCCGACCGGGGATCCGGTGCCCAGGACGGCGTCCGCCTCGGCCCGGACGGCCGCCTGGTGATCGGGGTGGCGGCCCAACTCGTAGCAGGCCCAGGCGAGTGTCGAAGCCGTGGCCTCGATGCCGGCGAACAGCAGCGCCCGCAGGTCGTGCAGCGCCGCGTCCGGCCGGTCGTCGGGCGAGCGCTTGAGCAGGGAGACGACGTCGTTCCCGTCCGGGTCCGGCCGATGGCGTGCGTACACCTCCCGAGTGGCCTCGTTCAGCGTCCCCAGGGCACGGCGGAAGGCGCGGCCCCGGGGTGTGGGCACCCAGGGCCACGGCGACAGGGCGTACGTCCAGAACACCCCCGCGGACAGCACGGAACGTGCCCGGGCGAGCCCGGCCAGCGTGTCCGGGGAGACGGCGCTGTTCAGGACGGTCTCGATGACGAGTCCCGCCACCAGCCGGCTCATCTCGAAGGGGATGTCGACGGGGCGGTCGGCGGGCAGGCCCGCGATCAGGCGGTCGGTACTGTCCCGTACGGACGGTCCCAGAGCCGTCAGGCGGGGTGCCGCGAGCGCCGGCTTCATCAGAGCGCGCCGGTCGCGGTGGGCCTGGCCCTCGGATCCGGCGAAACCGTTCCCGGTGAAGTCCCGGAGGCACGGGTCCGCGCTCCAGGCCTGGAAGACGTCCTCCCCGCAGCCGACCTTCCTGATCAGCGACGGGTCGTTGACCTGGAAGGCGACCGCCGGTCCGGCCTTCGTCCGGGCGACGGGACCCCCCTGACCGAGGCGCACCGCGATGTTCGCCGGGTCGAGCCAGAACCGCAGCGTACGGGAGTGCGCCACGCGCGGCCCCTCCCGCGATGCCGGGCATCCTCCGGGGCCGCCGCCCTCTTCGATCATGCTCCCCAAGCCTCCTGGGCTCCGCGGGCGTCGACCGCCCGATGTCTCGCGCTTTCCGCGACAACGAGTCGGACGAGGGCGGCGTTACGTGAGACCGGTGTCGGGGGCCGGCCGAGGGGCATGACGAGCGGTCCGCCGAGGCCTGGTCGGCCACCTCGCACGGCCGGTGCCACCGCCCCGTCCGCGTGGGCGGACGGGGCGGACGGCGCGGGACTCACCCCACGATGTCCCCGTACCCCTCGATCTCGCGAGGGCTCCGCGAGCCCGGGCCCACGTAGGTCGCCGACGGGCGGACCAGGCGGCCCGTTCGCTTCTGCTCCAGGATGTGCGCCGACCAGCCCGCCGTGCGGGCGCACGTGAACATCGACGTGAACATGTGTGCCGGGACCTCCGCGAAGTCCAGGACGATCGCCGCCCAGAACTCCACGTTCGTCGCCAGGACCCGGTCCGGGCGGCGGTTGTGCAGTTCCTCCAGCGCGGCCTTCTCCAGCGCCTCCGCCACTTCGAAGCGCGGGGCGGCCAGCTCGCGGGCCGTGCGGCGCAGGACCCGGGCGCGGGGGTCCTCGGCGCGGTAGACGCGGTGGCCGAAGCCCATCAGGCGCTCGCCCCGGTCCAGGGCTCCCTTCACATAGGCCGTGGCGTCGCCCGTACGCTCGATCTCCTCGATCATGCCGAGGACCCGGGACGGGGCGCCGCCGTGCAGCGGGCCCGACATCGCGCCCACCGCCCCGGACAGGGCCGCCGCGACGTCCGCGCCCGTCGAGGCGATCACCCGGGCCGTGAAGGTGGAGGCGTTCATCCCGTGCTCGGCCGCCGACGTCCAGTACGCGTCCACCGCCTTCACGTGCCTCGGGTCCGGCTCGCCGCGCCAGCGGATCATGAACCGCTCCACCACGGACTGCGCCTTGTCGATCTCGCTCTGGGGCACCATCGGCACGCCCTGGCCGCGCGCCGACTGGGCGACGTACGACAGCGCCATCACCGCGGCCCGCGCCAGGTCGTCCCGGGCCGTCGCCTCGTCGATGTCCAGCAGCGGCTTCAGGCCCCACACGGGGGCGAGCATCGCGAGCGCGGACTGCACGTCGACCCGGATGTCACCCGAGTGCACCGGGATCGGGAACGGCTCGGCCGGCGGCAGACCGGGGTTGAACGCCCCGTCCACCAGCAGGCCCCAGACGTTGCCGAACGAGACATGGCCGACCAGGTCCTCGATGTCGACCCCCCGGTAGCGGAGCGCACCGCCTTCCTTGTCCGGTTCGGCGATCTCCGTTTCGAACGCGACGACTCCCTCAAGACCGGGTACGAAGTCGGACATCAGGCGGCTCCCTCAGTTCGGCGGCGGATGGGCGACGGCCCCCTGCGACCTCAGGGCCCGGATTCCGGGTGGTCGCCGGTTCTCGGTGGTCGCTCGGAGGCCGGCCCCGGAGGCCTCGGTGGAACCGGAGGCTCCCACGAGGCCCTGCCCCAAGATATTGGCGGCTTCCCACGGAGCGGGGAAGCGTGACATCCGGCACAGGGCTCCATTCCTCCGCCGCGTGGTTACCGGGACGCCCCGCCGGGCACACTCGGTGGCTGCGGCAGGATGGGCCCGTGCCCACACCAGACCCTTTGCCGGGATCGGGACCCCTTCCCGACGATTCCACCATCGATCCCGCCGCCATGCGCGAGCACTACCGCTCCGAGGACTTCACCGAGCGCGACCTCTGCCCCGACCCGATGGACCAGTTCGCCCGCTGGTTCCGCCAGGTCGCCGCAGGCGGTGTGCTCCACGAGCCCAACGCGATGGTCGTCTCCACCGCCACCCCGGACGGCCGCCCGTCCTCGCGTACGGTCCTGCTGAAGCAGTACGACGAGCGGGGCTTCGTCTTCTTCACGAACTACGGCTCCCGCAAGGGCCGCGAGCTGGCCGCCAACCCGTATGTCTCGCTCCTCTTCCCCTGGCACCCGATGGCCCGTCAGGTGATCGTCACCGGCACCGCCTCCCGGGTCCCCCGCGAGGAGACCGTCGGCTACTTCCGTACCCGGCCGCACGGCTCCCAGCTCGGCGCCTGGGCCAGCGAGCAGTCCGCCGTCATCGGCTCCCGGGAGGAGCTGATCGAGCGGTACGAGGAACTGGCCGCGCGCTACCCGGAGGGCGAGAAGGTGCCCGTCCCGCCCCACTGGGGCGGCTTCCGCGTGGTGCCGGAGGCCATCGAGTTCTGGCAGGGGCACGGGAACCGGCTGCACGACCGGCTGCGGTACGTCAGGGAGGGCGGCTCCTGGAGGGTGGAGCGGCTCTGTCCGTAGGGGCGGCGGAGCGCCTCCCGGCCCGGACAACGCAGAAACCCGCAGGCTCGGGGTCCTCCGTGCACGAAGGAGCCGGCCGGACGTACCGGCGAGCCTGCGGGTCGGTGACTGCTGGGAATTGGCCGGCATCCGGCCATGCACTGCGAAAGTGCGTGACAACGGGCGTCAGCCCGCAGCCACCTCACGAGTCCGAAGAGAAATCACTTCCGGAACACCTCCTTTCCTGTGTGCTGTGAAGCCTAGGAGCGGGTCCGGCGGCCGTTCAACCGATTTATTTGGCGAAGGGGGATGTGCGCTGGGTCACGTTCGAGTTGAATGGTCTGACGTGCAGCAATACGCGCGGTGACGCGCGGGGAAACGGCCGACACGTTCTGCGGGGGGTACGGAGTGGGTGCTTCCAGGAGCAGCGGGACCACCGACGCGCTCGGACCGGACGAAGGGCCCGACGAGCCCGACCGGCCCGACGGTCCGAGCGGGCGGGGTGTTCGTTCCGCGCCGCTCGTCACCGGTTCCGGTTCCGACTCAGGGGCCGATCTGCTCGCCGCCCTGCTCGACGGCATGGACGCCGCCCTCTGCGCCTTCGACGCCGGCGGCACCGTCACCCACTGGAACCGCGAGGCCGAGCGCATCCTCGGCTGGTCCGCCCGAGAGGCCGTGGGGCGTACGGGGTTCGCGGGGTGGGCGGTGCGCCGGGCCGACGCACACGAGGTGCAGGGTCGGCTGATGGCCGCCATGGACGTGCCGGGACGCCAGGTCCACGAGTTCGCGCTGCTGCGGAAGGACGGCAGCCGGGTGCTGGTGCGGACCCAGACCGCCCGGGTCCTGGGCGCCGGAGGCAAGCCGGCCGGGGTCTACTGCGCGTTCAGCGAGGTGCACGCGCAGATCGACCTGGAACGGGCCATCGCGCTCGGCGAAGCCCTGCTGGAGGACGTCTCCTGGGGGGTGGTGCTCGTCGACGTCGACCTCCGCCCGACCGTGGTCAACGCGTACGCCGCCCGTGCCCTCGGCGGCAGCCGTACGGGCCTGCTGGGCCGACCGCTCGGCGAGCTGGTGGTCCAGGGCGTGGAGGAGCTGGAGGCCGCCCTGGCCCATGTGCTCGCCGAAGGGGCGCCGGGGGCTCCGGCGGAGTTCTGGGTGACGCTGCGCACGGCGGAGGGCGAGCGGCGGCGGTGCTGGCGCAGCGGGTTCCTCCGGCTGGCCTCGCCCCTGACGGAGGAGCCGGTTCCGCTCGGGGTGGGGTGGATGTTCCGGGACGTGACGGCCAGGAAGCTCGCCCAACGGGAGGCCGACCGGCTGCGGTTCACGACGGGCCAGCTGCACCGGGCGGCGCGTACGGTCTCCGAGTGCGAGGACCCGATGGAGGCCGCGACCTCCCTGCTCGACTTCGCCCTGGCCGGGTTCGCCGACCACGTCCTGCTCGACCTCATGGAGGGCGGGCGCCTGGTCCGCACGGCCGCCACCCCCGCCGACGCGCCCGGCCCCTGCCTGCTGGTCGCGGGCGGCTCCGTCCCCGTCCGCTACGGCCCCGGGCACCCCGCCCTCCAGGCCGTCGAGCGCACCGGCTCGGTCCGTACGAGCGCGGGCGCCGGGGACCGGGCGGGCGCGGAGGCCTGGGCGGCGGAGCGGCGGTGGCCCCGGGACGCGGCCCACGCCCTGTCCGCGGTGCTCCGGAGCCGGGGGCAGACGCTGGGCGTTCTGACGTTCCTCCGCGCGGCGAACCGGGCCGCCTTCGAACGCCCGGACACGGTGTACGCGGAGACGGTCGCCGCCCGGGTCGCGGGCGCCGTCGACCTGGCACGGGCGGTGGGGTCGCAGTCCGGGCCCCGGGAGTAGCGGCAGGGGGCAGGCGGGGGAGCGGGCCGGGGCGCCCGGGCCGTCAGGAGCGGGAGCCGGGGGCGGCCGGAGCCCGGTCCTCCCGGACCACTCCGCGCCCGGCCCGGTCGGCCACCCGCTGCGCCACGACCACCCCGGGCCGGGGCGCGCGGCCCGGGTCGTGCTGCCCGCCGCCCGCCGCCCGTGCCCGCAACGGCCGGGGTCCGCGCACGGAGGGTCTGTACGGGGTTCAGTGGCGGTAGAAGATCCGCTCCCGGTACTCCGTCATCACCCGGCCGTTCCAGTCGTGGCCGCCGTCGACGTTACCCGAGCGCAGCAGCGGCGGCTCGATGCCCCGCGCCACCAGCCGCTCGGCCGCCGCCGCCATCATCGACTGCATGATCGCGCTGGTCACGACGGTGGAGGCGGGGGCGAAGGGGGCCTCGATGCCGGGGGCGGTCAGCTCCGCGTCCCCGATCGCGATCTTGCTGTCCAGCACGATGTCGCAGTGGTCGCGCAGGAAGCCGCCCGAGGTGTGCCGGGAGCGGGTGTTCTCCGCGTACGCCACCGAGGTCACGCCGATGACCTTCAGCCCGAGGGCCCGGGCGTTCTGGGCCATCTCGACGGGGAGCGCGTTGCGGCCGGAGAGGGAGATGACGACGAGGACGTCGCCGGCGGCGGCGGGGCTGGAGTCCAGGACCGCCGAGGCCAGTCCGTCCACCCGCTCCAGAGCGGAGCCGAGGGTGGCGGGCATGACGTCCACGCCGACGGTGCCGGGCACGGTGAGCAGGTTCATCAGGGCCAGCCCGCCCGCCCGGTAGACCACGTCCTGGGCGGCGAGTGAGGAGTGCCCGGCGCCGAACGCGAAGAGCCGGCCGCCCGCCTCGACGGTGTCGGCGATGGCGGTCCCGGCCGCCGCGATGTTCCCCGACTCCTCGTCCCGTACCCGCTGGAGCAGGCCGATCGCCGCATCGAGGAACTGACCGGCCAGCTTGCTGTCGCTCATCGGGAAGGACCCTTTCGACGGGTTTCTGCGGGGCGGGAACGGCTGTGCCGCCGATCACGTTGCGGTCTGGACCAGTGGCCTGTCAATACCGCGTGACACCCTCCGCCGTCCGGGCGTCGCAGGGTCTTCGGCCGGCGCGGCACGGTTGTCGGTGCGATGCGTCAGAATTGGTGCAGGGCCATCGCACGACGTCTTCTGTCACAGCATCGAGGGGCACGTATGTCCGGACTGATCGACACCACGGAGATGTATCTCCGCACCATCCTCGAACTCGAAGAGGAAGGCGTGGTCCCCATGCGCGCCCGGATCGCGGAACGGCTCGACCAGAGCGGTCCGACGGTCAGCCAGACGGTGGCCCGCATGGAGCGCGACGGCCTCGTCCAGGTCGCGGGCGACCGCCATCTGGAGCTGACCGAGGAGGGCCGCCGCCTCGCGACGCGCGTGATGCGCAAGCACCGGCTGGCGGAGTGCCTGCTCGTCGATGTGATCGGTCTGGAGTGGGAGCAGGTCCACGCCGAGGCCTGTCGCTGGGAGCACGTGATGAGCGAGGCCGTGGAGCGGCGGGTGCTGGAGCTGCTGCGCCACCCGACGGAGTCTCCGTACGGCAATCCCATCCCGGGTCTGGAGGAGCTGGGCGAGAAGGCCGAGGCCGACCCGTTCCTGGACGCCTCGATGGTGAGCCTGGCCGAGCTGGACCCCGGCCCGGAGGGCAAGACCGTGGTCGTGCGGCGGATCGGGGAGCCGATCCAGACGGACGCCCAGCTGATGTACACGCTGCGGCGGGCCGGGGTGCAGCCCGGGTCGGTCGTCAGCGTGACGGAGTCGCCCGGCGGGGTGCTGGTCGGGTCCAGCGGGGAGGCGGCGGAGCTGGACGCGGAGGTCGCTTCGCACGTGTTCGTCGCCAAGCGGTGACGCCTTCGGCGCCGGGGTTCGGGGCGGGCTCCCGGGCCCGGGCGGAAGTCCGGGGCGCCGCTCCCCGGGGCGGAGGGTCCGTCCTCGAACGCCGGGCGGGCCGGGACGTCCCCCGGGCGGGCCGGGGCGGGGCCGGACGGGTCGGCGCGCTCCGGGTGGGTTTCCGGGGGGAACGGCAGCGGGCGGGCGGATCGCGTGCCAGGCTGAGGCCAGGCATATGACCTGAGGGTGTCGGACCGGATGTGGTCGGCACGGTCGGGGAGGGAGCAGGGGATGCGCCTGTCGTATCGGCACGCCCGCCGTCCGGTGGTTGCCGCCGTCCCGGATGTCCTGGTCGGGGACGGTTCGGTGATGGCTCCGCGGTGCTCTGCCATCGTTGTCGTGGACAGACGTCGACCCCGGCGCCCGAAGGCGCCGGGGTCCGTCCTCCCCTGTGCTGACCCGGAGCCCCGAGCTCTCAAGGTCATTCCCTGCGGACCCCTGTCCCCGAGCGGTCCGCCTCCCGTTGAAGATCTCCCCAGGGGGCCGAGCCGCAATCCTCGCGGGGTGTCACTCGAACGTGGGGTGTTGAGCGGCGGATCCCTGTTTTCGAATAAGAGTTCGATACTCTGGCGTTGTGCGACCACGCGGTGGGTGACCAAGGACCAGAAGGGGGTGCCAGGACCATGGTGCGGCGCATCGATGTGACCGGATCCGACGGCGCACGCCTCGCGGCGTGGGAGTTCGCGGATCCGCCCAAGGAGCGTGCGGGGGCGGACGGGGAGGGAGCGGGCCACGCCCTCGGCGAGGACCGCGCTCCCGGGGCCCCCGGGGTCTTACTGCTGCACGGGCTGATGGGCCGGGCCTCCCACTGGGCCCCCACCGCCCGCTGGCTCTCCGAGCGGTATCGCGCGGTCGGCCTCGACCAGCGCGGCCACGGCCGCAGCGACAAGCCGGCCGAAGGCCCGTACACCCGCGAGGCGTACGTCGGGGATGCCGAGGCCGCGATCGAACAGCTCGGGCTCGGGCCCGTCACCGTCGTCGGCCACGCCATGGGAGCGCTCACCGGCTGGCAGCTCGCCGCCAAGCGCCCCGACCTCGTGCGCGCCCTCGTCATCTGCGACATGCGGGCCTCCGCTCTGGGGGCCGCCTCGCAGCGCGAGTGGACCGACTGGTTCGCGACCTGGCCGCTGCCCTTCGCCACGCTGGCCGACGTCCGCAAGTGGTTCGGTGAGGACGACCCCTGGGTGGAGCGGCCGAACCCCTCGCGCGGCGAGTTCTACGCCGAGGTGATGACGGAGACCGAGGACGGCTGGCGCCCGGTCTTCTCCCGCCGGCAGATGCTGGTCTCCCGCGCCACCTGGGTCTTCGACGCCCACTGGGAGGAGCTGGCGCAGGTGCAGTGCCCCGCCCTGGTGCTCCGGGGGCTCGACGGGGAGCTGGGCCGGGCCGAGGCGCAGGAGATGGTGCGGGTCCTGCCCCGCGGGCAGTACGCGGAGGTGGCCGAAGCGGGCCACCTCGTCCACTACGACCAGCCGGAGGGGTGGCGCGCGGCGGTCGAGCCGTTCCTCGAACAGCTCGCGGAGGACCCCCGGGGCGACCGGGAGCCGGTCGCCCCGTGACGAGCGCCTGAGGGGCTGCGGCGGGGTCCTGAGGGGCTGTGGACCTGTGGACCTGTGGGCCTGAGTGCGGGTCAGGCGGTGTCCGGGGCGGGCGGGAGGACGGTCACCGAGTCGCGGCGTACCTCCCAGCTGCCGCCCTCGGCCGTGGCGCCGCGCAGACCGTCCAGGGTCCCCTCCCCGGCGAGGGCCGGGAGGCGGGGGTCCCCGAGGACGGCGAAGGCGTAGGTGCGGGCGGGGTCCCAGTCGGTGGAGTGGCGCAGGCGGCGGGCGAGCTGGGCGAAGCCGAGCGGGGCCGCCGCCATCACCCAGGCGTCCGGCACCACCTCCGTCAGTCGGACCGCCGGGCGCAGCCAGGAGGCGGCGGTCTCGGGCCAGTCCACCGCGGTGAGCACCGTCCCGCCCCGGGCCTCCCACGCGGTGGTGAAGGCCTCGGCGGCGGCCCGGGAGGGCGCGTCCCTGCCGCGGCCCACCGCGACGGTCCCGATCTGCTTCCCCGTCTCCGCCAACAGGCTCACCAGGGCGGCGAGTTCCGCGCGGGTGTGCGGCGCGGGGGTGAGGGGGCCGCCGTACGCGGTCTGGTCCGTGGCGCTGATCAGCGGCGAGCGGCGCGGCTCCCACCTCTTGCGGACGTTCATCCCGTTCCTCCTCGCATGTCTCAGGCGGCGTCGTGGAAGACCAGGCCGAGGGTGCGGCGGTGGCCGGAGCGGACGGTGCTCACCCCGTGGCGCATGGGCCCGTTGGACCAGCCGCGCCGGGACGGGACCGGCCGGTCGCGGGTGGTGAAGACCAGCCCGTGCCCCTGCGGCAGGGTGGTGGACGAGCCCCGCGTCTGGGCGCGGGGGCGCTGCTCGGTCATGAGGAACTCGCCGCCGGTGTAGTCGGTTCCGGGCGCGTCGAGGCCGATGACGACCTGGAGCGGGAAGACCATGTCCCCGAACACGTCCCGGTGGAGGGCGTTCCAGTCGCCGGGGCCGTAGCGCAGCAGGATCTGGGCCGAGCGGTCCTGCCCGGCGTCGTGGCACATCGTCAGCCACTCGTGCAGGGTGTCGGGCCAGGGCGCGGGCCGGCCGAGCCTCCCGGCCCAGTCGCGGGCGACGGGGAGCAGGTGCGGATAGAAGGCCTCGCGCAACTCCCTTACCGCGTCGGGTAGATCGTGGGTGAAGTAGCGGTACTGGCCGGAGCCGAAGCGGTGGCGGGCCATGTCGACCGTCGTACGGAAGCGGTCCTCCTCGTCGTACAGTCCGGCGATCTCCGCGCATTCGGCGGGGGTGAGGAGCGGCCAGGTCAGCGCGCTGCCGTGCAGGTCCAGCTCGCCGGTCAGCGCGTCCCAGTCGCCCGCCGCGACCCGGTCTTCGAGGGGGCCGGTCAGGGGAGCGGTGTCGGTCATGGAGACTCCTTGCTGCCCGGACGGGTCAGCGGGCGTTGTGGAAGATGACGCCGAGGGTGGTGCGGCGGCCGGACTCCACGGCGCCGGTGCCGTGCCGCATCGGATGGCGGCAGAAGCCGTGCTCGCCGCGTACGGGGCGGTGGCGGACCGGGAAGATCATCGCCTGGCCCTGTCGCGGCGTGACGACGACGGCCCGCGACTGGGCCCGGGGGCGCTGCTCGACGAAGACGTTCTCCCCGCCGGTGAAGTCCTCCCCGGGCCGGGCGAGCATGACGGTGACCTGGAGGGGGAAGACGATGTCGCCGTAGACGTCCTGGTGCAGACAGGCGTAGTCGCCCTCGTCGTAGCGCAGGATCAGGGGGGTGGGCCGGGTCTGGCCGTGGGCCGCGCACTTCGCGAGGAGCCCGTCCAGGGTGGCGGGGAAGGCGTGCTCCTTGAGAAGCGGCGCCCACTGGTCGGCCATCCACGCCAGGGGCGGATACAGCTGTTCGCGCAGTGCCTGGACGAGGGGGACAGCGGCCGGGTCGGCGTAGTACCGGTAGGTGCCGCGGCCGAGCTGGTGGCGCTGCATCACCACGGTGGAGCGGAACAGAGCGGGGTTCTCGTAGGTGCTGGCGATCTCCTCGCACTGCTCGGGCGAGAGCAGCGGTTCGGTGACCGCCACCCCGTTCTCGTTCAGCCGCGCGTACAGCGCTGCCCAGTCCAGGTCCTGGAGTGCGGGCAGTTCGCCGCTGGACACCGTCCGCGGCGCCCCGCCGGCCCGGAAGGCATCGTCGAAGAGCGGGGCGGGCAGGCCGGCGGAGTGGTTCATGGCGGTGCTTTCGCTGTCGGGAGGAGGGCGGGTGGCGCGCGCCCCGGGAGCGGGGAGTCAGAAGAGGCGGGAAGCCGTCACCTCGGCGGGTTCCTCCAGGGTGAGCAGAGCACGCTTGCGGGCGAGGCCTCCCGCGTAGCCGGTGAGGGAGTTGTCGGCGCCGACGACCCGGTGGCACGGGACGAGGACGCAGAGCGGGTTGGCCCCCACGGCCTGGCCGACGCGCTGGGCGAGCCCGGGGGCGCCGAGGCGCTCGGCGATGGTTCCGTACGTGGTGGTCTCGCCGTGGGGGATCTCCCTGACCAGGTCCCACACCGCGTGCTGGAAGGTGTCCCCCTCGGGCGCGAGCGGCAGGGCGAAGCCGTCGCGACGCCCGGCCAGGTAGTCGTGGAGCTGCTCGGCGGCCTCCGCGAACAGAGGGTCCTCCTCGGCCGGGACCCGGGGCCCGAGCGCCTCTTCGGCGGGGCGGCGGACGTGGTCGGGGAAGTACAGGCCGGTCAGGGCCTGCCCCCGGGCGACGACGGTGAGGGGGCCGAGGCCGGAGTCGATGACGGTGTGCCGGGTGTCCATGGTCGGTCCTCGTCTCTGGGCGGGCGGCGGGTGGTCGGGGCGGGTGGGTTCCGGGCGGTGCGGTCCGAACGGCGGGTGGGGCCCGGGCGCGGGCGGGGTCCGGGCGGCGGCGGCGCGCAGCGCGTCGACGGCGTCGCTCTCCCCGCCGGGGCGGCCCAGCAGCGAGGTGAGCGCCGTCGTGAGGGCGGCGGCGGCGGTGTCGTCGGCGGGGGCGGCGGTGAGGCGTCCGGCCGCCGTCCGGACACGGTCGTCGTCGATCGCGGTGAGCGCCCGCACGGCGGTGCGGTGGGCGTCGGCCGACCAGTCCCAGTAGTCGGGCGCGGTGGCCCGGCACTCCGGGTCGTGGACCAGGACCAGGCTGCTGGTGACCGAGGCGGCCAGGGCGGCGGGCTCGGACGGGCGGGCGGCGGACATGTTCGCGGCTCCCCAGGGATGGCGGGTGGCTTTCGGTGGTGCGGGCCGGGCCGACGTACCGGAGTACGGGATGGACGCCGACGTGCGGGTGTACCGGAGTACGGGGTCGGTGCCGACGCACCCGCGTACGGGACCGGCGGTCAACGGACCTCGGAGTCCGGGGCCCAGCGCAGGGTGGTGAGGTCGGGGACCACCACGTCGGCGTGGGCGAGGTCCGCCCCGGTGTGGGTGGTGGTGAGCGCGACGCAGCGCAGCCCGGCGGCCGCGGCGGCCCGGACCCCGGCGGGGGCGTCCTCGAAGGCGATCCCGTCGGCGGGGTGGACCCCGAGGGCCCGGCAGGCGGCCAGGTACCCCTGTGGGTCGGGCTTGCCGGCCCGGACGTCCTCGGCGGTGATGATCACCTGGAACAGCTCGGCCCCGCCGACGTGGTCGAGCAGCTCCGTGGCGTGGGCCCGCAGGCCCGAGGTGACCACGGCCAGCGGCACACCGCGGCCGTGCAGGTCGGCGAGGAGGTCGGCGGCCCCGGGGACGGCGTACGGCGGCGGGCTGTCCGGGCCCATCAGATAGCCGCACGCCTCCTCGAAGAGTTCGTCGACGGTGGGCCCGCCGAACCGGTCGACGTGGTCGGCCAGCGCCTCCTGGCCGCGCCGCCCGACGAAGGTCGCCAGCAGCGCGTCGTCGACGGGCAGACCGTGGGTGGTGAAGAGGCGGGTCCAGGCGGCACGGCTGCGGTGCTCGGTCGCCACCAGGGTGCCGTCGAGGTCGAACAGGGCCGCCTTGGCCTGGATGGGGTGCGGTTCGGTCGCGGTCATCGCTGGTCGTCCTTCGTGGTTCGTGCGCCTCCCGCCGGTGGAGCGGGCGGTGCGGGCGGATCAGTCGGCGGTGGGCGTCGTGTGTCCGGTGTTCTCCTTGGAGGAGAACACCGTGGTGGGCGCGACGGTTGCGTCGGCCGTGACGTCGGGGTCCGGAGGGCCTGCCGGGGTGGTGGCGATGGCACGGAGCGCGGCGAAGCTGCAGAGCCCGGCGATGAGGGCGAGCCCGGAGCAGGTGAGGACCCAGGCGGTCGCGGACCCCGCCCAGTCGCTGCGGCTGAACCAGGAGTAGGCGGCGCCGAAGAGGGCGACGCCGGTGACCCCGACGACGGTGGAGAGCGTGTTGACGGTGCCGCTGAGCGGGCCGGCGTACCGCGGCGAGACGGTGGCCGTGACCAGGTTGAGCAGGGAGGTGTGGTTGATGCCGAGGCCGAAGCCCCCGATGCAGAGCACGGCGGTCAGCGGCCAGATGGCGGTGCCCGCACCGGCGGGGACGAAGGAGGCGAGCGCGTACGTCACCGTGAGCATGGCGCAGCCGATGAACGGGAGGAAGCGGGCCAGCGCCTGCGGGGAGCGGGCGAAGGCGGGGCCCGCCAGGCCGAACGCGAGGACCCAGCCGAGCGGGACCAGGCCCGCCTGCCAGGCGGGGAGCCCCAGCTCCTGCTGGAGGTGGAGGGAGAGCAGGTAGAGCATGGCGATGTACGTCAGCGTGGTGCCGGCGTAGGAGGCCAGCGACCAGCGGACGGTGGTGGCGCTCAGCGGGCGCAGGTCGAGCGCGGGGGTGCCGTCGCGGGCGATGACCCGCCGTTCGGTACGGATGAACTGGACGCCGAGCGGTACGGCGGCGGCCAGCAGCACCCAGATCCAGTCGGGCCGCTCCAGGCTGAGCGGGATGAGGACGGCGAGCGTGGTGGCGGCGAGCAGCACGGTGCCGGGGATGTCGTTGTCGCCCCGGCCGGTCGTGGCGGCGGGCCGGTCGTGCGGGAGCAGGAAGAGGCCGAGCGCCAGGATCAGTACGCCGATGGGCACGTTGAGCAGGAAGACGGCCCGCCAGCCGGTGCCCAGCAGGTCGGCGGAGACGATGGTGCCGCCGAGGACCTGGCCGAGCGCGGCACCGCCGGAGAGGGTGAGCACGTTCCAGCCCAGGGCGCGGGCCCGGGCCGGGCCGGTGAACCAGCGGTGGATGCCGACCAGCACCTGGGAGATCATCAGGGCGGTGGCGGCCCCTTGCAGACACCGTCCGGCGATGAGGACGGCGGCGCTGGTGGCCAGCCCGCAGACGACGGAGGCGAAGGTGAAGAGCGTCAGGCCCCACAGGTAGACCCGGCGGACGCCCTGGCGTTCACCGAGCCGGGCGGCCGGGGCGAGGAGCACGGCGGAGCAGAGCGCGTAGGCCGTGACGATGAGCGTCAGTTCGGAGCTGCCGACGTCGAGGTCGGTGCTGATCGCGGGTACGGCGAGGTTGACGATCGCCAGGTCGATGTTGGCCATCGCCTGTCCGACCAGCAGCACGAGAAGGGCGGCGCTGCCACCGAGTCCGCTGCGCCCGCCGGTGGTGGTGTGCACGGGTTTCTCCGATCTTCGCTCCCCGCCGGGGAGGGGGCCGTCCGCCCGGACGGCCCCGATGGCTGCCGGGGGCCGTCCCGGCGGTGTCCGGCCCGGTCAGGCCGTGGTGGCGTCCAGGTCCAGGTCGTCGTAGCGGGCCGCCCAGGGGGGGCGGCTCTCGATGGCGGCCGCGGCACGGACGACGAGGGCGTCGTTCCTGCGGCGGGCGGCGAGCTGGAGTCCCACGGGGACGCCGTTGCGGGCCCGGCCGACGGGGCTGTAGGCGACGGTGAGCCCGGTGAGGTCCCCGTGCAGCGCGTCGGTGAGCTTCTCGGGGGCGGGGAACGAGTACGGGTCGTAGGGGTGGGCGCCGGACATCAGGTCGACGCCGAGGGCGGCGTCCGCGACGGTGCGGGCGAGGGGCGCGTAACAGACCATCGGGTTGAACCGGCGGAAGGCGTTGGGCCTGGCGGGCACCGGGACCCGGCCGAAGGTCGGCATCAGGGTGAAGACCCCGCAGAAGGCGGCGGGCACGCGCAGGGAGCCCCCGGCGTCGGAGCCCTGGGCGAGCGGCACCATGCCGCAGGAGACCGCGGCGGCACTGCCGCCGGAGGAGCCGCCCGCGTTCATGGCGCGGGCGCGCTCTGGCTGCTGATCCCCACGGAAGTGGGCGTACGGATGGTGACGCGGCGGACGGCGGGCGAGGCCGCGTTCCCCCCGCTCGCCTCCCGGATCGGCAACGCCGTCGCGGGGCTCGTCCTCCTGGGCCTCGCCCTCGCCCTCTTCGTCCGCTGACCGGCCGCACGGCGGAGCGCGACCGGCCGCCCGGGCAGCCGACCGCTCGGCCGGACGCGCGCCCGGCCGTCAGGCCGCCACGGGGCGGCAGCTCAGACACGGGCGGTACCCGGCCCGCCGCGCCGCGGCCACCGACCCGAAGGGCACCCGGTGCCGGTCGGTGATCCGGCGGGCGTGCGCGCAGGTCGGGTAGCAGAAGATCCTGGTGGTGCCGCTGCCCAGATAGTGGGTACCGGCCGCGGCGAACCTCCCCAGCCGCTCCTCGTCGACCCCTTCGTACGCCCGCAGCCGCTCGACCAGCACGGCCGGAAGCCCGCAGTCCACCGGTCGGCCGTCCTCGTCACCGAGCCGGTGGACGGGGATCAGCACCGGGGCCGGACCGGAGCGCACCGCCTCCAGCAGCTCCGCCGCCGTGGCATCCGGTACCCCCGCCTCGGCCGCCAGCCACCCCACCGGCCGCAACTGGCCGCGCGGGATGCCCCGCACGGCCTCCAGGACCCGGGACCGGGACTCCGGCAGCGTCCCGTAGTCGTAGCGCAGGTTCCGGTCACGGCCGGTCCGCAGCGCCCCGACCACCCCCGGCAGCGGCCTGCCCGCCGGAAGCGCCGCCCGGCCGGTCCGGAGCAGATGCTGCTCCTCGAAGTCCTCCGGGCCCGCATACCGGTCCACCGGACCGGCCCCGGTCACCGCTCCCCGGCCGTGCGCGACGAACAGCGCGACCACCGGGCCCTCCACCAGGGAGTAACGGTCGTACGCGTGCTCGGTGACGCCCGCCCGCCGCAGAATCCGGATCCCCAGATCCACCGGCATGGGCTCCCGCAGGCCGTCGAACCCGAACGGCGCGCGGTCGGCGCTCGCCGTACCGTTCAGCCGCGCCGCACCGGCCGGTCCACCGGGCCTCTCGTCCAGACCACTCATCGGATCACCTCCTCCCGCGTCAGCCGGGGCATCTCGCGCAGCGCCGCCAGGCCCCGTGACACCTGGGCCTTGACCGTGCCGACCGGACACCCCAGCAGGTCCGCGATCTCCGCGTACCCCAGCTCGGCGATATGCCGGAGCACCACCGGGACCCGGTAGCGCTCGGGCAGCTCGGCGAGCGCCGCCACCAGCCTCTCCCGCTCCACCACGTGCTCCGCCCGCTGCTCCGGGCCCGGTCTCCCGTCGGCGAGCGGCAGCTCCCCGACGTCCACGCCCGACTCCGCGACCGGCCGCCGCGTCAGCGTCCGTACGTGGTTGCGCCATACGTTCGTACCGATCGCCAGCAGCCACGCCCGCGGCTGCAGGGCCCCGCGCCGCTCGGGCGGATACCCCGACAGCGCGGTGTACGCCCGGAGGAACGTGTCCTGTACGAGATCCTCCACATCGCGCGAGTCGCCGGAGAGGCGCAGCAGCACCGAGTACACGACCCCGCCGTGGGACCGCACCAGCTCGGCGAAGCCGCGGTCGAGATCCACCGCGAGTAACTCGGGCACCTGAAGAGGCATCTCATCCATCACCCATCACAACACCACGCCGCGCCCGGCGGTTGCACGCGGACCCCGCACGGCGTCGGCCCGGACGCCGTGCGGACCCTCGTCCTCACCCCTTGCTGACCGCCGCCAGGATCTCCGGCAGCCGGTTCGCCGTGCGCGGTGCCGCGACACGCAGCCCCGCCCACCCCAGGAGCGCCCCGTACACCGCACCCGCCGGGACCACCAGCCACAGCGCGGTGTGCAGGTCCGCGAGGTGCAGCCAGACCGTCAGCGCGACCACCGGGGCAGCCAGCACCGGAGCGGCCAGCATGCCGCTGACGATGGAGATCCAGGCCAGCCCGCCCTGCCCGGGGGCCACGTTCTTGAACGCGCCCTCCTGCGGGATCGAGTACGGGAACAGCGCCGAGGCGACCGCCCCGATCGCCAGCATCGCGCCCAGCAGCGCGAAGGAGATGCCCAGCACCCCCGGCAGCGCCTGCCAGCGGCCCAGGAGCGCCGCCGTCGCCACGCAGACCACCAGCGTGTACGGGAGCGTGATCAGCAGCAGGGCCAGGGCCCGCGCCCGCAGTTCGACGTACGCGTCCCGGGTGGAGGAGATCGTCAGGGCGACCATCCAGAAGGCGGAGGTGTCCTGGCCGAACTGGTTGTACATCTGCATGCCGAGCATCCCGGCGGCGAAGCAGGCGAAGTAGATCGAGCCGGTGCCCTGGAGCGCGTTGAACAGCGGCACGATCGCACCGATCGCCAGCGCGGTGACCCAGGCCGCCTTGGTCTTCGGATCCCGGGCGACGTAGAGCAGGCTGCGGTGCACCACCGTCGCCGTACGGCCCTCCGGCAGCAGCCCGGACAGCCCGGTGCGGCCCGACTCCTTGCGGGTCGGCGCCGCCGCGGCCAGCGTGGAGCCGTCCGGGGCGGTCATCAGCTTCACCAGCCCCCGCCGCCACGACCACACCAGCGCCCCCAGGGCCGCCGCCGTGACCAGCAGCTGGAGGACCGCGACCCCGTACGACCCCCGCGACGCCGCGTCCACGGCCGCCACGGCGGAGGCGCCGGGCAGCCAGCGGGCCACGTCCGCGACCGGCTCCAGCGTGGAGAGCCCGCCGGCCTCCCCGAGCCGCTGCGCACCGAAGTTGACGAACTGGATGCCCACCGCGATCACCAGCCCGCTGAGCACCGCCAGGTCACGGCCCTTGCGGGAGTTGAGCAGCCGTACGTTGGCGGTGGTGACGGCCCGGGACAGCGCCACGCAGAGCAGCACCGTCAGCGGGACCGCCAGCACGGCGAACACCGCACCCGCCGCCCCGTGCGCCAGCGCGACCACCGAGCCGACCACCAGGCAGAGCGTGAACAGCGGGCCGATCCCGATCATCGAGGAGACCAGCAGCGCCCGCACCAGCGGCTCGGGCCGCAGCGGCAGCATCACCAGCCGGGTCGGGTCGAGGGTGTCGTCCCCGCTGGGGAAGAAGAGCGGCAGCACCGCCCAGCCGAGCGCGACGACGGCCGTCAGCAGCACCGCGACCGTGCCCGCGTTCGCGTTGCCGCGCAGCAGGGCGAGTCCGAGGGCCTGGCCCGCGGCGACCAGCAGCGCGAAGACGAGCGAGGCGATGAACGCCGCCTTCCGCCCGGACGACTGCCGCAACCCGTTGCGCAGCAGCGTCAGCTTGAGCCGTACGAAGGTGGGGGTCAGGCCCGTCGCCGGGGGCGCCGGTGCGGCGGCGGTGACGGGGGCGTCCAGCACGCTCATCGGGCGCCGCCCAGCCAGTCGAGCGCGTCCCCGGCGTTCCGGCCGCCCGCGCCGACCAGTTCGAGGAAGGCGCTCTGGAGGGAGGGCGCGTCACCGCGGACCTGCTCCAGCGTGCCCTGCGCCCTGATCCGGCCCGCCGCCATCACGGCCACCCAGTCGCAGAGCGACTCCACCAGCTCCATCACATGGCTGGAGAAGATCACGGTCGCCCCGGACCGGGTGTAGCGCTCCAGCACCCCCCGGATGGTCTGGGCGGAGACCGGGTCGACGCCTTCGAACGGCTCGTCCAGGAAGAGCACTTCCGGATTGTGCAGGAGGGCGGCGGCGAGACCGATCTTCTTCCGCATGCCGGTCGAGTAGTCGACCACCAGCTTGTTCTGCGAGCCCGCCAGATCGAGGACGTCCAGGAGCTGGGCGGCCCGCTTGTCGACCTCGTCGCCCGGCAGCCCCCGCAACCGGCCGTTGTACGCCAGCAGTTCGCGACCCGACAGCCGCTCGAAGAGCCGCAGCCCCTCGGGGAGCACGCCGATCCGGGACTTCACCGCGACCGGATCCGTCCACACGTCGTGGCCCGCGACCTCGATCTTCCCCATGTCGGGCCGCAGCAGCCCGGTGACCATCGAGAGCGTCGTCGTCTTGCCCGCCCCGTTGGGACCCACCAGTCCGATGAACCTGCCCGCGGGCAGCTCCAGATCGATCCCGGACACGGCGACCTGTTCCCCGAACCGCTTCCACAGCCCCTGCACGCGGACGGCGGGGGGCGCGGTCCGCGCACCGCCCGCCGTCGCCTCTGCCTCCGTCGCTCCCGCGGGCGCGTCGTGCGCGCCCGTCGTGTCACGTGTAACGGCCTGGTCCGGCATGGCACAGCCTTTCGATGTCCCCATTGGTGGGACCACCCTACGAAAGGCGTTCTCCGGCGCGAGAAGCTCTACGAGACGCGTGCGCGGGCGTCCGCCGCCTCGCGTGCGCACGCGTACGCCAGCGGGCTGACCAGCTCGTCCACATCGGGCAGCCACCGGTTGACGGTGGTGGGCTTACGGGCCCACTGCACGGCCCCGCGCCCGCCGAGCCGGGTGGGCGGGGCGGCGATGTAGTGCCCCTCGCCGCGGCCGGTCAGATCGATGGCCTCCGCGCTCCAGCCGAGCGCGCGCACCAGCTCGGACACCTTGGCCGCCGCGCCCGGGAGCACGAAGAAGAGCATCCGGCGGTCGGGGGTGCAGGTCACCGGGCCGAGCGTGAGGTCCATCCGCTCCATCCGGGCCAGCGCCAGGAACCCGGCCGACTCCGGCACCTCCAGCGCGTCGAACGCGCGGCCGGTCGGCAGGAGCACCGAGGCGCGCGGCTGCCGGGACCACATCCGCCGGGCCGCCGCCCCGCTGCCGGTCGCCTGGCCCGCCCAGTCGGGGCGGTCGGCGTGGGCCCCGGGCAGGGGGCAGGCCGGCTCGCCGCAGGAGCAGCGCTCGGTCCCCTCCACGGCCTCCAGCCAGGTGCCGGGGAACACGTCCCAGTGGCGCTCTTCCGCGTATCGCACGGCAGCGTCGAGCAGTTGCTCGCCCCGCTGCTGAGGGACCGTTGCGGCTTCCGTGACTCCCATGGGCTCTTCCACGACCAGCACAACTGCCGCCGTCACCTGGGGTTACGGCCTGCCCTGAACCGAGGGGCGGCGCATCGATCCTGCACGTGGGGCGCATCGGAGCACGGGCGGGGGCGCGCGTGAGGCGGTGCCCCGCTGCGGGGGTAGCACCCACCAGGGCCGGGCCTCCCGCCCCGGCCGGGCGGGTAACTCGCCGCGCCCGTACCGAATGCCGATGGAATATGCGCATTTCTTGAGCAGGTGACGGGCAGTGATCCTTCCACCGATCAGCGTGTATCCGCGTATCCACCTATACAGACTGTTCCAGGGGGAAATATGGCAGCAAGGCCTCTCGTAGCCCGCCAGCCCAACGAACGGCTCCAGACGCTCATCCAGGAAGCCGCCTGCTCCAACGCTGGCCTCGCGCGCCGCGTCAACATGGTCGGGGCCGAGCGCGGTCTCGACCTGCGGTACGACAAGACGTCCGTGGCCCGCTGGCTGCGCGGACAGCAGCCCCGGGGCCGGGCCCCGGGCATCATCGCCGAGGCGATCGGCCGCAAGCTGGGCCGTACGGTCACGATCGACGAGATCGGCATGGCCAACGGCAAGAACCTGGCCTCCGGTGTGGGCCTCCAGTACGCCCCGACCGTGGCCGGGGCCATCGAGCAGGTCTGCGAGCTGTGGCGCAGCGACGTCGGCCGCCGCGATCTGCTCACCGGCTCCGCCGTCGCCGCCTCCGCGCTCGTCGAGCCCAGCCGCGACTGGCTGATCTCCGGCAGGGACCCCCAGGTCGAACGGGCGGCCGGGACCCGGGTCGGGATGGCCGACGTGGCGGCGGTGAAGGCGATGACCACCGCCCTCACCGACCTCGACCACCGCTTCGGCAGCGGCCATGTCCGCCCGGTGCTGGTGCACTACCTCAACAGCGTGGTCTCCGGCCTGCTTTCGGGGGCGTACCGCGAACAGGTCGGCCGCGAGCTGTTCGCCGCCGTCGCCCGGCTCACCGAACTCGGCGGCTACATGGCGGTCGACACCGGCCAGCCCGGTCTCGCCCAGCGCTACTACATCCAGGCCCTGCGGCTAGCCCAGGCCGCAGGCGACCGGGCGTACGGCGGCTATGTGCTCGCCGCCTCCATGAGCCACCTCGCCGCCCAGCTCGGCAATCCGCGCGAGATCGCCCAACTCGCCCGCGCCGCCCAGGAAGGGGCCCGCGGCCAGGTCACCCCCCGCGCCCAGGCGATGTTCTACGCGGCGGAGGCCCGGGGCCACGCGCTCCTCGGGGACGCCCGCACCTGCCAGCTGGTGATGGCGCGCGCGGTCGCCGCGCTGGAGCAGGCCGAGCCGCACACGGGCGACGACCCGGACTGGATCGGCCACTTCGACACCGGCTACCTCGCGGACGAGCTGGCCCACTGCCACCGGGACCTCGGCCAGGCGGCGGAGGCCGCGCGCCGGGCCAAGGAGGCGCTGGCCGCCCTGCCGGAGAGCCGCGCCAGGCGCCGGGGCATCGGGCTCGTGCTGCTCGCCTCGGCCCAGGTCCAGCAGCGCGAGGTGGAGCGCGCCTGCCACACGGGGACGCGGGCGATGGAGCTGCTCGGGACGGTGCGCTCCAGCCGGGGCGCCGAATACCTCGACGACCTCCGGCAGCGCCTGGCGCCGTACGGACAGGAGCCCGCGGTACGGGAGTTCGGCGAGCGGATGGAGCTCCAGGCGGCGTGAGGCGGCGGTGCCGGCGGGGTGACCTGCGGGTGCGGTCCGTGCGGAAGCGGCGGTCCGGCTGTTGACAGCGTCCCGCGGGGGCCGGGTGTCACCCGCCTGTGAAGGGGTGGTGAGGGGGACCACGCGCTTGGCGGAGGCGGGTGGGCACCCGATAGCGTGAGCCGACGGTTCCGTTGGTTCACACGTAGGAGTCCCGGTGACGCAGAGCGGACAGGGCGGCGAGCAACAGCTCCCCGCTGGACGACCCGCGCACGAAGGTGTCGTGCTGCCCTCCGACGGCGGCGCCCCCTGGATCCCGGGGGCGCCCACCGGCGGCCCGGCCGACCAGGGCGCCGGGCAGGCGGCCGGACAGGCCGCGCCCGCGGGCGGGCAGCCGTGGGGCCAACCCTGGGGGCCGCAGACCGACGCCCCGCAGCAGCCGGGCGGACCGATACCGGGCGGACCGATACCCGGCGGGCAGGCAGCGGGGGCGTACGGGTACCCGCAGCAGCACTCCCAGCCGTTGCCGCCCGCACAGGCGCAGGACCAGCCGTACGGCGAGGGGCGGTACCAGCAGCCGCCGCAGTCGTACGGGCAGGGGGGCGCCGGGGGATACCCGCAGCAGCAACAGCCGCCGCGGCACTCCGA
The DNA here is from genome assembly GCF_056436485.1 of Streptomyces sp. NPDC043746. Classification (NCBI taxonomy): domain Bacteria; kingdom Bacillati; phylum Actinomycetota; class Actinomycetes; order Kitasatosporales; family Streptomycetaceae; genus Streptomyces; species Streptomyces sp. NPDC043746. The sequence goes on along the minus strand of NZ_JBWKCM010000031.1, from coordinate 31,944 downwards.
CCCGTACCAGCAGCACCCGCAGCAGTACCCGTCCCCCCAGCAGCCCCAGCCCTACGCCCAGCCGCTGCCGCCGGAGGCCCCGCACGGCGGGGACGCCGACGCCACGCAGTACATCGCGCCGGTGCCCGCCCCGGCCCAGGGCACGGACGCGGACGCCACGCAGTACCTGCCGCCCGTGCCCGCCGCAGGAGCGTACGGGGCTCCGCCGAGCCCGCCGGAGGAGCGGCAGCCGCCCTCCGAGTTCGACAACCTCTTCCGGGCTCAGGCGCCCGCGGACGCCACCCAGCAACTGCCGCCCCAGCGGTACGACCAGCCGCCCTCGCCCCGCCAGGGCTACCGGAGCGACCCCCAGCGGCCCCAGCACGGCTACCCCGGCGGCCAGTTGCCGCCCCAGGGCTACCAGTCGGGGCTCCAGGGGCTGCGCGGCGGCGACGGGGCCGCCGAGCCGCTTCCGTACGACGACGGCGGCGACCCCCCGCGTCGGCGCGGCGCCCATGTGCCGCTGATCTCCGCGGTCGTCGTCGGCTGCGCGGTCATCGGACTCGGCGCGGGCGCGCTGCTCAGCGGTGGCGGCGGTGACGACAAGGCCAAGAACACCACGCAGACCGTCGCCTCGCAGAGTTCACCGGCCGCTACCCCCACCGAGGAAGCGCCGCCGCCCGACCCCGCGCAGCCGCAGGCCGAGGCGTTGGACAAGCTGCTGGCCGACAGCAACAACAGCCGTGCCGCGGTGATCAGCGCGGTCGAGAAGATCAAGTCCTGCACGGACCTGGACCAGGCCAACACCGATCTGAAGGGCGCCGCCCAGCAGCGCCGCGACCTGGTGACCCGGCTGGAGGCCCTCACGCTGGACGAGCTGCCGCAGCACGAGGCGCTGAACTCCTCGCTCACCAGGGCGTGGAAGGCCTCGGCCGCCGCCGACGAGCACTACGCCACCTGGGCCCGGCAGGCGAAGAAGCAGAAGCACGTCTGCAAGGACGGCAGGGCACGGTCGACGAACGAGACCGCCCGCGCCAACCGGAAGAGCGGCGAGGCCACCAAGGCCAAGCAGGAGGCCGCCGTGCTGTGGAACGCCATCGCCGAGAAGTACGGCCTGACGAAGCACACCCCCGTGGAGCTCTGACCTGAGGAAGGCCCGGGGCGGGGCCCCGCCCCGGGCCCCGGGCTTCTGAAGCGGCGGCCGGGCCCCGGGCTTCTGAAGCGGCGGCCGGGCGGTCCGGCCGCCGGGTGTCAGCCCGCCGTCCGCCGGGCGTCCGACAGGGCTTCCGTGACATCCACGAAGCCCTTCTTCTGGGCGGTGAGCCGTCCTTCCCGTACCACCTGGAACGTCACTTCCGCGTTGACGATCCGCGGGTAGGGCGAGGTGCCGAGCAGGTCCTTGAACCGCCAGCGGAGCACCGGGGTCAGACCGCCGGTGTCGACCTCGGTGCCCCGGTTCAGCGAGGAGGTGACCTTGTTGGCGGTGACCGTGTCATCGCGAATCGTCCCGACGACCGCCCGCAGTACCGTGTACGCGATCCAGGTGGTCTGCACGCCCGTGTCGTCCGGGTCGATGCGGTTGTCCCCGAAGGCGTGCTTCCGGATCACCTCGCGCATCTCGTTCCAGCGCGGGTCGCCCGCGTCCGGGTACCAGCCGGTGACGTAGGCCCCCTCGAAGGGGCTCTTCCGGCCCCCCGTGCGGTCGATGAGCGGCTGGCTGACGCTGCCGAGCACGGAGGAGATCCGCACCCGCCCGCCCTCCGGCTCCAGGCGGCGGAAGGAGTCGAAGAAGGTCTCCGTACGCGAACCGAGCACCGCCGCGACACAGCTGCCGCCCGCCCGCTTCAGTGCCGTCGCCGCCTGCTCGTCGTAGGAGGTGGCCTGCTCCGGGGCGAGGATGTCGGTGGACTCGGGCCGCTGGGCGGCGAGCAGCCCGGTGTTCAGGAGCTGCGGCATCCGGGCCCCGCCGATCGAGTCGGGCCGCACCAGTGAGACCCGCTCGCAGCCGTCCGCCAACTGCCGCCCGTGCCCCGCGAGGAGCGCCGACTGGCCGCCGTTGACCGGGTAGGAGAGGTAGCTGCGGAACTCCTCGTCGGAGGCGCCGTAACCGCCGATGTACGGGATGCCGCCGGACTCCAGCACCGGAATGGCGCTCTGCCCGTGCCGGCTGTACGAACCGACGACCGCGGCCACCCCCCGGTCCACGGCCTGCCGGGCGCACCGCTCGGCGCCCGCCGCGGTGTCGCGCTCGTCACAGGTGACCACCCGCAGCTCGCGGCCGTGGATGCCGCCCTGCTCGTTGATCCAGCGGGCGTACGTCCGGGCCATCGCGGAGACGCCCGGCATGCTCACCGCCCCGGCGGCGTCCACCTCGTCGGGCGCCCAGGTCATCACCGTGACCGGCTCCCCGGAGCCCCCCGGGCCTCCGGGGAGCACGCCGCAGCCGGACAGCAGCAGCGCTCCGGCCACCGCCGTGCCGATGAGGAAGGGAAAGGGGCGGGGGAAGGCGGTGCGTCTCCGTCCGGTCATGTTCAGCAACACTCCCGCCTCCGGGGTAACGCCACGGTGTGCGCTGCTCAACGCTCGGTGACGGAAAGGTGAATTGCGGGGGTCCGCGCGGGCCCGTCGCAGGGGAACGTACGATCGACGACCGTGCAGCAAGGTTCGGAGAACTCTTCCCGTCGCGGCCGTCGCTCCTCCACCATGGGCGTCATGCCGCTCACTGACATGCCGTGGTGGCGCTGGCGCACCAACGTGCGCTCGGCGCTGCACATGCTCTCCGACCCCGTCTTCCACCACGATTGCTGGCTTGCCGGCCGGGAAGGGTACGGGGACGTCACCGACGCCGTGTACCGCCTGGTCGAGGACACCTGGCTCGACAACTGGTCCGCCGAGAAGTACGTCGGCACCATATTCAGGGACTCCGCCGAGGCGGCCGCCGTCGACGCCGCCGCCCTGCGGGTGCTGCGGATCATGCACCAGGTCGGCGCGGACGCCCCCGTCTCGGCCTATCTGGAGCACCACGGCTGGCCGGAGGCGGTCCACGCGGCCCGCGAGGCGCACGTGATGCTCGCCACCAACGACGGCGAGGACCCCGACACCCCGCCGCGCTCGCTGGACGTCATCCGCATCATGACCAGGGCCGCCTAGGAACCCGAGGCTGTGGCACCCTACGAGGATGACCGCACCGCAGCCCGCCGCCCTGCCCGAGCAGTACGTCCTCACCCTCTCCTGCCCCGACAAACAGGGCATCGTGCACGCCGTGTCGAGCTATCTCTTCATGACCGGCTGCAACATCGAGGACAGCCAGCAGTTCGGGGACCACGACACGGGTCTGTTCTTCATGCGCGTCCACTTCTCGGCGGACACCACCGTGACCGTGGACAAGCTGCGGGCCAGCTTCGCCGCGATCGGGGAGGCCTTCCGGATGGACTGGCAGATCCACCGGTCCGACGAGAAGATGCGCGTCGTGCTGATGGTCAGCAAGTTCGGCCACTGCCTCAACGACCTGCTGTTCCGTTCCCGTACGGGCGCGCTGCCCGTCGAGATCGCGGCCGTCGTCTCCAACCACACGGACTTCGCCGAGCTGGTCGCCTCGTACGGCATCCCCTTCCGCCACCTCCCGGTGACCAAGGACAACAAGGCGGAGGCCGAGGCGCAGCTGCTGGAGCTGGTCCGTCAGGAGGACGTCGAGCTGGTCGTCCTCGCCCGCTACATGCAGGTGCTCTCGGACGACCTGTGCAAGCAGCTGAGCGGCCGGATCATCAACATCCACCACTCGTTCCTGCCGAGCTTCAAGGGCGCCAAGCCGTACCACCAGGCGCACGCCCGGGGCGTGAAGCTGATCGGCGCCACCGCCCACTACGTCACCGCTGACCTGGACGAGGGACCGATCATCGAGCAGGAGGTGGAGCGCGTCGGCCACGACGTGACCCCCGACCAGCTCGTCGCGATCGGCCGGGACGTGGAGTGCCAGGCGCTGGCGCGCGCGGTGAAGTGGCACGCGGAGCGGCGCATCCTGCTCAACGGCCACCGTACGGTGATCTTCAACTGAGCTCGCCGTGTGACTACAGGCGGCTGAGCGAGGCCGACGCGAACAGCACGTCGCGGATGGCCTCGCGATCGCCCTCCTGGCCCGCCGCCGCTTCCACCGGCGAGACGTGGCCCGCGACCAGCTGGCAGAACTCCACCCCGTCCAGGGCCACCTGCGCCACCGCGCGGTCGGGCGAGCCGACGGCGGCCGGGGAGTCGAGCGCGATGTACCAGTCACCGCCCCCGTGCCCCTCGACCTCGAGGTGGACCGAGCGGCCCGGCTCCCCGGGTGCCACCAGCTCCTTCGCCGGTCCGGCCAGCCCGGTGCGGCGGCGCCCCGCGAGGGCGGCCGGGAGCATCCGGGCGGCCAGGTCCACCATCCGGTGCAGATGGGTGGCGGAGGGCGGCCCGTACGGATAGTCCACCGCCTCCGCGATGTCCGCGCCGTGCACCCAGCACTCGAAGGCCCGGTCCAGCAGGGCGTCCTGGAGGGGCAGGGCGAAGTCCCCGTACGAGACGGAGCGCTCGGCCACGTTGCGGTCGGCGATCGACGCCGTACGGATCAGCTCGTGGGTGAGGTCGCGCCAGGGCTCCCGGACGGCCCGGGTGGCGGGCCGGCGCGTGGCCGTCCAGTACGCCTCGGTGCGCCGGACCGGGGTGAGCGGCACCTCGGCCCCGCCGCGCCCGTCGGCCGCGGCGAGCGGGTCGTCCAGGCCGAGCGCGGCGGAGAGCAGCCCGTCGACGGCCCAGAGGTGGCCGATCACCCCGGCGACCGTGGTCCGGCGGGTGACCGCGCGCTCCTCCTCGAACCACCTGAGCCGCACCGGCGCGTGCCACTCCGCGGCCCCGAAGTCCCGCACCAGGGCGTCCAGCCGGGCGGTCTCCGCGTCGTACGGCGCGACCCAGTCCGGCACCGGGATCCGGGCCGGCCGGCGCCCCAGGCAGCCGTCCAGCACCCGGGCCCGCAGTCCCGGGTCGAGATCCAGGGACCCGTCGGTGTGCAGCAGCCCCACCGCGTCCCGCAACCGCAGGGCCTCGTCCGCGCAGGGCCCGCACGCGGTGAGGTGATCCTCGACGGCGGCGGTCTCCTCGGCCGAACAGGCCGAGAGCGCCCACGCACCGAGGAGGGCCTTGAGAACCCGGTGGGGGAGGACCGGCGCGGGCGGGGCGACCGGCGTGGGCGGGGTGGCCGGGTCGGGCGGGGCGGTCGGAGCTGCCGGGTCGGCGGCGGTCCCGGAGAGCGGTTCGTGCACGACGTCCCCGCCCTCCTCCACCGGCGCTTCCTCCTCCCACGCCTCCTGCCCCGGCGCCCCGTCCTCAGACACCGTCCCCTCCCGCCCCGGCGCCTTCTCCTCCGGCGCGTGCACGCCGCGCGGCGGCAGCACCGGCCGGGGGAACGCCTCCAGGTCGAGATCGTCCACCGCACCGCGCGGGCCCGGTATCCGCCGCGCGTCCCGCACCTCGTCGTCGCGGCGGCCGCCCTCGCGTCCGTCGCCGCTCACCGGGCACGTCCGTGACCGGGTGGCGAGGCGGTGTCGAGCGGCGGGGTGCCGGCGGTGGAGAGCAGTTGGAGGCCGAGCCGGAGCCGACGGCGGGCCTCGTCCTCGGTGACCCCGAGATCGGCGGCGGTCTGGCGGTAGTCCCGGCGCTGGATGTACGCCAGCTCCAGCGCCTGCCGCAGGGAGGCGGGCATCGAGGAGACGATGAAGTCGGCCCGGGCCGCCGAGGTGGCGCTCCGCACCCGCCGCTCCAGCTCCTCCGGGTCCGGCGCTTGGCCCTCGCCGTGCTCCCGCGCGTGTGCCGCGGTGGCCGCCCGCCGCAGCCGCCGCACCGCGTGGCGGTGGGTGAGCCCGGCCACCCAGGAGCGCATCGAGCCCTCCCGCGGGTCGTACGCCTCGGGGTTCTCCCAGATGTGGGCGAAGACCTCGCGGGTGACCAGATCGGCGGTGTCCTCGTCGTCGAGCATCCGGTGCGCCTGGCTGTGGACGAGGGAGGCGAACCGGTCGTACAGCTCGCCGAGCGCCGCCGCCTCACCGCGGACCAGCCTCTGCTGCATCCTGCGGTCCCAGCGGGGCGGTGCGTCCTTCGCCATGAAACCAACCCCCAGCCTCTGCCTTCGCTGTCCGAATGTAGTCGCCCGCGCAAGCCCCGTCCGTGCCTTTGCCGCAACTGTCCGATGTAAGGGCGTCCGTGTTCCACCGATCTCTTTCGGCCGTTCTTGCCGTCCCGGCTTCCCTGAGCAGGGGAAAGAGGCTGAAGTGATCATTTCCACCGGAAACTGCCTGGGCCCGGGGGTGCGGGCGGTGTTTCATGGATACGCGGTGGGGCAGCCGCGAGGAGGAACGGAAACTTCCGGATCGCCGGGAGCCCCGGAACGAGAGGGCCAGTCGCGTGACGCTGAAGGTGGACGAGACCGAGCAGGGCGACTGGACCGTGCTGCGGATACGGGGTGAACTCGATCTCGTCAGCTCACCCGTCGTGCGTCAGTCCGTCCACGACGCGGTGGCGGAGGGTCGCCACGACGTGGTGCTCGACCTCTCGGAGGTCTTCTTCTGCGACTCCAGCGGGGTCGGGGTGCTGATCGCCTCGCGCCGCCTGATGAAGTCCTGCGGCGGCCGACTGCGGCTGATCCTCCCGGCCCGGGGCGCCGAGGACGGCTCCCACGTCAACAAGGTGCTGGGGGCGCTCGGCGTACGTCGGCTCTTCGACGTCTACCCGGATGCGGCGGCGGCCGTCGGGGAGACCTGCCAGCCGCTCACGGCCTGACGGTCCGTGAGTGGCCGCGCCCGCTGCGTGACCGGCGACCGTGACCGGCCGAAAGCGTTCGGTGCTGAAGCGAGGTTGTCACACGGGAGCCGTCCCGCAGTGACACGTGAAGGCCTCGGGCGACGTACGCTCCCCGCATGGACAGCGCAGAGTACGAGCGCAAGATCGCGCACCGTTTCGCCGCCTTCGACCAGGACGGCAACGGCACCATCGATCGCGCCGATTTCAACGCCGCAGCCGCCCGTCTGCTCGCCGAGTTCGGTACGACGGCCCGCTGCGACAAGGGCCAGGCGCTCTACAACGGGGCCGAGGCCTTCTGGCAGGGCATGGCGGGGATCGCCGATGTGGACGGGGACCAGCGGGTCACCCGCGAGGAGTTCGTCGGCGGGGCGGTGAAGCGGCTGCGGGACAGCCCCGAGCGGTTCGCGGAGATCGCCCGTCCCTTCCTGCGAGCGGCGATCGCGGTCGCGGACAGCGACAACAACGGCGGCCGGGCGTCGGTGGCCTCCGTGGAGCGGGCGCTGAGGGTGCTCGGCGCCAGCCCCGAGATCGCGGGCATCGCGGCCCAGAGTCTGGACACGGACCGGGACGGGTTGATCGCCGAGAGTGATGTGGTCTCTGCTCTGGCCGGGTACTTCACCGTCATCGAGCCGGACGACCAGTAGTCCCGGACGGGTGCGGGATCCACGGGAGTGGGCGAGCCACCCCGTGGATCCCGCCGACGCACCCACGCCGAACCGTTCCCACCGCTCTTACTCGAGCACCTTGCGCAGCGTCTCGTCGCGGGGCGGGGCGTCCACCGGCGGGCTACCTCCCCGCGCAGCCGTACCCCGCCGTCCGTGCCGTACGGGAGCGGCTTGCCCTGCTCGTCGGTGATCCGGATCTCCCTTGCCTCCCCCCGCCCGGCCGCCCCTCGGTGAGGGCCGGGTGGTCCGGGGGCTCGCGGGTGGCTCGGAGGCGTACCCCGGCGCGCTCCGCGGCCAAGGGGCGCTCCTCACTGCTGCCGAACACCTCGGGAGCGCCACGCGCACCACCGAAAGGGCCGTCCAACACGCCCGTACCCGGGAACAGTTCGGATCGCCCTCCAGGCCGTTCCGGGCCGTCGGACATCTCTGCGCCGACATGCTCGCCCGCACCGGACCGGCCCCGCAGTGCCCTGTACGTGGCCGCGCTCGCCGCCGACTCGGTGGAGACCGCGGCCGCCGAACCGCCGGCCGACGAGGAGGCCGTGCGCAACGCGCGGGACCGCCTCCAGAACCACGGAGGGACGGGGTTCACCTGGGAAGCAGATGTTCACCCGTACCTTGAGCGGGCCTGGTCGCGGGCGGCCCGGTGGCTCACGGCGGCGGAGACGGGGGAGATCCTGGCCGCCGCTCTGGGCGGTGGTCCGGTCCTCGTACCGCCGTTGTGCAGCGGTTCGGCGGCGTGTGGTTGACGGCGGGCGAGGCGCAGGGCGGAGGGTGACTCAGTGCAGCCGGTCGGCGTCGATACCGGGTTGTGTCCTTTGCGTGATTCGTCACCGGGTGGAGTCGGCCCCGCGCTCGGGTACCCTCCGTGGGATGCGAGTGGTTCTGGAGCCGGACGATCCGGGGCTGGCCTGTGCGGCGGCTCCGGTCCGGGGCGAGGGCCCTTGCCGGAGATGTGCCGGGCCTGCCCGGGAAGCGATTCTCGCGGTCTCTGCGCGCTCCTGTTCGACTCCCCGCAGCGTGCGTCGCACAGTATGCACCACGCATACTCCTTCGCGCTGGAATATGCCCGAAGCGCTTGTTGCGGTGACTGTACGTCAACCATGCTGTCGCGTAAGGGAATCACGTTCCGTGACCCTGAGGAGGCGCGAGGCGATGTGTCCGCCGGTTCGGATGGTGTGAGCGGTGCAGGTGCTTCAGGTTCAGCTGGAGGTCGGTCCGGATCCCGCAGAGGTGGGGCGGGCCCGTAGGTGGGCGCGGTCGCGTCTGGTCGGTTCCGGGATAGGGGATGACGAGCCGCTCGCGGAGACGCTCATCCTGCTGATCTCGGAGCTGGTCACCAACGCCGTCGTCCACACGGGCTGCCCCGCCGTGCTGCGGATGCTGTTCGGCGGGGGAGGCGGCGCCGGGGAGGCCGGGACCGTCCGGGTGGAGGTCGCGGACGCCAGCGACTGCCCGCCGCGCCCGCGCCACGCGGAGGGCGAGGACACGGGCGGCCGGGGCCTGGAGCTGGTGGACGGTCTCGCGGACCGCTGGGGCTGGCAGCCGGAGGGCGCCGGGAAGCGGATCTGGTGCGAGGTGGACCGGGGGGCTCCGGTGGTGGCGGCCCCCGCGGTGCGCGAGGTGCTGCCGAAGGTGGTGGTGCAGGGCGGTGAGGTGTCCGAGCCGCCCTCCCGCGTCTTCACGAAGGCGCCGGGCCTGGCCTGACCCGGGAGGCGGTGCGGCCCCGCCGGGCTCGCGGCGCCGCGACTTCGTACGGGGCCATGCCACGGCGGCCCCGTACGGCTCGGAGCACCGCGACCGGGGCGATGGGAGATCCGGTGGCCCCGGTACGGCTCGGGGGCGGCGGCGGGCAGGAAGGCGTACCCCCGCCCTATGCGGTGTCCGCCGACGTACGGAACGTGCGGCGGTACACCGTCGGCGGGACGCCCAGGGCCGCCTGGAAGTGCTGGCGCAGGGACGTCGCCGTGCCGAATCCGGCGTCCCGGGCTACCTGGTCGACGGAGAGGTCCGAGGACTCCAGCAGATGGCGGGCCCGCTCCACCCGTTGCTGCGTCAGCCACTGTCCGGGGCTGACCCCCACCTCCTCGCGGAAGCGGCGGGTGAAGGTCCGTACGCTCATCGACTCCTGCTGGGCCATGTCCCGCAGCAGGATCGGCCGGTCCAGCCGGCCCAGCGCCCAGGCGCGGGCCGCGGTGGTGGTCGCGAACTGCGGTTCGGGGACGGGCCGGTGGATGAACTGGGCCTGGCCGCCGTCCCGGTACGGGGGGACCACCGTGCGGCGGGCGATCTCGTTGGCGACGGCCGATCCGTGGTCGCGGCGTACGAGGTGGAGGCAGAGGTCGATCCCGGCGGCGACCCCGGCCGAGGTGAGGACGTCGCCGTCGTCGATGAACAGCACGTCCGGGTCGACGCGGACCTGGGGGAAGGTCCGCTGGAAGTGGTCGGCGGAGGACCAGTGCGTGGTGGCGGGGCGGCCGTCCAGGTAGCCGGCTGCGGCCAGGACGTAAGCGCCGGTGCAGATGGAGACCATGCGGGTGCCCGGCCGGACCAGCGCGAGAGCGGCCGTCAGCTCCTCGGTGAGCCTGCCCTCCTCGAAGACCGGTCCCCGTTCGTAGGAGGCGGGGACGACCACGGTGTCGGCGGAGGCGAGTGCCTCGGGACCGTGCTCCACGAGGATCGCGTAGTCGGAGTCGGTCCGGACCGGCCCCGGCGGGCGGACCGAGCAGGTCACGACCTCGTACAGCTTCTCGCGCCTGTCGCCCTGGCCGGGGCCCAGCGAGCGGCCGAAGATCCGGTGCGGGATGCCCAGCTCGAAGGGGAGCAGCCCGTCCAGGGCCAGGACGGCGACGCGGTGCGGCATGGGGCCTCCTCCACATGCGTCGGCGGGCCCGCGGGGAGCGCGCCGGAGCTCGGACCGGCTGAAAGTCACTGGCTGGTATGGACCAGGGCTGATACAGGTTAGCGACGTGAGGGAGAAGCCGACAGAGACCGCGTCCATTCCCGACGGCCCGCCCCCGCCCCGGCCGCCGATGCCGTTGTGGGCGAGGTCTCCCGTGCGGGTTCCCGGCCCCCGGTCACCGGTCCGCGGGGGGCCTGCCGTGCGGTGCTCCGGCCTCCGTGCCCGTGCCCTCGCGGCCTGTGCCGCCCTCGCCACCGTCGCCGCCGGGCTCGTCGTGCGCGCGGGGGCGGACGGCCCGTTCGCCAAGTACGCGGGGAGCGCGCTCTATACGGTGCTGCTCTGCGCCCTCGTCGCCTTCTGCGCTCCCCGCGCGCGGCCCCTCGCCGTGGCCGGGACCGGGCTCGCGCTGAGCTGGGCGGTGGAGTTCTTCCAACTCACGGGGGTGCCCGCGGGGCTCTCGGCGCGGAGTGCGGTCGCCCGGACGGTGTTGGGCTCGACGTTCAACGGGCCGGATCTGTTCTGGTACGCGGTGGGCGCGGCGGTGGCCTGGGGCGTGCACGAGGGGGTGCGCCGGGGAGCCCGGTCCCGGCCGGTGGCCTGATCCCTGCGAACCATGTCCCTCCGGCCACTCGTGGGGCGGGGTGGCGGAGCAGGAGGCTGGTCCCCGTGACCGAGACCATCGAAAGCGCGGCCCGGGACGTCGTCCGTCCGCGGTCCCGCGCGGGACGTCGTCCCCGTATCCACCGGGCGTGGATCGTCGCCGCCGTCACCTTCGTGACGATCATCGGCGGCGCCGCCTTCAACTCCCTCCCCGGGCTCCTGATCGACCCGCTCCACACCGAGTTCGGCTGGTCGCGCGGCGAGATCGGCCTCGCGGTCTCCATCGACCTGGCGCTGTACGGACTGACCGCGCCGTTCGCCGCCGCGCTGATGGACCGGTTCGGCATCCGGCGGGTCGTGGCGGTCGCGCTGACCATGGTGGCCGCCGGGGCGCTCGCCAGCGTGTGGATGACGGCCTCCTGGCAGCTGATGGTCTACTGGGGGCTGCTCGTCGGCCTCGGCACCGGCTCCATGGCCATGGCGTTCGCCGCGACCGTCACCAACCGCTGGTTCGTCGCCCGCCGGGGCCTGGTCACCGGCATCCTCACCGCCGCCGGAGCCTCCGGGCAGCTCGTCTTCCTCCCGCTCTGCGCCTGGATCGTCTCCGAGCACGGCTGGCGGCCCGCCTCGGTCACCGTCGCCCTGGCCGCCCTGGTCGTGGTCCCGCTCGTCTGGCTCCTGATGCGCGACCACCCGGCCGACGTCGGGCTCGCCCCGTACGGCGGGGCGTACGTGGCGAAGCCCGCCCCCGCCCGGGGCGCCGCCCGTCGCGCGGTGAAGGTGCTCCTCGACGCGGCGCGCACCGGCCCGTTCTGGCTCCTGGCCGGAAGCTTCGCGATCTGTGGCGCCTCCACCAACGGGCTGATCCGCACCCACTTCGTCCCCTCCGCCCACGACCACGGCATGCCCATCACGGCAGCCGCCTCGCTGCTCGCGGTGATCGGGGTCTTCGACGTCATCGGCACGATCTTCTCCGGCTGGCTCACCGACCGCTTCGACGCCCGTCGGCTGCTCGCCGTCTACTACGCGCTGCGCGGGGTCTCCCTGCTCTTCCTGCCGATGCTCATGGCCCCCGACGTACGCCCGCCGATGGTCTTCTTCATCGTCTTCTACGGACTGGACTGGGTCGCCACCGTCCCGCCGACGCTCGCGCTCTGCCGGGAGCAGTACGGGCAGGACAGCGCGATCGTCTTCGGCTGGGTGCTCGCCTCGCACCAGGTGGGGGCGGCGGTGGTGGCGTTCCTCGGCGGGGTCGCGCGGGACGTCTTCGGTACGTACGACGTCGTCTGGTACGCCTCGGGGGCGCTCTGCGCCGTGGCCGCCCTGATGGCGCTGGTCATCCGGAGGGCCGCGGCGGGCGTGCGGGCCGCGACGGCCGCCTCCGACGGTGCGTAGGTTTCCCAAGGGCTCCCCCAGGGGCTTCAGCGGGGCTTCCGTGCCTGCGTGTCCCGTCACACCGCCCAGGAGAACCGGCCGACCGTCAGACGTGCGGTCCCGGGGTGGGGAAGTGCGGCAGCAGGTACTCCGCCAGCTCCGCCAGGACCTCGTCCACCGGGCGGGGGTTGAGCCGCAGGTTGACCATCAACTGGTCGACGCCGCCCGCCTCGTACGTCTTGAACAGGTCGAGCAGCGGCTCGCGCCCCATGGCCCAGCCCTGCGGCAGCGGGCGGGGTGCGGAGCGCGGGTCCTCGTCCAGGACCAGATAGCCCGCCTGGGCGTACGGCTTGGAGCCCGGCGCGCCCGACTCGCCGGTCAGTCGGCGCCAACGGGCCGTGTTCGCGCGTTGGATCTCAGGCGTCAGTGCCGAGTACAGCCAGCCGTCGGCGTGTTCGGCGACCCACTCGATGGTCCGCCCGCCCCGCCCGGTCATCAGCAGGGGGAGCCGGCCGAAGGAGGGGCCGGGCACCATCCCTATCCCGGGGGCCAGTTCACCGAGGGGCGAGGAGTGGCCGGCGGTGACCGTGCCGCCGGTCAGATGGCGCAGATACGCCCAGCTGTCCGGCAGCCGGCCGGCCGGGTCCGCGGCGCCGGGGCCGAACGCCGGGACCTCGCCCGGCCGGTCGCCCACCGCGATCCCGAGGAGCATGCGCCCGCCGGAGAGCAGGTCGACCGAGGCGGCGGCCTTCGCCACATGGACCGGGTGGCGCAGCGGGAGGACGGTGCTCGCCGTGCCCAGGGTGATGCGGCTGGTGGCGGTGGCCAGGGCGCCGAGGTAGACCCAGGGGTCGAAGAGCTGCCCGCCGTCGCCCTGGCCGGGCACCAGGAGCGGGACGTCCCGCAGCCAGAACGAGGCGAACCCCGCCTCCTCGGCCGCGCGCACCCGTGCCAAGTGGCCCTCCATGCTGGGGACATCGCCGCGGAACGACTCCAGCGGCGCGATCAGCCCGAGCGTGGCCCGGCCGCCCCCGGGGAAGGCCCTGCGCATCGCCGGGTGGGGGCCGCCCGGGGCCGTGTCCGCCGCGGGGCGGGTGCCGGAGCCGGGGGAGGGGGTGCTCGTCCCGGTGCCGGAGTCGGGTGGGGCCGCGGACGCCTCGCGGGTGGCCCCCGGCCCCGTACAGCCGTCCTCGCCCGCTCCCCTCGCCCCGACCGTCTCAGCGCGCACGGTGCACCGCCTCCGCGGCGGCCAGGCGCTCCTTGAGCCGGGCGTTCTCCTGCTCCAGGGAGGCCATCCGCTCGCGGACCGGGCCGAGCGCCTCCTCCAGCTCCGCCGGGGTGAAGCGCGGCTGGATGTGCTGCGGGCAGTTCCAGTCGTACGCCTCGACGTCGATCAGCATGATCCGCTCCGGCACCGCCCGGTAGCCGTCGGGGACCAGCGGGCCCGCCGCGGCCGGCCAGGCCGAGACCTCGGCGGTCCGGGCGCGGCCGAGGATCTTCAGCCGGCGGCGGGCCGGATGGTCCATCAGCAGCAGGGAGACCCGGTTGTCGGTGTCGAGGTTTCCGGTGGTGATGTACTGCTTGTTCCCCCGGAAGTCGGCGAAGGCCAGGGTCCGTTCGTCCAGGGCCCGAAGGAAGCCGGGCGGCCCTCCCCGGTGCTGGACGTAGGGCCAGCCGGTGGAGCCGGTGGTGGCCAGGTAGAAGCCGGTGCTCGCGGCGGCGAACGCGGCCTCCGCGGCCGTCAGCCGGTCCGCCGCGGCCGGGCCCTCGGCCATGGCCGCGTAGTTCCGTCTGCTGCCGTGGTGCTCCTGGTGGACCTGGACCGGCGGGGTGAAGAGTAGCTGCGCGTATCTGCTGGTCATCGCTGTCGTCCTACCACCAGTAGGTGGGGTAGCGGGCGGTCCTGCCGCTGCGCCCGGCCAGGACGCCGACGCCGACGATCACGACCGTGGCGAGCAGCAGCAGGGCGAGGAAGAGGAGCGTCGAGGGCTGGGCCACCACGACGATGACGGCGGTGGCCGCCGCGGGGGAGTGGGCCGTACGGGCCAGGGCCATGGCGCCGATCGCCAGACCGCCCGCGACCGCCGAGGCCCAGACCGAGCTGCCCGCCGCGGCGAGGACCACGAAGCCCGTGAGGGCCGAGACGAGCTGGCCGCCGATGACGTTGCGCGGCTGGGCCAGCGGCAGCGTCGGCGCGGCGAAGACGAGTGCGGCGCTTGCCGCCAGCGGAGGGATGAGCACCGTCTGGTCGAGGGCGTAGCCGATGGCCACCAGCAGCACCAGGGCGGCCGTGCCGCCGATGGTGGCGACCGAGACGAAGGACGGCTTCGGGCGGGGCGGCGCCTTGCTGGTCAGCAGGGAGGGGGCGCGGGTCGGAGCGGGGAGCGTGGTCGAGGGGGCGTCGGACACCGGGGTTTCCTTTCGCGACGGCCTGTTCACAAGCTAATGGGTGAAGCATAGATTCATCCGTTAGCTTTGCAGGGGCTTTTCCGCGAGACAGGATGGGGAGATGGCTGAAAGCGTCGCGGAGGAGCGGGAAGAGCGGGGAGAGCCGTGGGTGGGTGTGCTGCTCGCGGGCGAGCCGCTCCCCCTCGACCTGGTCAACACCACGTACATCAAAGGCGGTGTGCGGGGGCGGCTCGTCGACGCACTCGCCGCGGGGCCGCGGGACCTGGACGGCTGGCTGGCCGCCCAGCGCCACCGCTTCGCCCCCGACATCGCCGCCGCGCTGGCCGACGCACCGCCCGCGGGCCCGGCGCCGTACCAGGAGTTCCTGGCGCTGCGCCGGGCCCTGCGGTCGCTGGCCGGGGCGCGGACCTCGGGCGGGAGCCCGGACCCCGGGGCGGTGGCGGTGGTGAACACCTACGCGCGCACGGCCGCCGACTGGCCGGAGCTGGCCCCCGGCCCGGAGTTCCGGGCCGTGGTCCGCCGGCCGGTGGAGGACCCCTCGCGCCTGGCGCTCGGGGCGGTCGCCGCCGCCGCCGTGGAGCTGTTCGCGGGCGACGGCGCGGAGCGGCTGAGGGCCTGCCCCGCGCCGGGGTGCATCCTCTACTTCGTCAGGACCCATGCGCGCCGCGCGTGGTGCACGGCCGGCTGCGGCAACCGGGTGCGGGTGGCGCGCCACAGCAGACGCGCCCGCGCTGAGTAGGTGGCAGGAGCAGGTGCCGCGAGGTCAGTTGAGAATCGTGCCCGCGACCTCGTGGGAGACCTTGTAGCCGAGGGTCAGGGCCGCGGCGTTGTCCCACTCGAAGTGGACGCCGATGTACTTGCGGCTGTCGGCCTTCTCCTTGGCGGCCTGGCTCAGGCTCGTGAAGGACCGGGTGACGCCCTGGGCGTGCGGGTCGTCGGTGCCGGCGGTGAAGGACAGGTTGTCCGTGCCGAAGTAGTGCTTCACGATCCCGGCCCAGGCCGCGCCGACGCCCGAGTGGCCGGAGACGTAGGTCGGGAAGTTGGGCGAGAAGCTGTTGCCGGCCGCGTCCTGCTCCTGGGGCTCCCAGTTCGGGTCGGCCACCAGGTTCGGGTTCGGGACCTCACCCGCGCGGCGGATGGCGTCGGCCGGGCGCCATACGTCCCAGCTCGTCTCGTACTTGGAGTCCCAGATGGCGATGGCGGCGTCGGCGAGCGCGGCCGAGGTCAGGCCGAACAGCTTGGCGCTCTCGAAGGAGCTGCCGTTGGGGCGGTACTTCTTGAAGATGACGGCGGTGTGGTCGTACTGCTGGCCCACCGGCTTGTACGTGCCGTCGATGTCGTTGGCCCAGTAGTGGGCGAGCTGCGTCTGGTCGGCGGTCCT
The DNA here is from genome assembly GCF_056436485.1 of Streptomyces sp. NPDC043746. NCBI lineage: Bacteria > Bacillati > Actinomycetota > Actinomycetes > Kitasatosporales > Streptomycetaceae > Streptomyces > Streptomyces sp. NPDC043746. The sequence continues at coordinate 15,815 of NZ_JBWKCM010000031.1, read as the reverse complement.
GGTGGTGGAGTTCTTGGCGCCGATGGACTTGATCTCGTTCACCTGGGCCGCGTACTCCGGGCTCTGCAGGAGCGCCTGCGGGGTGGTGAAGCCACCGATCGGGCCCGGGCGGAACTTGCTGCCCGAGCTGATCGCGAAGGGCTTCACCTTGCCCCAGTTGGGGCCGCCGGCCGGCTTGCCCGGGGCGGGGGTCCAGTGGCCGGGGGCGTTGGTGGCCACGTACGGGGTGGTGTCGGCGGAGCCGTCGTTCGCCCGGTTCGCCAGGTGGGCCTTGGCTATCTTGACGCCGAGGCGTCTGCCCTGCTCGCGCTGGGCGGCGTTGCCGACGTCCGGCAGGGCGAGGGCGGCGGCGAGCTTGGCGTCCAGGTCGGCCACCGGGTAGTTCGGGAACGAGGTGCGCAGGGTGGAGTAGGCGGCGTGGTCGATCGCGGTGTTGAGCGCCCCGTAGGAGCCGGCCGCCGACGTGTCCTTGACCAGATAGGGCTTGCCGATCGTGCGGATCGAGTTGACGACGTCGTAGATCGCCAGGTCCATGATGGCGCCGCCGCGGGTCAGCGGGCCCGGGGTGCCGCCGGTGTGTCGGAAGACGTCGAGCAGCGCGTTGTTCCAGTACAGGACGTGGTCGTTGGAGCCGCGCGAGGTCTCCGGGATGGTGTGGGTGACCGTGGTGGCGGCGGCGGGTGCGGCGGGGGCCAGTGCGGCGACGCCCGCGAAGGCGAGGCCGGCCACGGCGACCCGGAACGTTGTCTTGCGCTGGTGGACGGAGCGAAGCATGAAGGGCATCCCTGTCTGTGGTTTCCGGCCGCGGCGACCTGGTGCATGGCGCCGCTGTGGCGTGCAAGTGCTTCGCCGGAAAACGTAGGGCGCTGTCGAGTTCTGTCACCGGTGGCTTCGCAGATGCCGGCCATCGGTAAATCCGATGACAGCAGGCAGGGGGCAGGGTTCATGCGCCCGCCACGGTTCTCTAACGCGTGCTTGGCCTTGAGGGCGTTAGATTGAGGAATGGCCGGAAGCTGCGGTGCCCTGATGCCGCGCGTAGTGCCGGGCCGCCCGGGCCCGGTTGCCGCAGCCCTGCGAGCACCACTGTCGCCGGGAGCGCCCGGCGTCGAAGAAGAAGACGCAGCCGGGCGCCGGGCACGCGGTCGGCAGGGCGGGAGTGATCCCGGCCAGCAGTTCGACGAGAGCCTGGGCGATCTCGGCCTGCACGGTGACGACGGGCGGTGCGGTGCTGCAGTGCAGGGCGCCGGGGCGCCGGCCGGCCTCCCAGCGCAGGGCGGGCCAGGGCCGGCCCAGCGCGGAGACGCGGTTGACCTGGGCGACGTCCCACGGATCGGGGTCGTGGCCCCGGACGTGGGCGTCGATCAGCCGGCGGGCGGCGTCGCGCAGCAGCACGAAACAGTGGGCGTCCGTCTCGTCGACCGCGGCGAGGTCCGGTTCGAGGAGGGAGGTGGTGAAGAGGTGCCGGCAGGAGCGCAGCCACCAGGAGACGTGTTCCGGTGTGCGGAACCCGTCGCGCAGGGTGCCGCGCACCGGGAAGACGGTGTTGGAGAACTCCAGGGGGAGTGGCTCGCCGTTGAGTGGAGGGACGTCTTCCGGTGTGGTGACCAGGGGTGGATTACTGGGCGACATGGGGTCCTCACGAGGGTGCGGTGGGCGGTGGGCACATTGGGCTTGTCCGTGGCACATGCCGCATGCTTAGATCTCAAATCTAACGTAATATTGTGAAGGTGCCCGTTAGGTTACCGAGCCGACGGGGTCGGTAGGGTGAAAAAAGGGGGGCATTTCCTTGTCTCCCTGTCGCGCGTGCTCGGCTCCGGTCGAAGATCGTCGCAGTGGGGGGTGTCGTGACTCGGTGCCCGGTGCTGTTGCTTTTCAGGTAAAGCTGCGTTTCTTGGGGGGAAACATGACTTTAGACATTGCTCTCTACCAGCTGAGAACTTTCCGGGAGGTTGCCCGGCTGGGGAGCCTAACGAAGGCAGCCCGGAGCCTCGGGTACGCCCAGTCCAGCGTCACCTCACACATTCGCCTGCTGGAATCCCGGGTGGGTATGCCGCTGGTCCAACGTTTACCGCACGGTGTCCGGCTGACTCCCTCCGGAGTCATATTCCACGAATACGCGAAGCGCATATTCAGCGTCGTCGACGAGATGGCCACCGCCCTCAATCCGCCGGGTGAGCCCGAGGGGCGTGCGACCGTAGGGGCCTCAGCCCTGCTGCTGGAGACCCGCGTCGGCTCCCTCATCAAGGAGAGCCGCTACCGTTATCCCCGCGTGCAGATCTCGCCCCGCCAGCTCTCGATCGTGTCCGCGGCGAAGGCCGTTCGGGACGGAGATCTCGATCTCGCGCTGGTCCACGGGGACTTCATCGGCACCGAGGCCGACCCGCCGGGTGTCGTGGTGGAGCGGCTGCCGGATCTGGAGGTCTTCGCCGTCGGCTCCTTCGCCCTGGCCGAGGCCGTCGACCGGCGGGCGGCCCTGGCGGCGGTGAAGGTCCTCGCCGTCGATCCCGACTGTGCTTCGCACCAGCTCCTGGTCACCGCCCTGCGCGAGATCCACGGCATCGAACCGCAGGTCATCGAGGCCGGATCGATGGGTGGTGCAAGGGAGTTGGCGCGCGCGGGCTACGGTATCGCGATGCTGCCGGCCGAGTCCGTCGGTACCGAGTCCGAGGCGACCGGCCTGACCGTGCTGCCCGGACTGCCGCGCGTCCGGCTCGGCGTCCGGGCGATGTGGCTCGGCCGTGAGATGGCCGTCGCCGCGGTCTCGGCCGTCCGGGACGTCGCGATCCGGGTCGGCCGGGACCGGGAGCCGCAGATCGCCTAGCGGGGAAGCCGTTCCCGCGACTCGTTCAGGAACGGGCCGTTCAGGAACGGGCCGTTCAGGAACGGGCCGTTCGGGAACCGGCCGTTCAGGAACCGGCCGTTCAGGAACCGGCCGTTCACGGGTCATTCGGAAGTCGATCGTTCACGGGTCGTTCACGAGCGTGTCGTCCAACGGGCGGGTGGGTAAGCGGAACTCTGCTTACCCACCCGCCCGTTGGCGTCTGTGGGGCCCCGCGCATACGAGCGATCGGGAAAATCGATAGCAGCCATCGATTTCTGTGCACAACGGCACGCGCGCGACGCTGACAGTCTGGTTCATGAATGCGGACCATCTCGCGAGAGGCGCGCAACGTGTCAGACATCAGCTATATACCCAACGTATTCCGCAGTGGCTTCGAACTCGACGACATCAAGTGGGTCACCTGGGACGAGCCCGGCCGTAACGGGGTCGAGCACCACGTCCTGTGGGCGCCCGACGAGGAGAGCGGTGAGAAGTCGGTCAGCCTGCTGCTCCGCTTCCCGCCCGGCGCCCACGGCGACTTCCACGAGCACCTCGGCTATGAGCTGATGCTCGTGCTCGACGGTGTGCTGGACCACAGCGACGGCATCTCGTACGTCAAGGGAGACCTGGTCGTCGAGGGACCGGGCACCGAGCACCAGATGTCCAGCCGCACCGGCTGCACCGTGCTCGCCATCCGCACCCGGCCGGTGGAGGCCCGCGCTCCGCAGAAGCCGGTCCGCCAGGTCGGCGTGGTCGCCGCCCCCTGACCGCGGGCAGGGCCGACCGCCCCCACCTCCCGGGCCGGACGCCCTGCCCGCCCTCCGGCACCACCCCGGTACCGGGCACCCCCGCAGTGAGCACCGCCCCACCCCCGCGCCCGTACTCCCGTCCCGAGCGAAAGAACAGTGTCTTGTCGTCGTACAGCGTCCAGCCCCTGAACCTCAACGGACAGGCGATGGAGCCGCGGGCAGCCGCCCCGGCCACCCAGGAGCGCCCCGGTCGCCGGGTGCTCGTCTCGAGCGTCTCCTCCGACTCCCACACCTGGAACCTGGTCTTCCTCCAGTTACTGCTGGAGGAGATGGGTCACGAGGTGACCAACATCGGCTCCTGCGTCCCCGACGAACTGCTGATCGAGGAGTGCCGCCGGGTCCGGCCGGACCTCGTCGTCATCAGCAGCGTCAACGGACACGGCGCGCTCGACGGCTCCCGGGCCGTGCGCCGCCTCCGCGACCAGCCCGACCTGCGGGACCTGCCCGTCGTCATCGGCGGAAAGCTCGGGGTCCGAGGCACGGACGCCGACTCGTACGGACCGGAGCTGCTGGCCGCCGGGTTCGACGCGGTCTTCGAGGACGGCGCCGGGATCGCGGAGTTCCGCCAGTACATCGGCACCGCCGCCCGCCCCGAACTCCTCACGTCGGGTGCCCGGTGAGCGTGTCCGGCCCCCACCCCGCCCCCGTGGCACCGACACCGGAGCGGGGCGCCTTCGCCACGGCCGTCGCCGACGCCCGGCGGGCCGGGGAGCTCCTGGTCCAGCCGCGGATGGGCTTCGCCGACCTGCCCCGGATGCGCGAGGGGCTCCTCGCGGTGAAGGGCGCCCGCGCCCGGACCGTCGGCACCCTGACCATCGACAGCTACACCCGCGTCGGTGACAACGACTCGGCCGCCCGCGCGCTCGCTGAGGGGACCGACCTCAACGGCTACCCCATCGTCGCCCACGGCGCCGACACCACCCGCCGGCTCGTCTCCGACCTGGTCGGGGACGGTTTCGCCGTCCAGGTGCGGCACGGCTCCGCCGACCCGATCGGCATCATCCGGGCCCTGCTGGACGCCGGACTCGACGCCACCGAGGGCGGACCGGTCTCGTACTGCCTGCCCTACAGCCGCACCCCGATCCGCACCTCCGTGGACGCCTGGGCGCGCAGCTGCGAACTCCTCGCCTCCCGGCCCGGCACCCACCTGGAGAGCTTCGGCGGCTGCATGCTGGGCCAGCTCTGTCCGCCGGGGCTGCTCGTCGCGCTCTCGGTGCTGGAAGGCATCTTCTTCCGGCAGTACGGCGTACGCAGCGTCTCCCTCAGCTACGCCCAGCAGACCCACCACGGCCAGGACGTCGAGGCGCTCCAGGCGATGCGGACCCTGGCCGGGGAGCATCTGGCCGGGCTCGACTGGCACGTGGTGCTCTACACGTACATGGGCGTCTTCCCGCGCACCACCGGCGGCGCCCTCGGACTGCTCCGCGACAGCGCGGTGCTGGCCATGCGGACCGGGACCGAGCGCATGATCGTGAAGACCCCGGCCGAGGCGCACCGCATCCCCACCATCCAGGACAACATCCACGCCCTGGAGGAGGCGGCACGGGCCGCCGCCGGGGATCCGGCGCGCGCGAGCGCGGTCGAGCCGGAGTTCGGGGTGGAGGCCGAGGCCAGGACCCTGATCGACACCGTGCTCGGCCTCCACCCGGACGTCGGGCGGGCCCTCACCGAGGCGTTCCGGCGCGGGCTGCTGGACGTCCCGTACTGCCTGCACGCCGACAACGCCAACCGTTCCCGCAGCTACATCGACACCCGGGGCACGCTCCAGTGGCACTCCACCGGGGCGATGCCGATCGCGGCCACCCCCGTGCCGGGCCGGGAGCGGCTGCGCGCCGACGACCTGCTCGGGATGCTCTCGCACACCCAGGAGTCCTTCGACCGGGCCGCTCTGGCGCGGGGTGAGGGGCCCGACGGCCGGGCCGCCCTGCCGGTCTGACCTCCCGTCGCGCAGATCCGCCGGGCCCGTGTGCCGCCCATGCCGTGCGGGCCGGTCCGGCAGGTGCGCCCATCGCCGTGTGTTCCCTCCTCACTCCAAGGAAGCTCCTGTGTCCGGACTCGAATCCACTCCGCACCCCCTGGTCATCGCCGTCGTCGGCAGTGGCCCGCGCGGGATCTCCGTACTGGAAAGGATCGCCGTACGCGCCACCGCCGAGGCGGCTGAAGCGGCCGAGGCGGCCGAAGCCGCCGGGACGGCCGCAGCAGACCGGGCCCCGCGCCCGGTGCGCGTGCTGTTCATCGACGCCACGGAGATCGGCGCGGGCCGTGTGTGGCGCACCGATCAGGACGACTGGTTCACGATGAACACCGTCATCAGCCAGGTGACCATGTACTCCGGCGGCCCGGACGGCGGCCCCGACCGCCCCGGCGCCGGCCCCTCGCTCGGTGAGTGGATCGCCCACCGTCACGAGATCGCGGGCGAACCGGCCCTCGGCCCCGACGACTACGCGCCCCGCGTCCGCTACGGCCAGTACCTCGCCCACGTCCACCGTACGATCGCGGAGCACCTGCCCGCCCATGTCGAGCTGGTCCCGGTCACCGGCCGGGTCACCGCCCTGCGCACCGGCCCCGACGACCGCTATCTGCTCAGCCTGGAATCCGCGCCGCACCTGCTGGAGGCCGACCGGGTGGTCCTCGCCACCGGCCACCCCTTCAACGCCCCCGACGCGTTCGAGCGGACCATGCTCGACTTCACCGAGCGCACCCCGGGCACCCACTACCTCTGCGGAGACTCGGCCGCGGACATGGCGCTCGACGAGGACACCGTCCCGCCGGGCAGCGCGGTCGGGATCAAGGGCCTCGGACTCTCCTTCTACGACGTGATGCTCTCGCTCACGGTCGGCCGCGGCGGCACGTTCCGGCAGGCGGAGGGGGCGGACGGCGGAAGCGAGCTGCGGTACGTGCCCAGCGGGCGCGAGCCGCACATCGTGGCCGGCTCCCGCAGCGGACTGCCGATCCCGGCCCGGGGCCGCAACCAGAAGCGCCCCGACTTCAGCCACCGGGCCCGCTTCCTCACCCGGGACGCCCTGGTGGCGGCGCGCCGAAGGCGCGGCGGAAGCGGCCAGTTGGACTTCGCCGAGGACGTCCTGCCGCTGCTCCAGCAGGAGATCGACCACGTCTTCTACGTGACCCACGTCCGCAACTCCGCCGGTCCCGAGGCGGCCGAGACCTTCTCCGACGCCCATGCCGAACTGCTGCTCTCCGGAGGGGACCCCGGTCCGCTGCGGGCCGCCGCCGGGCTCGGGGACGTCGCCCCGGTCGATCTCGACGCGCTGGCACGGCCGTTCGGCGACGACCGTTTCGCCTCACCGGAGGAGTTCCGCGAGCGGCTGCTCGCCGTGATGGACGAGGACCTCGCACAGGCGGAACTGGGCACGCTGGACGGGCCGTTGAAGTCCGCGCTCGACGTGCTGCGGGACATCCGCAACGTGGTGCGCCTCGCGGTGGACTACGGCGGACTGCTGCCCGCCTCGCACACCGGCTTCTTCCACGGCCGCTTCCTGCCGGTCAACGCCCTGCTCTCGGCAGGTCCGCCGATGGCCCGGGTCGAGCAGCTCAGGGCGCTCGTCCGGCAGGGGATCGTGGAGGTGGCCGGCCCGGGCACCCGTTTCGAGGCGGATGACGCGGCCGGGGCGTTCCGGGTGGTCTCCCCGCAGGTCAAGGGGTCGGCCCGGCATGTGCAGAGCCTGATCGACGCCCGTATCCCCACCCCGGACCTGCTCCGGGACACCTCACCGCTGACGCGCCAGCTGGTCGCGGAGGGCATGGTCCGGCCGTACGTCATCGAGGGGCCGGAGGGCGAGGGGTACGCCACCGGAGGCCTGGAGGTCACCACGAGCCCCTTCCACGTGGTCGACGCGGCCGGCCGGGTCCGGCCGGACCTGTACGGCCTGGGCATCCCGACCGAGCACACCCGCTGGTTCACCCAGGTGGGCAGCAGCCGCCCCGGCGTGAACACCCTCTTCTACCAGGACGCCGACGCCATCGCGGTGGACGTGCTGCGTCCGCTCGGTACGGGTGCGGACCGGGAGGCGACCACCCCGGCGATCATCCCGGCCCAGCAGTCCGGTTCCCCGGCGTCCCCGGGGCTCGGCGCGGCGGTCGGCGCGCGTCGGGGGGAAGGGGCATGACCGAGACCCTCCACACCGACGCCCCCGTCGGCCGACTGTCCGTCCCCGCGCAGGAGTTCCTCGCCGCACGGGACACCCTGCTCCTCCACCGTACGGATCTGGCGAAGGCGGTCGAGGCCTTCCGCTGGCCCAGGCCCGAGCACTTCAACTGGGCCCTGGACTACTTCGACACCGTCGCCACCCGGGGCGACCGGGACGCGCTGCGGGTCGTCGGCTCCGGCGGCCCCGCCTCCGACCGGCTGATCGGCTACGGGGAACTCGCCCGCCGCTCCGGCCAGGTCGCCAACTGGCTGCGCGGCATCGGGGTGCGCCGGGGCGACCCGCTCCTGCTGATGCTGGGCAACCGGGCGGAGGTCTGGGAGACCATGCTCGCCGCGATCAAGCTGGGCGCGGTCGTCATCCCCACCTACACCACCGCGACCCCCGGCGAACTGGCCGACCGGCTGGAGCGCGGCGAGGTACGGCACGTCGTCGCGGAGGCGGAGCTGGCGGACCGGTTCGCCGGAGGGCCCGGCGGCTGGCAGGGGATCGCCGTCGGCGGTGCGGCCCCGGGCTGGCAGCGGTACGCCGACTCCCTGACCGCCCCGGAGGAGTTCACCCCGGACGGGCCGACCCGCGCGGACGACCCGCTGTTCCGCTACTTCACCTCCGGCACCACCTCGCGCCCGAAGATGGTGGAGCACACCCACGTCAGCTACCCGGTGGGCCATCTCTCCGGCATGTACTGGAACGGGGTCCGGCCGGGCGACGTCCATCTGAACATCTCCGCGCCGGGGTGGGCCAAGCACGCCTGGAGCTCGCTCTTCGTGCCCTGGAACGCCGAGGCCACCGTCGTCGCCCTGGACGCGGCCCGCTCCACCCCGGCGGAGATCCTGGAGGTCCTGCGGACCCGCGGGGTCTCGACGTTCTGCGCACCGCCGACCGTCTGGCGGGGCCTCGCGGCGCACGGCCTGGGCGACCGGCCGCCCGCGCTGCGCGAGACGGTCGCGGCGGGCGAACCGCTGGAGACCTCCCTCGTGGAGCTGGTCGGCAGGGAGTGGGGGCTCGACCTGCGGGACGGGTACGGCCAGACGGAGACCACGGGCCAGATCGGCAACCCGCCCGGCCGCCCCGCCCTGCCCGGCAGCATGGGGTTCCCGCTGCCCGGCTACACGGTGGTGCTGGTCGACCCCGAGAGCGGGGAGCCGGTGGCCGACGGGGTGCCCGGGGAGGTCTGCCTCGACCTGGCCGACGGGCCGCTGGGGCTGATGCGGGGGTACGTCGGTGACCCCGGCCGCACCGCGAAGGCGCTGGCCGGCGGCTACTACCGGTCGGGGGACCTGGCCCGGCGGGAGCCCGACGGTTCGCTGACGTACCTGGCGCGCTCGGACGACATGTTCAAGTCGTTCGACCACCGGATCTCGCCGCGCGAGCTGGAGGACGCCCTGCTGCGCCACCCGGCGGTGGCCGACGCGGCGGTGGTCCCGGTGCCCGACCCGGTGGGGCTCTGGGCGCCGAAGGCCTTCGTGGTCCCGGCCGCCGGACGCCCGGCCTCCGCCGCGACGGCCCGGGAGATCCTGGACGCGGCGAGCGCCCTGCTGCCGCCGGAGAAGCGGGTGCGGGTGCTGGAGTTCGCGGCGGCCCTGCCGCGGACCACTTCGGGCAAGGTGCGCCGGGCCGCGCTGCGCGAGCAGGGGCCGAGGGCGGCGGAGTACCGGGCGGAGGAGCCCGGAGCGCCGACCCCGACCGTCCCCTGACCCGGTTCGGACCCGGCCCCGGCCCCGCTCCGGTGGCCGGGGCCGGGCCCTGAACCCGGTTCCGCCCCCTGGCGGGGGCCGAATCCGAACCCGAACCCGCCCCCGTAGTCCGGGGGCCCGACGCCGATCCCGCAGCCGAAGGGCCCGGCCGCCGCCCGTCATGGGGCGGTGGCCGGGCCCTTCGGCTGTGCGGGAACGTTCATGCGGAGGCGCTCCTCACCCGCCCGCGTTCGTGCGGCGGGCGTAGTGGCGCTGGGCCTTCGCCCGGTTGCCGCAGCCGGCCATGGAGCACCAGCGGCGGGTCCCGTTCTTGGAGACGTCGTAGAAGTGCAGGACGCAGGCGTCGTTCGCGCACGGGCGGATGCGGTCGGGCCGGTCCGCCACCAGCTTGAGCCAGTTGTCCGCCGCGTACCAGGCGGGGGCCCAGGACGGGTCGTCCACCTCCACCACCGACTCCGGGAGCCCGCCGACCGCCAGGGCGCGGCGGATGCGGCCGTGGGCGAGGACCGTGTTGAGCGCGGCGGCGGCGCCCCTGGTGACCGCCTTGTGCTGGGTGGCCGCCGCGGCCAGTGCTTCGAGGGCCGTTCGGGTCTCCCGGAGCCGGCCCAGGGTGACGCCGTCGGCGGCGGCGGAGAGGGGCCCCATCTGCTCGCGGACCGGCGTACTGGCCAGCCAGAGGGCCAGACCGGCCTCGGATGCGAGCAGGTCGTGCTCGCCCTCCGCATCGCCCCAGCGCGTGTTGAGCAGATCGAGGGCGAGCGGTTCACCGGTGAGCGGACGGGGGTCGGCCCCTGGGGGGTGCGGCACGGCTGGATCCTTCCGTCGCGGGCTCGGTGGGGAAATGTTCCCCCGATGGTAACCGGACAAATCAAGATCACCGGTTGACCGGTGCATCTCTAACCGTTAAAGTCGCTTTCACAGGTTACGAGATCACCTCGCGGCCCTGACCGAAAGCATGGGGATTGACCATGAGCAAGGCGAAGAACCTGCAGACCGGCCACATCGGCCTCAACGTCACCGATCTGGACCGTTCGCTCGCCTTCTACCGCGAAGTCTTCGACTTCGAGGTGCTGGCCGAGGGCAAGGAAGAGGACCGCCGCTGGGCCTTCCTCGGTCGCGGGCCCCGGCTCCTGGTGGCGCTGTGGCAGCAGAGCGAGGGCACCTTCAGCTCCACGCTGCCCGGGCTGCACCACCTCTCCTTCCAGGTGGACACCGTCGAGGAGGTCCGGGCCACCGAGGAGGTCCTGCGCAACCTGGGTGCGGAGTTCAACTACGACGGAGTGGTGCCGCACGGCGAGAACGGCACCTCGGGCGGCATCTTCTTCACCGACCCCGACGGCATCCGCCTGGAGATCTACGCGCCCACCGGCGCCGACCCGGCGGACGCCCCGACCCCGGGTGCGCCCACCTGCGGCTTCTTCTAGGCCGACAGCGCCTCGCGCAGCTTCGCCCGGTGCCCGAAGGCACCGGCCCCCGGTGCCGGCGACCTGTCCGGCACCGGCCCCCTCCTCGGTGGAAAGGCAGGACCATGGGCGGCTACCACCACGGTGAGATCGCCGTGCAGGAGCGGGCGGGACTCGCCCGCGAGGCCGAGTACTCGCAGGGTGCCATCGGCGACACCGTCCCCGAGGTGGCGGTGGCCTTCCTCGCCGAACAGCCCCATGTGGTGGTGGGCGGCACGGACGAGCGGGGCCGTATCTGGGCGACCCAGCTCACCGGGGAGCCGGGCTTCCTGACCGTCCCCGGGCCGCACACCCTGCACATCGCGACGCTGCCCCCGCCGGAGGACCCGCTCGCGGCGGTCCTGACCGGAGCCGGTGCCGAAACGGGCTCCGGCTCCGGCCGGGGACCCGCCCGCATCGGCATGCTCGGCATCGAGCCGGCCACCCGGCGCCGGATGCGGATGAACGGCCGGGCCGTCCGAGACGGCGACGGACTGCGCGTCGAGCTCGACCAGGTCATCGCCAACTGCCCCAAGTACATCCAGAAACGCGACCACCACCCGGTCGCGGACGCGGCGGCCCCGGCCGCCCGCGGCGCTGTCGACGGCACGGAACTGAGCCCGCGGCAGCAGCGGACCCTGCGGGAAGCCGACACCTTCTTCGTCGCCACCGCCGCCCCGGACGGTGACGCCGACGCCTCGCACCGGGGCGGCAACCCCGGCTTCGTCCAGGTGCTCTCGCCCCGGCTGCTGCGCTGGCCCGACTACGTGGGCAACGCCATGTTCCTGACCCTCGGCAACCTCGAACTCAACCCGGCCGCCGGCCTCCTCGTCCCCGGCTGGGAGACCGGCACCTCCCTCCACCTCACCGGCTCCGCCCGCACGGTGTGGGACGAGGCGGAGGCGGCCCGCCACCCCGGGGCCCAGCGGCTGGTGGAGTTCGAGATCGCCGCCGTACGGGAGGTGGCGGCGGCCTCACCGCTGCGCTGGTCCGCGCCCGCCTACTCCCGCTTCAACCCGCCGACGGCCGCCTGACCCCCGCCCGGCCGCCCCGCTCCTCCCCCGCTGCCGCCGCTTCCCCCGCTCCCATCGGTTCGCCCGCTCTACCTGTGACGGAGTCACCATGCAGATCACCGTGGACATGGACGTCTGCGAGAGCCACGGCCAGTGCGTCTTCGCTGCTCCCGAGACCTTCTCCTTCGACGACGACGAATACCTCCAGTACGACCCGGCGCCGGACGACGCGCTCCGCGACAGGATCGAGAAGGCCGCCGCCGCCTGCCCGGTCCGCGCCATCACCGTGGCCCCCGTCGCGTGACCGGCACCGGCCGTCCGCGCGACATCGTGATCGTCGGGGCCTCGCTGGCGGGTCTGCGGGCCGCCGAGACGCTGCGCGCCGAGGGGTTCACGGGAAGCCTGACCCTCGTCGGGGCGGAACAGCACACCCCCTACGACCGCCCGCCCCTCTCCAAGCGGTTCCTCACCGACAGCTCACCGGACGACACCGCGCTCCCCGTCCCCGACGGCCTCGGGGCCTCCTGGCTGCTGGGACGCTCCGCGGTCGGGCTCGACCCGGCCAGCCGGATCGTCACCCTCGCCGACGGTACGCGCCTCCCGTACGACGGTCTGCTGATCGCCACCGGGGCCGACGCACGGTCCGGGGTGTTCCCCGGTGAACCGGGTCCGGACCAGGGCGTGTTCACCCTGCGCGGGCGCGACGACGCCCTCGCGCTGCGGGCCGCGCTCACCCCCGGGCGGAGGCTGCTCGTCGTCGGCGCCGGGTTCCTCGGCGGTGAGGCCGCCGCGGCCGGCCGGGCGCTCGGGCTCGACGTCACCCTCGTGGAGGCCGGGGCCGTACCGCTGGAGCGGGCGGTCGGCACGGAGGTGGGCGCCTTCATGGGGATGCTCCACCGGGAGGCGGGCATCGACCTGCGGACCGGCACCACGGTGACGGAGTTCCGTACGGCTGCCGCTTCGGCACACGCCCCGCCGACCGGTGGCGGCACCGCCGCCGCGCCGACCGGACCCGCCCCCGCCGGTGCGCTCACCGGCGCGCGGCTGTCCGACGGCCGGATCCTCGCGGCCGATGTCGCGCTGCTGGCCCTGGGCGCCGTCCCGGCCACCGGCTGGCTGGCCGGGTCGGGGATCGAGGCGGTCGGGGGAGTGCCCACCGACACACGGCTGCGCGCCCTCTTCCCGGACGGCAGCGTGGTGCCCGGTGTGGTCGTGGCGGGCGACGCGGCCCGGGTCCCGCAGCCCCTGGCGGGCGGCGCCGCCCCGGCCCTCGGCCACTGGTCCGGCGCGGTCGAACAGGGCGTGGCGGCGGCCCGCACGCTGCTGCTGGACGAGGCGGCCCCGGTCTTCTCCGAGGTGCCCTCCTTCTGGTCCGACGTCCACGGCGTCCGGCTCCGCTCGGTGGGGCTGCCCGGACTCGGCGACATGGTGAAGGTCCACGAGTGCGACCGCGAGGCCCGCCGCCTGGAGGTCAGCTACCACCTGGACGGCCGACTGGTCGGCGCCCTCACCATCGGCCGGACCTCCCGGCTGACCGCGTACCGGCGGGCGTTGGCGGAGTACGTGGCCCAGCACTCCTGAGAGGGCGCTCGGCGCCCCCGCCGGATGCGCGCCGATCCCGGCGGCGGTCCCGTTGGCGGCGGCGGTCACCGGCTTCTCGCAGGGGCCCGCCGGCCGGCCCGGGCGCCCCTCGGGACCGACACGACCGCGGACACTCCGCCGGGTCACTGATATGACGTTCCGTCAGGAAGGGCCGTGAGGGCAAGGGCAAGGGCTCGGGCTTCCCCCGGCCGTGGGGGAGCGGGCGCGGGCCCGGCGTACGCCGGACGGGCGGACATCCCTCCCGGACGCTGAGCCATGGCGGGGCACGGGGCGCCGGGCGAGGCTGGGGCCATGACACAGCCGACAGAAGCAGCAGCGCACCCTTCGTCCCCCGTCCTGGTGATCGGCGGCACCGGCAAGACCGGCCGCCGGGTGGTGGCCCGCCTCCGCGACCTGGACGTGGAGGTCCGGGCGGCCTCGCGGTCCGGCGAGACCCCGTTCGACTGGGAGTCCCCGGAGACCTGGGCGCCCGCCCTGAAGGGGGCCGCCGCCGTCTACATCGTCCCTCTGGACATCGAGCCCTCCCCGACCCCCGCCCTCGTCGAGCAGGCCGCCGCGGCCGGGGTGCGGCGGCTCGTGCTGCTCTCGGCCCGGGGCGTCGACGTACCGGGCTACTTCGGTTCCCCCCTCCTCGACAACGGCCCCCACCTGCGGGGGGAGCAGGCCGTACGCGCCTCCGGCCTGGCCTGGACGATCCTGCGCCCCGGCTGGTTCGCCCAGAACTTCAGCGAGGGCGTCTTCCTCGAAGGCGTACGCGACGGTGAGCTCGCCCTCCCCGTCGGGGGCGGCCGGGCGGCCTACGTCGACGCGGACGACATCGCCGCTGTGGCGGTGGCGGCGCTCACCGAGGACGGCCACGACGGCCAGGTGTACGAACTGTCGGGCCCGCGCGCGCTGAGCGTCCCCGACGTCCTGGACGAGATCGCCAAGGTGTCCGGGCGGCGGGCCTCCTACGCCCCGCTGGAGGAGTCCGCGTTCCGGGACGCGCTGGTCGGACGGGGCATGGCGGAGGTGGAGGCCGACCTCTGGACGGCCGCCCTGGACCCGATCCGAACCAGCCGGGAGGCCCCGCTGAAGGACGGCGTCCACCGCGCCCTGGGCCGGCCCCCGCGCGATGTGTCCGACGTCTTCCGGGACGCGGCGGCGGAGGGGGCCTGGGGGTGATCCGCCCCGGGGCCCGGCTCACCCCGCCGGGGTCTTCCGACCGCCCTCGCCCCCGACCGCCGTCGCCGCCCGGCGGTAGGCGGTCGGGCTCTCGCCCCGGAGCCGTTTGAAGGCCGCGCTGAAGCCGAACGCGTCCGCGTAGCCCACCCGCCGGGCCACCGCCGCCACCGTCAGTTCGGGCCGGGTCAGGAGGTCGGCGGCGAGGGTCATGCGCCACTCGGTCAGATACGCCACCGGGCCGTCCCCGACCAACTCCGTGAACCGCTTCGCCAGGGTCGTCCGCGACACCCCGGCCCGGGCCGCCAGCTCCGCCGTCGTCCAGGGGTGCGCCGGGTCGCTGTGCATCGCCCTGATCGCGGGCCCGGCGACCGCGTCGCCGAGGGCTCCGTACCAGCCGGGCGGCTCGGCCTCCGGGCGGTCGAACCAGTCCCGCAGGGTGCATACGAGCATCCAGTCGAGCAGCCGGTCCAGCACGATCTGGTGGCCGGGCCGCGCACCGCCGATCTGGGCGACCAGATAGTCGCGCAGCGGCCCGCAGTCGTCCTCGTCGGGGACGACGAGAGCGGGCGGAAGAGCCCGCAGGAGGCGCCGGGGCACCTCGGCCCGCACATCGTAGGCGGCGGCCAGCAGCACGGTGGGACCCGCCAGTTCGGGGCCGGGGCCGGAGGGCGGCGGGACCTCGTCCTCCCAGCGCACCTCCCGTACGCCCGCCTGCGGGCCGTTCACCCGTGCCGGGTCGTCGGTGAAGGTGAACGGCGCCGGACCCCGGACGATCGCGGCCTCCCCGGACGACAGCCGCAGGGGTCCGCCGCCCTCCGGAACGATCCACCCGGCCCCCCGCATCGGCAGGCAGAGCGTCAGGTAGGCCCCGTCCGTGAAGCGCAGGGACCACGGCGGCCACAGCACCGACCGGCCGAACACCGCCCCTCTGCCCCGCACACCCTGCAACAGCTCGTCGAACACGTCCATGGCCGTCACGATAGGCAGAAGCGCCCCAGGGTGGGGGGGGGGGGGGGGGGGGGGGGGGGGGGGGGGGGGGGAGGGGGGGGGGGGAGGGGGGGTGGGGGGGGGGGGGGGGGGGGGGGGGGGGGGGGGGGGGAG
>NZ_JBWKCM010000030.1:63593-78640 GCF_056436485.1 Streptomyces sp. NPDC043746 | reverse complement strand
TCACGCCCCGCCCCCCCCCCCCCCCCCCCCCCCCCCCTCCCCCCCCTCCCCCCCCCCCCCCCCCCCCCCACCCCCCCCCCCCCCCCCCCCCCCCCCCCCCCCCCCCCCCCCCCCCCCCCCCCCCCCCCCCCCCCGGCCGACTGTTTGCGCCCGTATCGTTGGATACACCGCAGCCGTCCCGTACCCCCGTCACCGTCGATGCAGAGAGGCGCCGAGCAATGGTGCAGATCAAGACCCCCGAGCAGATCGCGAAGATGCGCGAGGCGGGGCTGGTGGTCGCTGCCATTCACGCGGCCACCCGCGAGGCCGCCGTGCCCGGCGCCACCACCAAGGACCTGGACCAGGTCGCCCGGAAGGTGATCGCCGACCACGGCGCGAAGTCGAACTTCCTCGGTTACGGCGGGTTCCCCGCGACCATCTGCACCTCGGTCAACGAGGTCGTCGTCCACGGCATCCCGGACGAGAAGACGGTCCTCAAGGACGGCGACATCATCTCGATCGACGCCGGCGCCATCATCGACGGCTGGCACGGCGACGCCGCGTACACCGCCTTCGTCGGCACGGGCCACGCTCCGGAGCTGGTCGAGCTGTCCCGGGTGACCGAGGAGTCGATGTGGGCCGGGATCGCCGCGATGAAGGTGAACAACCGGCTCGTCGACATCTCGCGGGCCATCGAGACCTACATCCGCCGCCAGCCCCGCCCGGCCACCGGCAAGTACGGGATCATCGAGGAGTTCGGCGGCCACGGCATCGGCTCCGAGATGCACATGGACCCGCATCTGCTGAACTACGTCTCCCGCAAGCGCGGCAAGGGCATCAAGCTGGTCCCGGGCGTCTGCCTGGCGATCGAGCCGATGGTCTCGCTCGGCACGGCTCGCACGGAGACCCTCGCGGACGACTGGACGGTCATCACGACGGACGGCACCTGGTCCTCGCACTGGGAGCACTCCATCGCCCTGACCGAGCAGGGCCCGCTGGTCCTGACCGCCCCGGACTGCGGCCGGGCGAAGCTCGCGGAGTACGGGATCGAGGCGGCGCCGGACCCGCTGGGGTGACCCCGTCCGGCGGACGGAGTCCGGCGCAGCGGCCCGAAGCCTGTGAGGCGCCCCCGGCGCCGAGCCCGCGAGGGCCGCGTGGAGAAGGGGCCGGGATCGAGGCGGCGCCGGACCCTTCCCCAAGGTCTTGAGGACCAGGGGAGACCCCATCGGGTGATGAGACCCCCTCCGGGAGGTCTAAGGATCACCCGCGGTGGGCAAACTTGACGGATTCGTCTTTTGGGGTCCGCTGACGTAGACTGACTCGTCGGCTCCGGTGCATCCGTATGTCTGCAGGTAGGACAGGGATCGCAGGGAGCCGATCAAGGTAGCCGATTCGAAAGGCGAAGCGTGGCCAAGAAGCAAGGTGCCATCGAGATTGAGGGCACCGTGATCGAGTCCCTCCCGAACGCAATGTTCAAGGTGGAGCTCCAGAACGGTCACAAGGTCCTGGCGCACATCAGCGGCAAGATGCGGATGCACTACATCCGTATCCTCCCCGATGACCGGGTTGTGGTGGAGCTCTCTCCGTACGACCTCACGCGTGGCCGGATCGTCTACCGCTACAAGTAGATCTTGCCCCCACCCCGCTTCGGCGCGGTGATGGCACTGACCCGGAGAACCTGACATCCCATGAAGGTCAAGCCGAGCGTCAAGAAGATCTGCGACAAGTGCAAGGTGATCCGCCGCCACGGTCGGGTCATGGTCATCTGCGACAACCTGCGCCACAAGCAGCGCCAGGGCTGACGCACGACCGCCTGCATCTCGCAGTTCTTCGCGCGACGCACGTAATCACGTACATACGCAGTGCCCGTCCAAGCCACGGCTGACGACACCTCCGGCGGGGGCCGGGGACCCGGACGTACCACCACTCCCAGCGGGTGGTCGGCGGTCGGGAGCGGCACTGTGGAAGACCCCCGATCTAACAACTGGAGCCATTGAATGGCACGCGTTTCAGGTGTTGACATCCCGCGCGAAAAGCGCGTGGAGGTTGCCCTCACCTACGTCTTCGGTATCGGGCGCACCCGGTCCAAGGAGATCCTCGCCACCACCGGCGTGAACCCGAACACCCGCGTTCGTGACCTGGCCGAAGAGGACCTGGTCAAGATCCGCGAGTACGTGGACGCCAACCTCCGCACCGAGGGTGACCTCCGTCGCGAGATCCAGGCCGACATCCGCCGCAAGGTCGAGATCGGCTGCTACCAGGGCATCCGGCACCGTCGTGGTCTGCCGGTCCACGGTCAGCGCACCAGCACGAACGCTCGTACCCGCAAGGGCCCGCGTCGCGCCATCGCCGGTAAGAAGAAGCCGGGCAAGAAGTAGTCCTCAGCGGACGCACTGCGCGAGTCCGGCCCGCCGGAGCAGCGCAGCAACCAGCGGTCTTCGCTGTAGGACCGATCACCTCCCCTCTCCATCTGGAGTCAAGACATGCCCCCCAAGGGTCGTCAGGGCGCAGCCAAGAAGGTGCGTCGCAAGGAAAAGAAGAACGTCGCTCACGGCCACGCGCACATCAAGAGCACGTTCAACAACACCATCGTCTCGATCACGGACCCCTCGGGCAACGTGATCTCCTGGGCCTCCGCCGGCCACGTCGGCTTCAAGGGCTCGCGCAAGTCCACCCCCTTCGCCGCGCAGATGGCCGCCGAGTCGGCCGCCCGCCGGGCGCAGGAGCACGGCATGCGCAAGGTCGACGTCTTCGTCAAGGGTCCCGGCTCCGGCCGTGAGACCGCGATCCGCTCCCTCCAGGCCACCGGCCTCGAGGTCGGCTCGATCCAGGACGTCACCCCGACGCCGCACAACGGCTGCCGTCCGCCGAAGCGTCGCCGCGTCTGATCCGTCGCGGCCGGTGACGGCCGCGCGACAGTAGCGCCGGGTCCGGGCGGTGCGCCTCGAAAGGGGCGTACCGCCCGTACCCTTGTTACATCTGTCGGGCATCAAATAGTGGGTGCCCACGACTGAAGGACTCACCCCATGCTTATCGCTCAGCGTCCGTCGCTGACCGAAGAGGTCGTCGACGAGTTCCGCTCCCGGTTCGTGATCGAGCCGCTGGAGCCGGGCTTCGGCTACACCCTCGGCAACTCCCTGCGCCGCACCCTCCTCTCCTCGATCCCCGGTGCCGCTGTCACCAGCATCCGGATCGACGGTGTCCTGCACGAGTTCACCACCGTGCCGGGCGTCAAGGAGGACGTCACCGACCTCATCCTCAACATCAAGCAGCTGGTCGTCTCCTCGGAGCACGACGAGCCCGTCGTGATGTACCTGCGCAAGCAGGGCCCGGGTCTGGTCACCGCCGCCGACATCGCGCCCCCGGCCGGTGTCGAGGTGCACAACCCCGACCTCGTCCTCGCCACGCTCAACGGCAAGGGCAAGCTGGAGATGGAGCTGACCGTCGAGCGCGGTCGCGGTTACGTCTCCGCCGTCCAGAACAAGCAGGTGGGCCAGGAGATCGGCCGGATCCCGGTCGACTCCATCTACTCGCCGGTGCTCAAGGTCACGTACAAGGTCGAGGCGACCCGTGTCGAGCAGCGCACCGACTTCGACAAGCTGATCGTCGACGTCGAGACCAAGCAGGCCATGCGTCCCCGTGACGCCATGGCGTCGGCCGGCAAGACCCTGGTCGAGCTCTTCGGTCTGGCGCGCGAGCTCAACATCGACGCCGAGGGCATCGACATGGGCCCGTCCCCGACGGACGCCGCTCTCGCCGCCGATCTGGCTCTGCCGATCGAGGAGCTGGAGCTGACCGTCCGCTCGTACAACTGCCTCAAGCGCGAGGGCATCCACTCGGTGGGCGAGCTGGTGGCCCGCTCCGAGGCGGACCTGCTCGACATCCGCAACTTCGGTGCCAAGTCGATCGACGAGGTCAAGGCGAAGCTGGCCGGTATGGGCCTCGCGCTGAAGGACTCGCCTCCCGGCTTCGACCCGACCGCCGCCGCCGACGCCTTCGGTGCCGACGACGACGCGGACGCCGGTTTCGTGGAGACCGAGCAGTACTGAGTCGCCTCCCGGCTGGGGTGCCCGGATGTGAGGGTGCCCCGGGCCGGGGCTGAGGCTTTGTCCTCAATCGCCGGACGGGATCGATGTCCGGCAGCTATGACTTCCGTGAGGCGTCCGCCTGACGGGAACTGACACCGGTACCTGATACGGCCGGTGCAGCACACAAGGAGAATCACCATGCCGCGTCCCACCAAGGGAGCCCGTTTCGGCGGTAGCGCCGCTCACGAGAAGCTGCTTCTCGCGAACCTGGCGAAGTCGCTGTTCGAGCACGGCCGCATCACGACGACCGAGGCCAAGGCCCGCCGTCTGCGCCCCGTCGCCGAGCGCCTCGTCACCAAGGCGAAGAAGGGCGACATCCACAACCGTCGCCTGGTGCTCCAGACGATCACGGACAAGAGCGTCGTCCACACGCTCTTCACCGAGATCGCTCCCCGGTACGAGAACCGCCCCGGTGGTTACACCCGTATCACCAAGATCGGCAACCGTCGTGGCGACAACGCCCCGATGGCCGTCATCGAGCTGGTCGAGGCGCTGACCGTGGCCCAGCAGGCCACCGGTGAGGCCGAGGCCGCCACGAAGCGCGCGGTCAAGGAAGACGCCCTCAAGAAGGAGGAGGCCCCCGCGGCCGAGTCCACCGAGGCCGTCGAGGACGCCAAGCCGGTCGAGAAGGCCGACGAGGAGTCGAAGGACGCCTGAGCGTCCTGAGGACCACGGGACGGGCCCGCATCACCCTTCGGGGCGGTGCGGGCCCGTTTCGCTGACCAGGGGTGGGGAGAGGGAGACACGGTGAGTGACGGGGCTGAGCCCGGGTTCGTACGGGTGCGGCTGGACCTGGCCTACGACGGCAAGGACTTCTCCGGCTGGGCGAAGCAGACCGGCCGGCGCACGGTGCAGGGCGAGATCGAGGACGCGCTGCGGACCGTGACCCGGTCGGCGGTGACGTACGACCTGACGGTGGCGGGCCGCACGGACGCCGGGGTGCACGCGCGGGGGCAGGTGGCCCATGTGGACCTGCCGGAGGCGGTGTGGGCGGAGCACGAGGAGAAGCTGCTGCGGCGGCTGGCGGGGCGGCTTCCGCAGGACGTGCGGATCTGGCGCGCGGCCCCCGCACCGACGGGGTTCAACGCCCGGTTCTCCGCGCTCTGGCGGCGTTACGCCTACCGGGTGGGCGATCGGCCCGGCGGGGTGGACCCGCTGACGCGCGGTCATGTGCTGTGGCACGACCGGCCGTTGGACGTGGACGCGATGAACGAGGCGGCCGCCCTGATGGTGGGCGAGCACGACTTCGCCGCGTACTGCAAGAAGCGCGAGGGTGCGACCACCATCCGGACGCTCCAGAAGCTGAGTTGGGTACGGGACCCGGGCTCCGGAGTCCTCACCGCGACCGTGCAGGCGGACGCGTTCTGCCACAACATGGTGCGGGCGCTGATCGGGGCGGCGCTCTTCGTGGGCGACGGGCGGCGCCCGCCCTCCTGGCCCGCCGAGGTGCTGGCGGCGAAGGTGCGCGACCCCGCGGTGCACGTGGTGCGGCCGCACGGGCTGACGTTGGAGGAAGTCGCCTACCCGGCCGACGCGTTGCTGGCCGCGCGCGCCCAGGAGGCCCGGAACGTACGGACGTTGCCGGGGGCGGCCGGGTGCTGCTGAGGGGCCGCGGCGTCGGGGGCGGAAGTGCCGAGGCGTCGAGGGGCTGAGGCCGGGCGGTCGACGCCTCGGCTGCGACGGGGCTGCACGGGCGGGGCCGACCCCCGCCCGTATCCCTGCTTGAGCAGCGTTCAGTCCTGTTGCGCGGGCCGGTCTCCTACGAGGCCGGTGCCGCCGCGGCCTGGGAGGCCTGGACCTGGCCGCGCTGGCGGATCTGGCGGAAGACGAAGTTCGTCAGGTCGTCGCCGACGGTGAAGACGTCCTTGTCCTGGGTGGTGACACGGGTGCCGTCGGTGAAGCCGCCGACGGTGAAGTAGGCGTAGCGGCCGTAGGAGTTGGCGGTGCGGCGGCAGACCGTACCACCGCGGCAGAAGGTCGGGACGCCCGCGCCGCTGAGGGAGGCGAGGCCGCCCGAGGCCTGGTCGACCGTCTTCTTCGCCTGCGCCTCGGTGTCGAAGACCGCGATGCCGACGGTGACGGCCACCCCTTCCTTGCGGTAGGTCGCGCGGATGAGCTGCTCGCAGCCGTTGCCCTTGAGGACCGCGCCCAGGGCCCCCTGGGTGCCGGTCGCGCAGTCGGTGGTGCTGCCCGTGGCGCCCTTGATGTGTACGCGGTCGCCCATGGCGAGCTTCTCACCGGGGAAGAAGCCGTCGACGGTGATCGGCGCCTTGTCCTTGTCGGCGCTGGATATGTACTCCTTCGGGTCCGGCGGGGGCGGCGGCGCCACCGACGAGAAGGAGGGCGCGGGCGCCGACGTGTCCTCGGGGAGGTCGGCCGGTGCCGGCAGCTTGCTCGCGTTGCTGCCCGGATCCCCCTTGCCGCCACCCGTGGTGACCACGGCGGTGGCCACGAGCGCGCCGACGAGCGCGGTGGCCAGCACCCCGCCGCCGATCATCAGCCACCGCTTGCGGCGGGCGCGCGCGGCGGACTGCTCGGCGAGCGCGGCCCAGTCCGGAGTCCCGTTGTCCCCTGGCCCCCAGGAGGGCCCCCCTTGCCATGAACTCATGCGCGAATCCTAGAGCCTGCCGTTCGACGGGAGACGCGGCCCGGGCGAACCGGGCAGGCCGCAGCCGTAAACCGGTTGGGCCATCGCTTCGCGGACCGTGACAATGCTCGGTATGGGACATCTCGAAGCAGGCCACCTGGAGTACTACCTACCGGACGGGCGGGTGCTGCTCGGCGACGCCTCCTTCCGGGTGGCCGACGGAGCCGTGGTCGCCCTCGTCGGGGCGAACGGGGCGGGCAAGACCACCTTGCTGCGGCTGCTGGCGGGCGAGCTCCAGCCGCACGGCGGCACGGTCTCGGTGAGCGGCGGGCTCGGTGTGATGCCGCAGTTCGTGGGCTCGGTGCGGGACGAGCGGACCGTACGGGACCTGCTGGTGTCGGTGTCGCAGCCGAGGATCAGGGAGGCGGCGAAGGCGGTCGACGCGGCTGAGGAGAGGATCCTCACCGTCGACGACGAAGCCGCGCAGATGGCGTACGCGCAGGCGCTCAGCGACTGGGCCGAGGCGCGCGGGTACGAGGCCGAGACCGTCTGGGACATGTGCACCATGGCCGCCCTGGGCGTCCCGTACGAGAAGGCGCAGTGGCGCGAGGTGCGTACGCTCAGCGGCGGTGAGCAGAAGCGGCTGGTCCTGGAGGCACTGCTGCGCGGGCCCGACGAGGTGCTGCTCCTGGACGAGCCGGACAACTATCTGGACGTCCCCGGCAAGCGGTGGCTGGAGGAGAAGCTCAAGGAGACCCGTAAGACGGTCCTCTTCGTCTCCCACGACCGCGAGCTGCTCTCCCGGGCCGCCGAGAAGATCGTCAGCGTCGAGCCGAGTCCGGCGGGCAGCGACGTGTGGGTGCACGGCGGGGGCTTCGCCACGTACCACGAGGCGCGCAAGGAGCGGTTCGCGCGGTTCGAGGAGCTGCTGCGGCGCTGGCAGGAGGAGCACGCGCGGCTGAAGGCGCTCGTCCTGCGGATGCGGCAGCAGGCGGCGAACAGTCCGGACATGGCCAACCGCTACCACGCGATGCAGACCCGCTTCAGGAAGTTCGAGGAGGCGGGCCCGCCGCCGGAGCCGCCGCGCGAGCAGGACATCCGCATGCGGCTGCGCGGCGGGCGGACCGGGGTGCGGGCGGTGACCTGCAAGGGTCTGGAGCTGACCGGGCTGATGAAGCCGTTCGACCTGGAGATCTTCTACGGGGAACGGGTCGCCGTCCTCGGCTCCAACGGGTCGGGCAAATCGCACTTCCTGCGGCTGCTGGCGGGGGAGCCGGTGGCGCACACGGGGGAGTGGAAGCTCGGGGCGCGGGTGGTGCCCGGGCACTTCGCGCAGACCCACGCGCACCCGGAGCTGCTGGGGAAGACCCTGGTGGACATCCTCTGGTCCGAGCACGCCAAGGACCGGGGCGGGGCGATGGGAGTGCTGCGGCGGTACGAGCTGGAGCGGCAGGGGGACCAGGCGTTCGAGCGGCTGTCCGGCGGGCAGCAGGCGCGGTTCCAGATCCTGCTGCTGGAGCTGGCGGGGACGACCGCGCTGCTGCTGGACGAGCCGACGGACAACCTGGACCTGGAGTCGGCGGAGGCGTTGCAGGACGGTCTTGAGTCGTACGACGGCACGGTGATGGCCGTCACGCACGACCGGTGGTTCGCCAAGTCCTTCGACCGGTATCTGGTCTTCGGGTCGGACGGGGTCGTACGGGAGACGGCGGAGCCGGTGTGGGACGAGCGGCGGGTGGACCGCGTGCGGTGACCTTGGCGGTCGGCGGGGGCGGTGGGCCTCGCGGCCGGTGCGGTGCGGTGCGGTGCGTCGTGCCGTGCGGCGCCGTCGCGGGGGCGCTGCCCCCGGGCCCCCGCGCCTCAATCGCCGGCGGGGCTGGAAGGGTCGCTTTGAACGCCGGCGGGGCTGGATGGATCGCCTCGAACGCCGGCGGGGCTGGATGGATCGCCTCAATCGCCGGCGGGGCTGGATGGATCGCCTCGAACGCCGGCGGGGCTGGATGGATCGCCTCGAACGCCGGCGGGGCTGGATGGATCGCCTCAATCGCCGGCGGGGCTGGAAGGGTCGCCTCGAACGTCGGCGGTGCTGGAGAGGCGTGGCCTGGCCGGAGGTGGGCGGGGGAGTTTTGACCCCTGTGGGGGGTCGACGGTAGGCTTCCTCTTTGTTATGCGTATCGGCCGTGCCCCTGTGGCGCTCAGGGCCCATACGTAGGTTCTCTGGAGCAGTTACCAGTGGCTCGCATACGGGCAGCGTTCCCGGCATTGTGAGCCCCAGCTGCATGATCGCTTCAGGGGTGCCATGTGTCTGGACCTCATCCACTGAAGAAGCGAAGGCTACGAAGTGCGTACGTACAGCCCCAAGCCCGGCGATGTCACTCGCCAGTGGCACATCATCGACGCTCAGGACATCGTCCTGGGTCGTCTGGCCACCACGGCTGCCAACCTCCTCCGAGGCAAGCACAAGGCGATCTACGCCCCCCACATGGACATGGGCGACTTCGTCATCATCATCAACGCCGACAAGGTCCACCTGTCGGGTAACAAGAAGACCCAGAAGATGGCGTACCGCCACTCGGGCTTCCCGGGCGGTCTCCGTTCGGTGCGCTACGACGAGCTTCTCGCGAAGAACCCCGAGAAGGCCGTCGAGAAGGCCATCAAGGGCATGATCCCCAAGAACACCCTGGGCCGTCAGATGCTCTCGAAGCTCAAGGTCTACGCGGGCGACCAGCACCCGCACGCTGCGCAGCAGCCGGTCCCGTTCGAGATCACCCAGGTCGCGCAGTAGTTCCGGCCATCCCCTAAGACGTACAGAAAGATCTGAGGAGAATCGTGGCCGAGACCACTGTTGAGAACCCCGTCGAGGGCACCGAGGGCGAGGAGACCTTCGCCGAGGTGACCACCTTCGAGTCCGAGGTTCCCGTCGAGGGCGAGTACACCAGCGAGTCCCTCGCGGGCCGCTTCGGTGACCCGCAGCCCGCCGCCGGCCTGGGCCGTCGCAAGAACGCCATCGCCCGCGTCCGGATCGTTCCGGGCACCGGCAAGTGGAAGATCAACGGTCGCACCCTTGAGGACTACTTCCCCAACAAGGTGCACCAGCAGGAAGTCAACGAGCCCTTCAAGGTGCTCGAGCTCGACGGCCGCTACGACGTCATCGCCCGTATCTCGGGTGGCGGCGTCTCCGGCCAGGCCGGCGCCCTGCGCCTCGGCGTGGCCCGCGCGCTGAACGAGGCGGACGTGGACAACAACCGCCCGACCCTGAAGAAGGCCGGCTTCCTCTCCCGCGACGACCGTGCGGTCGAGCGCAAGAAGGCCGGTCTCAAGAAGGCCCGCAAGGCCCCGCAGTACAGCAAGCGCTAAATATCGCCTGCTCCGTCTGCACCACACGTACGCCCCGGCGGCACACTCCGTGCTGCTGGGGCGTTCGTCTATCGGGCCCCGCAGGCGTATAACGGCATGAGACGTTCATCGGCCCCCCATGCCGACCCTCACCCGCGCGGGTTGTCTCATGCGGCACGCCCAGCCGCTTCGCGGTTCTTGCAGTTGTGGTTGTTGAGTTTCGCTTTGCTTTGATTTCTGTGGTTCTGAGCACTTCGGAGGACACCAGTGGGACGACTCTTCGGTACGGACGGAGTGCGCGGTGTCGCCAACGCTGATCTGACGGCCGAGCTGGCGCTCGGGCTCTCGGTCGCGGCGGCGCACGTACTCGCCGAGGCGGGCACCTTCGAGGGTCATCGCCCGACCGCCGTGGTCGGCCGCGACCCCCGGGCGTCCGGAGAGTTCCTGGAAGCCGCCGTCGTGGCCGGACTGGCCAGCGCGGGCGTGGACGTCCTGCGCGTCGGCGTGCTGCCGACGCCGGCCGTCGCGTACCTCACGGGCGCGCTCGGCGCCGACATCGGTGTCATGCTCTCCGCCAGCCACAACGCCATGCCGGACAACGGCGTCAAGTTCTTCGCGCGCGGAGGCCACAAGCTCGCCGACGAGCTGGAGGACCGGATCGAGGCGGTCTACGAGCAGCACCGCACCGGTGAGCCGTGGAACCGCCCGACCGGCGCGGGCGTCGGCCGGGTCACCGACTACACCGAGGGCTTCGACCGTTACGTCGCCCACCTCATCGGCGTCCTCCCCAACCGGCTCGACGGGCTGAAGGTGGTCCTGGACGAGGCGCACGGCGCCGCCGCCCGGGTCTCGCCCGAGGCGTTCGCCCGCGCCGGGGCCGAGGTCGTCACCATCGGCGCCGAGCCGGACGGCCTGAACATCAACGACGGCTGCGGCTCCACCCACCTGGCGCTGCTGCGCGCCGCCGTCGTCGAGCACGGCGCCGACCTCGGCATCGCCCACGACGGCGACGCCGACCGCTGCCTCGCCGTGGACGGGGCGGGCGAGGAGGTCGACGGCGACCAGATCCTCGCCGTCCTGGCCGTGGCCATGAGCGAGGCCGGGCAGCTGCGCAAGAACACGGTCGTCGGCACCGTGATGTCGAACCTCGGCTTCAAGATCGCCATGGAGCGCGAGGGCATCCGGCTCGTCCAGACGGCGGTGGGTGACCGCTACGTCCTGGAGTCGATGAAGGCCGAGGGCTTCGCGCTCGGCGGTGAGCAGTCCGGCCACGTCATCGTCCTGGACCACGCCACGACCGGCGACGGCACCCTGACCGGGCTGATGCTCGCGGCCCGCGTCGCCGCCACCGGCCGGAGCCTGGCGGAGCTGGCCGGGGTCATGCAGCGGCTGCCGCAGGTCCTCATCAACGTGCCCGACGTCGACAAGTCCCGGGTGAACACCTCCTCCGAGCTGGCCACCGCCGTCGTCGAGGCGGAGCGGGAGCTGGGCTCCACCGGCCGCGTCCTGCTGCGCCAGTCGGGCACGGAGCCGGTGGTACGGGTGATGGTCGAGGCCGCCGACATCGAGCAGGCGCGTGCCGTCGCGGGTCGGCTGGCCGATGTGGTGAAGTCCGCGCTGGGCTGAGCCCGCCGCCTCACCGGCGTACGGACGATCCGTCCACCGAAGCCCCCGGCGTGCCCGTCGGGGGCTTCCGCGTGCGCCGGGCCCGCCGCAGCGCCCTCCGGAGCAGCGGCGTCAGGGGGCCGGCGAGGACGATGCGGCACGCGGCACCCCCTCCCCGGAAGCGTCAGAGCTTGCGCAGGGAGAGCTTCTGGACCTTGTGGTCCGGCCCCTTGCGGAGGACCAGGGTGGCACGGCCGCGTGTCGGAGCCACGTTCTCCAGCAGGTTCGGCTTGTTGATCGTCCGCCACATGGTCCGCGCGTACTCCAGCGCCTCCTCCTCGGAGACCTGGGTGTACTTGCGGAAGTACGAGGACGGGTCCTGGAACGCCGTGGCGCGCAGCTTGCGGAAGCGGCTCAGGTACCAGCTCTCGATGTCGTCGGCGCGCGCGTCCACGTACACGCTGAAGTCGAAGTAGTCCGCCAGCCCGACCCTGGTCCGGCCGTCCCGGCCCGGCAGGGCGGGCTGGAGGACGTTGAGCCCCTCCACGATGAGGATGTCCGGGCGGCGGACGGTGAGCCGCTCACCGGGGACGATGTCGTAGATCAGGTGCGAGTAGACGGGCGCGGTCACCTCGTCCTTGCCCGCCTTGATGTCCGCGACGAACCGGGTCAGCGCCCGCCGGTCGTACGACTCGGGGAACCCTTTGCGCGAGGTCAGTCCGCGCGCCCGCAACTCCTTCATCGGCAGCAGGAACCCGTCCGTGGTCACCAGCTCCACCCGCGGGTGCTCCGGCCAGCGGGCCAGCAGCGCCTGGAGGATGCGGGCGCTGGTGGACTTGCCCACGGCGACACTGCCCGCGACCCCTATGACGAACGGGGTGCCGCGCTGCTCCCCGTGGCCGTTCCCGGCGTCCCCGAGGAAGGTGTTCAGCGCGCCGCGCAGCCCGGAGGTGGCCTGGACGTACAGGTTGAGCAGCCGGGAGAGCGGCAGATAGACGTCCCGTACCTCGTCCAGGTCGATGACGTCCCCGAGCCCCCGCAGCCGCTCCACCTCGTCGGCGGTCAGCGGCAGCGGCGTCTTGTCCCGCAGGGCGCTCCACTCGTCGCGCGAGAGCTCGACGTAGGGGGTGGGCGCATGCTCGGTGCGGCGCTGCGGGCTCCGTGCGGGCGAAGTGATCACCCTTCATTGTTGCGGCAGTTTCAACGGAGTGGGGGGTGGGGTCGGTCACGTGGGTGGCGCGGCGGGGCGGGGGCGGAGCCGCGGGGGTGGCGCGGCTAGGCCGGACGGGCGCGGGCCGGGGCGAGCGGAGGCGGACGAGACCATCATCATCGTCGCCGGACGGACCCGAGTAGTCGAACGTTTCAGCGAATTCCCGTGGGCGGGTCCTGGCCGTGCCCCGCGGCGCGCCCGACCGTGCCGTTCCGGGCCCAGCTCCTCGGGCCGTCAGGCGAGCCGCCGCCCCGCCTGACGGAGGAGGCCGGGCCGCAGCGGGCCGCGGCCCGGCGTCGCCCCACGCGTCCTGGGGGGCACCAGCACGGCTGGATCGTGGTGCCGTCCGGGGCGAGGACGCGGACCGAGGCGGCCGATCCCCGGGCCTCGAAGGGCGAGACAGGGCCCCCTCCACCCGGACCGGTTCCATGCTGGGCGGTCCGTGGTGGAACGCGAGCGCCTGCCCCTCGTCGCCGACGTCGAGCATGAGGCGGGCGCGTTCTCGACCCGGGCGACCGGCGGTACGGCCGCCGCTCAGGCCTCCGAGGCGTAGGTGACGAAGTCCGCCCAGGCGGCCGGGGTGAAACCGAGGCGGGGGCCGCCCGTGGGGAGTTGCTTGGAGTCGCGGACGTGGATGGTGGTGGGTGCGGCGGCGACCTCGACGCAGTCCGGGCCGTCGTTGGTGCTGTAGCTGCTCTTGAACCAGGTCAGCTCGGTGGCGCTCATGTCTCTCCCAGCAGTTTCTCGATGAATTCCCGCGACAGCCGGGGCGTGAGGGCCTGCGACCGGAGCAGGTTGTAGCGCATCTCCAGGATCTGCACCTGCCTCGGATCGGTGATCAGCCCGCTGATGAGCTGAACCTCGTTGTGCCCGACGGTCTTTCCGTCCTTGAGCTTAAGGATGCGGTGCGAGCCGCCCAGGCCCGCGTGCTCCTCCGCGTCCATCGGCATGACCTGGATCTCGACATGCCGCAACCGGCTCAGCTCAAGCAGGTGTTCGAGCTGGCGTCGCAGGACCATTCTGCCCCCGGTCCGCCGCCGGAGTGTCGCCTCTTCCTGGACAAAGGTCAGCAGGGGCGCGGGGCGGCGGTCGAAGACCACCTGCCGGGCCATCCGGGCGGCCACCAGGCGCTCGATGTCGTCCTCGGCGTACGCGGGCCGCCGCTGGGCGTACAGCGCGCGGGCGTACTCCTCGGTCTGGAGCAGCCCGTGGATGACCACCCCGGCATACGCGCCGAGTTCGATCGCCTCCGCCTCCAGCTTCGCCAGGTCGCGGACCTTCCTCGGATACCGCGCCTCCTCCACATCCTTCTTCATCGCCGAGATCTTGCCGTTCGCCCCGACGGCATCGTCCGTCTTGTCCAGGAACTCCGGCTTGGGGATGCGGCGTCCGCCCTCGACCTTGAAGACCAGGTTCTCGCTGTACCCGATGATCGAGCCCAGCTCGGCGGCGCGTAACCCGGCTCCCTCGCGCCACAGCTTGATCTGCCGGCCCACGGCCGCGATGACCGCGCCGGAGTCGTCCTCCAGGCCGAACTCCCGGTCCTCTTCGGTTCCGTCGATCATCCGCCGTCCCGCCTTCATCCCGTGCGCCCGCGCGGCGGGCACCGTACGTACGGGGACAGGCCTGTACACACCAGGGACAGTGACGGTCCGTACCCGTGTCAGTGCTTCTCAGCGTAGGTACGGGCGGCCACGCTGAGTGACGTGAACCGAAAAATCACCCAACCGCGTGCACGCACCGGACAGTTCGTCGTCCAGCTCTCCGCCACCCGCCGGGGCGCCCGCCTCGCCCGTCTGCTCGCCGCCGAGCAGCTGCGCTCCTGGGGACTGCCGCTGGAGGACGCGAGTCTCGTCATCGGTGAGCTGGCCACCAACGCCGCCCTGCACGGGTGCGTCCCGGGGCGTGACTTCCGGATTCTCCTGAGCCTGTCCGGCGACACGCTCCGCATCGAGGTGTCCGACGCGCGGGGCGAGCGGCGACCGGTCGTGGGGCGGCCGTCTCCCACGTCCGAGTGCGGGCGCGGGCTGTTGCTCGTCGAGGCGTTGTCGGTGCGGTGGGGTACGGAGGACGGGCCGTTCCCGCGCAAGACGGTCTGGGCGGAGGTCGCGCTCACCGGATCGTGACGGTCACGATCCGGTGAGGCGGCGGGAGAGGGGCCGGGATCGTGGGGGGGGGGGGGGGGGGGGGGGGGAGAGCCCCGGGGCAACAAACACAGACAGTTGTTTGGCTTCTTTTTCTT
>NZ_JBWKCM010000030.1:58487-63583 GCF_056436485.1 Streptomyces sp. NPDC043746 | reverse complement strand
ACGCCGCCCGCGCCCACCCCGCGCTGGGTCCCGCAGAGGGTCCTCCTTCCCTCCCCCCCCCCCCCCCCCCCCCCCCCCCCCCCCCCCCCCCACGACGTAAATGCTTTTGAGTACCTGTCTTTGATCACCGGAGAAACAACCCCACCCAACCCCCCGGGTGGACCTCTGCGGGCCCCCGGTCAGCTCGGGCTGGGCGCGTTCACCCACATGAGTGAAGTGTGCCAACCGGGCTGGCTTCATGGCCTGTTGCCGGGCATATGCTCACGCTGACCACAACCCAGACATCGAGACGGCCCCCGGCCGGGACTGGCATCCCGACCGAAGGCCTCACCACCAAGGAAGAAGCCACTTCCCGATGGATACCCAGCAGGTTAGCGCGCCCTCGCGCGCCCCGTCCGCCGGAGTCGTACACATCAACATCCGGCTCACCGACGGCTACACGATCATCTCCAACCGGCTCTCCCAGCACCGGGGCCTCTCCCTGCTGGCGATCGGCCTCGGCACCCACATCCAGTCGCTGCCCGACGGGCGACGCGTCGGCGTCAAGGCGCTCGCCGCGGTCTTCCCGGAGAGCGAGGCCCGTATCGCGGCCGCGCTGCGGGAGTTGGAGGGGAACGGGTTCCTGCGCCGCACCCGCGAACGGGTCGGGGGCGGGAAGCTGGCCACCCGGACGGAGTCGTACAACCACCCGGCGGCGGCCAGGGGACGGGAGCGAACGCGGGAGCGTGTGGCGGTGACCGCGGTCGAGGCCGGGCCTGTGGCTGCCGCCGAGCCCGTACGCGTGCCGGAGCCTGGGCTTGTACGCGTGCCGGAGCCTGGGCTTGTACGTGTGCCGGAGTCTGAGCCGGTACGTGTGCCGGAGCCTGAGCCTGTACGCGCACTTGAGCCCGTACGGGCGTCTGAGCCCGTGCGCGTGCCTGCGCCGGAATCCGTACGCGTAGCCGTACCGGCCCCGGTGCCTGTGGCCGACCCCGGCCCTCGCCTCGTTCCGCCGCCCACCGCTCCCCGCAGGCCGCGCCTGCGGCTGCCCGTCCCGCGGCACCCCACCGAGGCCCTGTACGCGGCTGCGGCCGATCTGCTCGCCGGGCTCCCCAGGACCGCGCCGGTGTTCCTCCTCTCCGAGGAGGACGCACGCGGGCTGGTTCCCGGGGTCGCCGCCTGGCTGGAGCGCGGGGTGCGGCCGGATGCCGTACGGGCGGCGATCACCGATGATCCGCCGGTCCCCCTCCGGCATCCCGCCAAACTGCTGCGGCACCGGCTCGCCGCACTGCTCCCACCGCCGCCGCCCGCCGCCGTGCCCGTCGTCCCGCTCCAGAACTGCGACGACTGCGACCGCGCCTTCCGGTCGGCGGTGCCAGGGGTGTGCCGGGAGTGCGGCGACGCCCGTTCGGCCGAAGAACCGTCGGCCGCGAAGGGCGCGAGGCCGGTCCCTTCTCTCTTGGCGACCTGACTGCCGACACCTTCGCGTCCGTCGAGGGGCTCGGGGAAGGCGTGGCCTTCATCCCTTCCGAGATTTCTCGGCGGGCGTGTCGAAAGGGCCCGGACCTGTTCGTCGTCATGGTGTAAGCCAGTCGTGAGGCTGGGACCCCAGGGGACCGGACAAGAGTCCCGACAGGCGACAGGAGCCGACCATGAAGTACATGCTGCTGATCCACAGCGGGGCAGTCGACGAGCAGGGCGGGGCGCCGCAGTGCACCGTCGAGGACTGGATGGCCTACGACAAGGACGTACGGGACGCGGGGATCCTCGTCTCCGGGGAGTCGCTGGCCGATCTCGTCACCGCGACCACCGTGCGGGTCTCGCCGACCGGGGAGCGGACCGTGACGGACGGGCCGTTCGCGGAGACGCGGGAGCTGCTGGGCGGGTTCCTGGTCATCGACGTACCGGATCTCGACGCCGCCCTGGACTGGGCCGCCCGCTGCCCCGGGGCGCGGGACGGCGGCTCGGTCGTCGTGCGCCCGGTCGCGGACTTCGGCGCCCCGGAGGACTCAGGGCTCTCCGGGGACTCCGGAGCCTCCCGGGATTCCCAGGGCCCTGGGGCCTCCGGCGCCTCCCGCGACCCCGGCGGCTCCGGGGACTTCGGGGGCTGAGGGCCGGTGGCGGGTGAGGGCGCGTCGTCGAGGGAGCCGGAGGAGGCCCGGGTCGCCGTCGAGGCGGTGTTCCGGGAGGAGCGGGGGCTGCTGCTCGCCTCCCTCGTACGGCGGTTCGGGGATCTCGACCTGGCCGAGGAGGTGACGTCCGAGGCGATCGAGGCGGCGCTGCGCCACTGGCCGGCCGAGGGCGTCCCCGCCCGGCCCGGAGCCTGGCTGCTGACGACCGCGCGGCGCAAGGCGGTGGACCGGCTGCGGCGGGACCGGGCGTACGCGGCCCGGCTCGCCGTCCTCCAGGCCGACGCGGAACGGGCCAAGGATGTCGCCGCCCCGACCGGGCACGGTGAACTGCCGGACGAACGGCTCCAGTTGTTCTTCACCTGTGCCCACCCCGCCCTCGCCGCCGAGGACCGCACCGCCCTCACCCTGCGCTGCCTCGCCGGGCTCACCACCCCCGAGGTGGCGCGGGCCTTCCTCGTGCCGAGGGCGACCATGGCCCAGCGGATCGTGCGGGCGAAGAAGAAGATCCGCGAGGCCCGCATCCCGTTCCGGGTGCCCGGCCCCGACGAACTGCCGGAGCGGCTGCCCGGGGTGCTCCAGGTCGTCTACTCGGTCTTCACCGAGGGGTACGCGGCCAGCTCGGGCTCCCGGGTCCAGCGGCTCGACCTGGCCGAGGAGGCGCTCCGCCTCGCCCGGATACTGCACCGCCTGCTCCCCGCCGAACGCGAGGCCGCCGGGCTCCTCGCGCTGCTGCTCCTCGTCCACGCCCGGCGCGCGGCCCGGACCGGACCGGAGGGCGAGCCGGTGCTCCTGGAGGACCAGGACCGGCGGCTCTGGGACCGGGCGATGATCGAGGAGGGGCGGGCCCTGGTGGTCCGCGCCCTGACCGGTGGCCCGGCCGGGCCGTACGGGGTGCAGGCCGCCATCGCCGCCCTGCACGACGAGGCGGCGGACGTGGAGTCGACGGACTGGGCGCAGATCGTGGCTCTGTACGAGGTGCTGCTGACCCTCACCCCGTCCCCCGTGGTGGCGGTGAACCGCGCCGTCGCGGTGGCGATGCGCGACGGCCCGGGGGCCGGGCTGGCCCTGCTCGACGCGTTGGGCGGGGAGCCCCGGCTGCGGACGTACGGACCGTACGCGGTGGCCCGCGGGGACCTGCTGGCCCGCCTGGGCCGGGGTGGTGAGGCGGCCGAGGCCTACCGGGAGGCGCTGGAACTGGCGGGCACGGAACCGGAGCGGGCGGTGTTGCGGCGGAAGCTGGGGGAGGGGCCGGGCGGACCCGAGGGCGGTTGAGCCGTGGGAGTCCGGGTGGCGCCGGGCCCGCGACGGGGCGGCAGGGGCGCCCGGCGCGTGGGGGCGTGCTCGGCAGCTCGCGGGGCCCGGGTGACGGTGGGGCCGGCCGGGGCTGGAGGGAATCAACCTGCGGGAGAAGGGAGGGATCATGGCCGGAACCCCAGCCTTGACCCGTCCATGACATGAGCCCATCCTGTGCCCGTCGCACAGCTCCACCCCCCACCCCGACGGACTCAGGAGACTGCCAGCATGCGACGTGCCGACGCACGGAAGACCAGGCCCCGGGTGAGGCGGAACGCCGCCCTCGCCGTCCTGCTAGCCCTCGCCCTCGCCGCCCCGGCGACCGCTGTCGCCACCGCCGAGACCTCCGCCCCGAACGCGGCCGTCGCCGCGGACGAGCGGACGCTCCAGTACGAGATCACCGGGCGCACGACCCCCGCCTCCCGGACGGCGATCGCCCGCGCGGGCGTCCCGATCGACGAGGTCCACGAACACGGCATCGTGATCACCGCGAACGCCGACCAGGCCAGGAAGCTTCGGGCCCAGGGCCATGTCCTGGAGGCCTTGCCCGCCCCCGGCGCTCATGATCACGGGCCGTCGGAGGGGCCCGGCGCGCTCGACTTCCCGCCCGCCGACTCCCGCTACCACAACTACGCCGAGATGACCGCGGCCATCGACGCCCGGGTCGCCGCCAACCCCTCGATCATGAGCAAGCGCGTCATCGGGAAGACCTACCAGGGCCGCGACATCGTCGCCATCAAGATCAGCGACAACGTGGCCACCGACGAGGCCGAGCCCGAGGTCCTCTTCACCGCCCACCAGCACGCCCGCGAGCACCTGACCGTAGAGATGGCGCTCTACCTGCTCCGGGAGTTCGCCGAGGGCTACGGCTCCGACCCCCGGATCACCCGAGCCGTCAACGACCGCGAACTGTGGGTCATCCCGGACATGAACCCGGACGGCGGCGAGTACGACATCGCCACCGGCTCGTACCGCAGCTGGCGCAAGAACCGCCAGCCCAACACCGGCTCCACCGCCGTCGGCACCGACCTCAACCGCAACTGGGACTTCAAGTGGGGTTGCTGCGGCGGCTCCTCCTCCAGCCCGTCCTCGGACACGTACCGCGGCCGGGCCCCCGAGTCCGCGCCCGAGACGAAGGTGGTCGCGGACTTCGTGCGCAGCCGGGTGGTCGGCGGCAAGCAGCAGATCACGGCGGCCATCGACTTCCACACCTACAGTGAGCTGGTGCTCTGGCCGTACGGCTACACGTACGCCGACACGGCCCCCGGCATGACGGCCGACGACCGCAACGCGTTCGCCGCGGTGGGCCGCAAGATGGCGGCGAGCAACGGCTACACCGCCCAGCAGTCCAGCGACCTCTACATCACCGACGGCTCGATCGACGACTGGCTGTGGGGCTCGCAGCGCATCTTCGGCTACACCTTCGAGATGTACCCGCGCTCGGCCTCCGGCGGCGGCTTCTACCCGCCCGACGAGATCATCGAACGCGAGACCTCCCGCAACCGGGACGCGGTGCTCCAGCTGATCGAGAACGCGGACTGCATGTACCGGTCGATCGGCAAGGAGGCGCAGTACTGCACGTGATCCGCCGAGAAGCGGGACGGCACCGGGGGGGGGGGGGGGGGGGGGGGGGGGGGGGGGAGAAGAGGCCTGCTCCCCCGCCGTTTCCTCCTCCGTGGGGTGGATCGGTGT
>NZ_JBWKCM010000030.1:40100-58479 GCF_056436485.1 Streptomyces sp. NPDC043746 | reverse complement strand
CGCCCCCCCCCCCCCCCCCCCCCCCCCCCCCCCCCCCCCCCCCCCCCCCCCCCCCCCCCCCCCCCCCCCCCCCCCCCCCCCCCCCCCCCCCCACCGCTCTGCCCCCGGGGCGCCTCCGGCCTTAGGGTGCCGCTATGTGTGGAATCGTAGGTTATGTCGGTGAGCAGTCAGCGCAGGACGTCGTCGTCGCGGGACTCAAGCGCCTCGAATACCGGGGCTACGACTCGGCGGGTGTCGCCGTGCTCGCGGACGGCGGGCTCGCCGCCGCGAAGAAGGCGGGCAAGCTGGTCAATCTGGAGAAGGAGCTGGGGGACCGGCCGCTGCCGGCCGGGCGGACCGGGATCGGGCACACCCGGTGGGCGACGCACGGGGCGCCCACCGACGCCAACGCCCACCCCCACCTGGACAACGCGGGCCGGGTCGCCGTCGTCCACAACGGGATCATCGAGAACTTCGCGGCCCTGCGGCGCGAGCTGACCGGGCGCGGCCACACCCTGGAGTCCGAGACGGACACCGAGGTCGTCGCGCATCTGCTGGCCGAGGCCCTCTCGGCGGGCGGGGACCTCGCGGACGCCATGCGGCAGGTGTGCCGACGGCTGGAAGGGGCCTTCACCCTCGTCGCCGTCCACGCCGACCAGCCGGACGTCGTGGTCGGCGCCCGGCGCAACTCCCCGCTCGTCGTGGGCGTGGGGCAGGGCGAGTGGTTCCTCGCCTCCGACGTCGCCGCCTTCATCGCCCACACCCGCTCCGCGATCGAGCTGGACCAGGACCAGGTCGTCGAGCTGAGCCGCGACGGCGTCACCGTCACCGGGTTCGACGGGGCACCGGCGGACGTGCGCGAGTACCACGTCGACTGGGACGCCTCCGCCGCCGAGAAGGGCGGCTACGCCTCCTTCATGCTCAAGGAGATCGCCGACCAGCCCCAGGCCGTCGCCGACACCCTCCTCGGCCGGGTCGACGGCGAGGGGTCGCTGACCCTGGACGAGGTGCGCATCCCCGACGCCGAACTCCGCGAGGTCGACAAGGTCGTCATCGTCGCCTGCGGCACCGCCTTCCACGCCGGGATGATCGCCAAGTACGCCATCGAGCACTGGACCCGGCTGCCCTGCGAGACCGAGCTGGCCAGCGAGTTCCGCTACCGCGACCCGATCCTCGACCAGCGCACCCTGGTCGTCGCCATCTCCCAGTCCGGCGAGACCATGGACACGCTCATGGCCCTGCGCCACGCCCGCGAACAGGGCGCGAAGGTGCTGGCCATCTGCAACACCAACGGCTCGACGATCCCCCGGGAATCCGACGCCGTCCTCTACACCCACGCCGGGCCCGAGGTCGCCGTCGCCTCCACCAAGGCCTTCCTCACCCAGCTCGTCGCCTGCTACCTCGTCGCCCTCTACCTCGGCCAGCTGCGCGGCACCAAGTGGGGCGACGAGATCCGTACGGTGGTGCGCCAGCTCTCCGCGATCTCCGCCGAGGTGGAGAGCGTCCTCACGACCATGGAGCCCGTCCGCGCCCTGGCCCGCTCCCTCGCCCACCACGACACCGTCCTCTTCCTCGGGCGCCACGTCGGCTACCCGGTCGCCCTCGAAGGCGCGCTCAAGCTCAAGGAGCTCGCCTACATGCACGCGGAGGGGTTCGCCGCCGGGGAGCTGAAGCACGGGCCCATCGCCCTCATCGAGGAGGGGCTGCCGGTCGTCGTCATCGTCCCCTCCCCGCGCGGGCGTTCGGTCCTCCACGACAAGATCGTCTCCAACATCCAGGAGATCCGGGCCCGGGGCGCGCTCACCGTCGTCGTCGCCGAGGAGGGCGACGAGGCCGTCGTCCCCTACGCCGACCACCTCATCACCGTCCCCGCAACGCCTACGCTGCTTCAGCCGCTGGTCGCCACCGTGCCGCTCCAGGTCTTCGCCTGCGAGCTGGCGACGGCCCGCGGCAACGAAGTGGACCAGCCGCGCAATCTGGCGAAGTCCGTGACCGTGGAGTGAGCCGGGGCGTGCGCCCCGGGTGATGGGGATGGCGAGGGTGGGTTCGTGATCATCGGAGTCGGGATCGACGTGGCTGAGATTGAGCGGTTCGGCGCCGCGCTGGAGCGTACGCCCCAGCTGGCCGACCGCCTCTTCGTCGAGAGCGAGCTGACACTGCCCAGCGGCGAGCGGCGCGGCATCGCCTCGCTCGCCGCCCGGTTCGCCGCGAAGGAAGCCCTGGCCAAGGCGCTCGGCGCGCCGAGCGGGCTCCTCTGGAGCGACGCGGAGGTCTGGGTGGAGGAGAGCGGGCAGCCCCGGCTGCGGGTGAGCGGCACGGTGGCCGCCCGCGCGGCCGAGCTGGGCGTCCGCGGCTGGCACGTCTCGCTCAGCCATGACGCGGGGGTGGCGTCGGCGGTGGTGATCGCGGAGGGGTGAGGGGGCGCCTGCGGGACCTGCTGGGCGCGTCCGCCTCCGGACCTGTGGGGGGCGGCGGCCGACCCCGTGGGGCGGGTCCGCTTCCGCGGGTGCGGTCCGCGGCGCGGCCCCCCGGGTGCGCAGCGGAGGCCTTCCGGAACGGGAGGGCCCCGGCCGGCCCCGGCCGGCGTGCGCCGCTCGCCCCGCGGGGGTGGCGTCCGCCGGTGTGATCGCCCAGGGTTGGTCCCATGCGACGTGCCTACAGCGTGGAGACCGTACGGGCCGCCGAGGCCGCCCTCATGAAGCGGGTGCCGGAAGGCGCCCTGATGCAGCGCGCCGCCGCCGGGCTCGCCGCCGCCTGCGGCGATCTGCTCCGGCGCACCGGCCGGGTGTACGGGTCCCGTGTCCTGCTCCTGGTCGGCAGCGGCGACAACGGGGGCGACGCCCTGTACGCCGGTGCGCGCCTCGCCCGCCGGGGCGCCGGAGTGCGCGCCCTCCTCCTCTCGCCCGACCGGGCGCACGCGGGCGGGCTCGCCGCCCTCCTGGCCGCCGGGGGACGGGTGGCCGACGGGCCGGACGACGTCGGCGGCCCCTTGGACCTCGTCGTGGACGGCATCACCGGGATCGGCGGGCGCGGCGGGCTGCGCGAGGACGCCGTCGCCCTGCTGCGGGCGGTGACCCGGGACCGGGAACGTACCCCCGTCATCGCCGTCGACCTGCCCAGCGGGGTGGAGGCCGACAGCGGGGAGGTGCACGGCGAGGCGGTCCGCGCCGACGCGACCGTCACCTTCGGGACGTACAAGCCGGGCCTCCTGATCGACCCGGCCGCCGAACACGCGGGCGCCCTGCGGCTGGTGGACATCGGGCTCGGGCCGGAGCTGCCGGAGCCGCCGGACCTGGAGGCGCTCCAGTACGCGGACGTCGCGGCGCTGCTCCCGGTGCCGGGGGCCGGGAGCGACAAGTACAGCCGGGGCGTCGTCGGCGTCGTCGCCGGGTCCGAGCGCTACCCGGGTGCGGCGGTCCTGGCGGTCGCGGGCGCCCTGCGCGGCGGGGCGGGGGCCGTGCGGTACGTGGGGCCCGGTGCGGACGCGGTGATCGCCCGCTTCCCGGAGACGCTGGTGCACGCCGGGCCGCCGTCGAAGGCCGGACGCGTCCAGGCCTGGGTGCTCGGGCCCGGCCTCGGGGACGGCCGGTGGGCTCAGGAGGCGGCAGCCGACGTGCTGGCCGCCGACGTCCCCGTGCTCGTCGACGCCGACGGGCTGCGGCTGCTGGAGCCCGAGCCCGTGCGGACCAGGACCGCCGCCACCGTCCTGACCCCGCACGCCGGGGAGGCCGCCGCCCTGCTCGGCGTGGCGCGCGAGGAGGTGGAGGCCGGGCGGCTGGCCGCCGTACGGGAGCTGGCCGCCCGCTACCGCGCCACCGTGCTCCTCAAGGGGTCCACGACCCTGGTGGCCGAAGCCCGGGACACTCCCGTACGCGTCAACCCGACCGGGACCGGGTGGCTGGCCACGGCGGGCAGCGGCGATGTGCTCTCCGGGCTGACCGGGTCGCTGCTGGCGGCCGGGCTCGCCCCGCGCGACGCCGCCTCCGTCGGCGCCTACCTCCACGGACTCGCCGCCCGGCACGGTTCCGGCGGCGGCCCGCTCTCCGCCCAGGACGTGGCGGACGCCGTCCCGGCGGCCTGGCGCGATGTGCGGGCGGGGTGAGGCAGGCGGCGAGGAGGGGAGACGTGTGGCGTGCGGGAGGGATGAGTACGGGCGAAGGTGGAAGCCCGGCAGCAGCGGAGAGGACCCTGACCGTGAGCGGCAGCGAACCCGTACGCGTACGCAGGGTCTACGACCCGCCCGAGGACGGCGACGGCACCCGCGTCCTCGTCGACCGGCTCTGGCCGCGCGGCGTCACCAAGGAGCGCGCTGCCGTCGACGTGTGGCTGAAGGACATCACCCCCTCGGACGAGCTGCGCTCCTGGTACCACCAGGACCGGTCCGGCGCCCGCCGCGACACGTTCGTCGAGCGCTACCGGACCGAGCTGGGCGACCCGGCCCACACCGAGGCCGTCGAGCGGCTGGCGGGGCTGGTGCGTGAGGGCGGTCCCATCACGCTGGTCACCGCCGTCAAAGACGTGGCCGACAGCCATGTGCCCGTCCTCGTCGACCACCTGAAGCATGTGATGAAACGTACATAGGTGTGGATACCGGCGTGCGGTACCGGGGAGGTGACGGGCGCCTCTGAGACACTGGGCGCGATGAACGAGACAGCGTCCCTGAGAGCCCGTGCCGAGATCGACCTCGCCGCGCTGCGCGCCAACGTGCGTGCCCTGCGCGAGCGTGCGGCCGGGGCACAGCTCATGGCCGTGGTGAAGTCCGACGGGTACGGCCACGGGGCCGTGCCGTGCGCGCGGGCCGCGCGGGAGGCCGGGGCCACCTGGCTGGGCACCGCCACCCCGCACGAGGCCCTCGCCCTGCGGGCCGCCGGTCTGGACGGCCGGGTCATGTGCTGGCTGTGGACACCGGGCGGGCCCTGGCGCGAGGCGATCGAGGCCGACATCGACGTCTCGGTCAGCGCGCTGTGGTCGCTGCGCGAGGCCGTCGCGGCGGCTGCTGCCGCCGGCCGCCCGGCCCGCGTCCAGCTCAAGGCCGACACCGGGCTCGGGCGGGCCGGCTGCCAGCCCGCCGACTGGCCGGAACTCGTCGCCGAGGCCCGCG
Source organism: Streptomyces sp. NPDC043746 (assembly GCF_056436485.1). Taxonomy (NCBI): domain Bacteria; kingdom Bacillati; phylum Actinomycetota; class Actinomycetes; order Kitasatosporales; family Streptomycetaceae; genus Streptomyces; species Streptomyces sp. NPDC043746. The sequence continues at coordinate 53,399 of NZ_JBWKCM010000030.1, read as the reverse complement.
CCGCCGAGCGGACGGGCGCCATCCGGATCACCGGCCTCTGGTCCCACCTCGCCTGCGCCGACGAGCCCGGCCACCCCTCCGTCGCCGCCCAGCTCTCCGCGTTCCGGGACATGGTCGCGTACGCCGAGAAGGAGGGCGTCGACCCCGAGGTGCGCCACCTGGCCAACTCCCCGGCCACGCTGACGCTCCCCGAGACCCACTTCGATCTCGTACGGACCGGCATCGCGATGTACGGCGTCTCGCCCGCCCCCGAGCTGGGCACCCCCGCCGAGCTGGGGCTCCGCCCGGTGATGACGCTCGCCGCCGCCGTCGCCCTGGTCAAGGACGTCCCGGCCGGCCACGGCGTCAGCTACGGCCACCACTACGCCACCGCCGACGAGACGACGCTCGGCCTGATCCCCGTCGGCTACGCGGACGGCATCCCGCGCCACGCGTCGGGCCGGGGCCCCGTCCTGGTCGGCGGCCGGGTCCGTACGGCGGCGGGCCGCGTGGCCATGGACCAGTTCGTCGTCGACCTCGGCGGCGACCGCCCCGAACCGGGCGCGGAGGCGCTGCTGTTCGGTCCGGGGGACCGGGGCGAGCCCAGCGTGGAGGACTGGGCGGTGGCCGCCGACACGATCGGGTACGAGATCGTCACCCGGATCGGGACGCGGGTCCCGCGGGTGTACGTGAACGAGACGGCGGAGATCGTGGACGGCGTCGGCGGGGCCGTGGGGCACGTGGACGGGGTGGCGGCGGCCGGAACCGTCCACAAGGCCGCGGGGACGGCGGGCGGTGCGGCCGGGGCCGCGGACGAAGGGGCCGGGGCCGGGAACAGGGCGGCCGTCCGGAGCGGGGGACCGGCGACGTGAGCGACAGCAGCGCGGGGGCGGCCGGGGACGTCGTGGCGGCTGCCGCGAGCACGGCGGCCGGGTGGCGGCGGGCGGGCGTCGCCGGGGCCGCCATAGGGGTGCTCGCCGCGGGCGCGGCGGCCGGGGTCGCCGTCGAGCGGCTCACCGTCGGGCGCGGGATGCGCAGGAGGGCCCGCCTCGCGCTGGACGCCACCGGACCCTACGGCTCCCTGCGCGGTACCCCGGGCCGGGCCGTCGCCGACGACGGGACCGAGCTGTACTACGAGGTCGACGAGGCCGAGCCCGCCGCCCCCGCCGACGCAACCGGCTCCGGGCCCGGCCCTCACCGCCGCCGCAGGCTCTTCGGGCGCAAGGCCCCCGCCCCCGTCACCGTCGTCTTCAGCCACGGCTACTGCCTCGGCCAGGACTCCTGGCACTTCCAGCGCGCCGCCCTGCGCGGCCTGGTCCGTACCGTCCACTGGGACCAGCGCAGCCACGGCCACTCCGAGCGCGGCCGGGCCCAGGCGGACGGGGTGGCCCTCGGCATCGACCAGCTCGGCCGCGATCTGAAGGCCGTCATCGACGCGGCGGTCCCCGAGGGCCGGATCGTGCTCGTCGGCCACTCCATGGGCGGCATGACGGTGATGGCGCTGGCCGACCAGTACCCGGACCTCATCCGCGACCGGGTCGCCGCCGTCGCGTTCGTCGGGACCTCCAGCGGCAGGCTCGGGGAGGTGAACTTCGGACTGCCGGTGGCGGGCGTGCGGGCGGTGCGCCGGGTGCTGCCGGGGGTGCTGCGGGCGCTGGGCACGCAGGCGGAGCTGGTGGAGAAGGGCCGCCGGGCCACGGCCGACCTCTTCGCCGGACTGATCAAGCGGTACTCCTTCAGCTCACGGGACGTGGACCCGGCGGTCGCCCGGTTCGCGGAGCGGCTGATCGAGTCGACCCCGATCGATGTGGTGGCCGAGTTCTACCCGGCCTTCACCGAGCACGACGAGAGCGGTGCGCTGCACGCCTTCCGGGACCTGCCGGTGCTGATCCTGGCGGGAGAGAAGGACCTGGTCACCCCCAGCTCGCACAGCGAGGCCATCGCGGACGTGCTGCCGGACGCCGAGCTGATCCTGGTTCCGGACGCCGGGCACCTGGTGATGCTGGAGCACCCGGAGACGGTCACCGACCGGCTGGCCGACCTGCTCGTACGCGCCGGGGCGGTGGCTGCCGCTAACGTTGGCGAGCATGGAAGCACCGCACAGCACCCCGGCCGTCGCTAGCACCGGGACGGCCGTCACCGTCACGCTCACCGTCGAGTCCCCCGAACAGATGCAGGATCTGGGCCGCCGCCTGGCCCGGGTCCTGGCCCCCGGCGACCTGGTGATGCTCACGGGCGAGCTGGGTGCCGGGAAGACGACGCTGACCCGGGGGCTCGGCGAGGGCCTCGGCGTGCGCGGCGCGGTCACCTCGCCCACCTTCGTCATCGCCCGCGTCCACCCCTCGCTGGTCCAGGGGCCTGCCCTCGTCCACGTGGACGCGTACCGCCTGGGCGGCGGGCTCGACGAGATGGAGGACCTGGACCTCGACGTCTCGCTGCCCGAGTCGGTGGTGGTCGTGGAGTGGGGCGACGGCAAGGTGGAGGAGCTGTCCGAGGACCGGCTGCGCGTGCTCATCGACCGTGCGACCGGCGACACGGACGACGAGCGGCGCGACGTGACCCTGATGGGCATCGGCCCGCGCTGGGCGGGGCTGCGGGAGGAGCTGGCGTAACGCCTGCCCCACGCCGAGGGGCGGCCGGGGCATCGCGGAGGTCGCTTTCCCGACGGGCTGTCGGTAAATTGTTGCGTACGGGACCGTGGTCGTGGTCACATGGGTAGGAGACCTGGTTAGGTCTACCTAACCACGACCTCCACCGGAGCCCAGGAGGCATCCATGCCGACGCCCGAGCGCGCGGAGAGGCAGCCCCGGCAGCAGCCGACGCCGTCCGACCTGTCGATGAAGGACCTGCTGGCCTCGTGCGCCGCGGCCACCGCCGTCTCCACGCCGCCGCCGAGCGGGCCCGAGACGGCCGACGGCGCCGACGGGGAAGCGGAGACCGGCCACGGGGGTGCTGTGCGGCGCCGGGCCGCGTAGCGGGGCAGGTCCTACGGGACCACGACCACCTTGGCGCCGACCGTCGCGAACGTCCACATCGCGTTGCCGTCCGCCCGCTTCATCCGGACGCCACCGGTCCTCGACGTCGGGTCCGGGGGCTCCATCGACCCGTCCTGCGCCGCGCTGAAGCCGATCGCGACATTGTCGACGTTGGCGAAGCGCACCACGTGCTCGATGGGCACGCCGTCCGAGCCCTGGACCGTGCCCGAGCGCGAGGTGACCTGGTAGATGTCGGGCGGCGGGCTGACGGGGCTCGGCATCACCGTGAACGTACGGAGCGCCTTGCCGTTCGCGTCCACCAGCCAGACCCGCCGGTCCTTGAGCGCGTAGACCACACGCTCACCGGTGCCCGAGTCCGCCGGGACCGCCAGGGCGTCCTGCGTGGGCTTCGGCTCCGCGGTGGGCTGGGCGGAGGCGGAGGCGGAGACCGACGCCTTCGGAGTGGGGGAGGAGGACGCCACCGAATCGGGGGCGTTCGCCGATGCCTGGTAGGCGAGGACACCGACCACGGCGATCGCCGCCGCAGTGAGCCCGGCCACCATTCCCGAGCTTCCCCTTGACACCGTGGACTCCCCTTTCGCCCGCCGCCCCGCGGCAGCGTACGGCCGCTGCCGCGGGCGGCGTTGTCGTACAAGCTTTTACGTCGTACCCGCGGATACCCGGTGACGGTAGCAGCAGGCGGCGGGCGGGCCGGGACGCCGTACGGGCGCCGTACCGCCGTCGGCGGAGCCGTAGGCTGTTTGCGTGCTCTTGCTCGCCATGGATACCGCCACCCCCGCCGTCACCGTCGCCCTGCACGACGGGACGTCCGTCATCGCCTCCTTCGGCCAGGTCGACGCCCGCCGCCACGGCGAACTGCTGCTGCCCGCCGTCGACCGGGTCCTCGCCGGGGCCGGGGTGAAACTCGACGCCGTGACGGACGTGGTCGTGGGCGTCGGCCCCGGCCCCTACACCGGGCTGCGGGTCGGCCTGGTCACCGCCGCCACCTTCGGCTCCGCCCTCGCCGTCCCCGTACACGGCATCTGCACCCTGGACGGCCTCGCGTACGCCGCCGGGCGGGAGGGCGGGGTGGAGGGGCCCTTCGCCGTGGCGACGGACGCGCGGCGCAAGGAGGTGTACTGGGCGCGGTACGAGGACTCCCGCACCCGTACGGGTGAGCCCGCCGTCGACCGGCCCGCCGACATCGCCCGGGCGCTCGCCGGGCTCCCCGTGGTCGGCGCGGGCGCGGCCCTCTACCCGGAGGCGTTCCCGGACGCGCGCGGGCCCGAGCACGTGGCCGCCGGGGCGCTCGCCGCCCTCGCCGCCGAACGGCTGGCCGCCGGGCAGGAGCTGCTGGAGCCGCAGCCGCTCTATCTGCGCAGGCCCGACGCCCAGGTGCCGAAGAACTACAAGGTGGTCACCCCCAAGTGAGCACCGCCGCCGTCCTGCGCGAGATGCGCTGGTGGGACATCGAACCCGTGCTGGAGCTGGAGCACGAGCTGTTCCCGGACGACGCCTGGTCGCCCGGGATGTTCTGGTCCGAGCTGGCCCACGCCCGCGGTCCCGGCGCCACCCGCCACTACGTCGTCGCCGAGGAACCGGCCACCGGCCGGATCGTCGGCTACGCCGGGCTCGCCGCCCTCGGTGACCTCTCCGACGTCCAGACCATCGCGGTCAGCCGGGACGCCTGGGGCACCGGCCTCGGTGCCGAACTCCTCACCGACCTGCTGAAGGCCGCCACCGCCTTCGAGTGCGCCACCGTGCTCCTCGAAGTGCGCGTCGACAACGCCCGCGCCCAGCGGCTGTACGAGCGGTTCGGCTTCGAGCCGATCGGCTTCCGGCGCGGCTACTACCAGCCGGGGAACATCGACGCCCTCGTCATGCGCCTCACCATGCAAGAACACGCAGCGGACAACGCACCAGAGACCGGGACTGAATGATGGCTGCCGACGAACCCCTCGTACTCGGCATCGAGACCTCCTGCGACGAGACCGGCGTCGGCGTCGTGCGCGGGACCACCCTGCTCGCGGACGCCGTCGCCTCCAGCGTCGACACCCACGCCCGCTTCGGCGGCGTCGTCCCGGAGATCGCCTCGCGCGCCCACCTGGAGGCGATGGTCCCCACGATCGAGCGCGCCCTGAAGCAGGCCGGGGTCAGCGCCCGCGACCTCGACGGGATCGCCGTCACCTCGGGCCCCGGGCTCGCGGGGGCGCTGCTCGTCGGCGTCTCGGCGGCGAAGGCGTACGCGTACGCCCTGGACAAGCCGCTGTACGGGGTCAACCACCTGGCCTCCCACATCTGCGTCGACCAGCTGGAGCACGGCCCGCTGCCCGAGCCGACCATGGCGCTCCTGGTCAGCGGCGGCCACTCGTCCCTCCTGCTGGCCCCCGACATCACCGCCGACGTCCGCCCGCTCGGGGCGACCATCGACGACGCGGCGGGCGAGGCGTTCGACAAGATCGCCCGGGTGCTGGACCTGGGCTTCCCCGGCGGCCCGGTCATCGACCGGCTGGCCCGGGAGGGCGACCCGAAGGCCATCGCGTTCCCGCGCGGACTGACCGGCCCGCGCGACGCCCCGTACGACTTCTCCTTCTCCGGCCTGAAGACCTCGGTCGCCCGCTGGATCGAGGCGAAGCGGGCGGCGGGCGAGGAGGTGCCGGTGCGGGATGTGGCGGCGTCCTTCCAGGAGGCCGTGGTGGACGTGCTGACCCGAAAGGCGGTGCGGGCCTGCAAGGACGAGGGCGTCGACCACCTGATGATCGGCGGCGGGGTGGCGGCCAACTCCCGGCTCCGCGCGCTGGCCGAGGAGCGGTGCGAGCGGGCGGGCATCCGGCTGCGGGTGCCGCGGCCGGGGCTCTGCACGGACAACGGTGCGATGGTCGCGGCGCTCGGCGCGGAGATGGTGGCCCGCAACCGGCGCCCCTCCGACCTGGAGCTGTCGGCGGACTCGTCGCTGCCGGTGACGGAACCGCACGTTCCGGGTGCCGCGCACTCCCCCTCGCACGACCATGACCACGACCACGTGCACGAGATCAGCAAGGACAACCTGTACTCATGAGCGGCGCGACCATCGTCCTGATGTGGGAGGCCCGCGCGGTGGAGGGCCGAGGCGGCGAACTCCTGGAGTGGGCCCGCGCCCGGTCCGCCGAGTTGTCGCGCGAGCCCGCCCGCCGCGAACTCCTGCGCGCCCCGCAGGACCGGGTGCTGGTCATGACGTGGTGGGAGGGCGCCTCGTACGCCGACGACCTCCCCGAACTCCCCGAACCCGACGCCGCCCTGATCACCCGGCCGGTGCACCGGTGGAGGTTCGAGGCGGTGGGGTGAGCGGCGCCCCCGGCGGAGGCCTTTCGCCGGTGACCGCTCGGCCCCCTGCCCCCGGCTGATCAGGCCCTCGCCCCCCGCCTGATCAGGCCCTCCACGATCGCGTCCAGCTCGGCCGCGACCTCGTAGTCGGCGGCGTACTCCCGCCAGTGCTCCTTCAGCCCGGTCAGCCGGCAGCGGCGCTCCGGCGCAACGGCTGGACCTCGCCGGGGCGCTCCTCGCCACGGGCGGGACGACCCTGCTGGTCCTCGGGGCTCGTACGGGCCTCGGACGACGGCTGGGGCTCGGCCGTCACGCTCGTCACGCTCGGTGCGGCCCTGGCCCTGCTGGCCGCGTTCGTCGCCGTCGAACTCCGTACGCCCTCGCCCCTGCTCCGGCCCGGTCTGCTGCGGGGGCGGCCGGTGCTCACCGCCAACCTGTTCTGCCTGCTGCTGGCCTCGGCCCAGTTCGGCGCGTTCTACTTCGTCTCGCTCTACACGCAGCTGGTCCTCGGCTACGGGGCGACCGCCGCAGGGTTCGCGTTCCTGCCGCTCTGCGTGGGTGTCGTCGCGGGCTCCGTCCTCGCCTCCCGGGCGGTCGCGGCGCTCGGCATCCGCCGCCTGATGACCGTGGGAGGAGCGCTGGCGGCGCTCGGCATGGGCTGGTTCGCGGCGGCCGCCACGGTCGACGGCTCCTTCCTCGCCTCGATCCTCGGCCCGTCGCTGCTCTGCTCGCTCGGCATCGGGCTCTGCTTCGTCCCGCTCGGCACGGCCGCCACCACCGACGTGGCGCCCGGCGAGACCGGAATGGCCTCGGGGCTGCTCAACAGCTCCCGCCAGGTCGGCGGTTCGCTCGGCCTCGCGGTCCTGGTCACCGTCGCCGCCCAGGTCACGGGCGGCGCGACCGGGCCCGGTGCGCTCTCCTCGGGGTATGCGGCCGCGTTCTGGGTCGCGGCCGGGCTCCTGGCGGCCGCGGCGCTGGCGGCGTACGTCCTGCTGCCGGGGGAGAGCCGGGCCGCGGGCGGTCCGGTGGCCGCCGGGCCGGTGGCGGCGGAGCGGGACGGGGACGCGGCGGGCCGATGAGTTCGGGGGCCGGGGCAGGTCTACCCACCAAGAAGCCTGACACGGCACACGCCCCGGCCCCGGGGCGACCGGAGGAGGAGACCACCGCCATGCAGAAGATCACCCCCTGTCTCTGGTACGACGGCCGGGCGAAGGAGGCGGCCGAGCACTACGTCGCGATCTTCGGCGGCGAGGCCGGCGACTCCCGCGTCCTGGACGTCACCCACCACGGCGAGGCGGGCCCCGGCCGGGCGGGAGACGTGCTGACCGTCAGCTTCCGGCTCGCGGGCCAGGAGTACCTGGGCCTCAACGGCGGACCGCAGTTCCCGTTCACCGAGGCCATCTCGCTCTCCGTGGACTGCGCCGACCAGGCCGAGGTCGACCGGCTCTGGTCCGCGCTCTCCGAGGGCGGCGAGGAGGGCCGGTGCGGCTGGCTCAAGGACCGGTACGGCGTCTCCTGGCAGATCGTCCCCCGCGAGCTGCCGAGGCTGCTGGCCGACCCGGACCCGGCGAAGGCGGAGCGGACGATGAAGGCGATGCTCGGGATGGGGAAGCTGGACATCCAGGCGCTGCGGGACGCCTGAGCCGGGCGGACCGCGAGAGCGGGGAGGGCCGGAGCACCGGGGGAGGGGAGCCCGGGATCGAGGGGCGGGGGCGCTGATCCCCGCCGTCATCCTCGTCGGCCTCCACCTCGCCCGGGACCGGGAGATCCGCGCGCTGCTCGTGGAGTGGGGCGCGCTGGACCGGGACCCGGAGCGCGACCGGGAGCTGCGGCTGCCCGGGGTGAGCCTGGTCTGGCTGCTGCTGTCGTTCGTCCTGGCGGCGGGCGGGCTCGCGCTCTGCGTGATCGGCCCGTCGAGCGCCCGGCCGGGCGACGACACGTACGGCGCGGTCGCCCTGGTCATGGGCCTGGGCATGATCGCCTGGCTCACCGGACTCATCGGCGCCGTCAAGGCGTGGACGCACCGCCGCTGGGCGCTGCGGGTCCTGACGGCGACCGCCGCCCCGGCGCGCACCCCGGCCCACCAGTGACGCCGTACGTTCCGACCCGCCCGCTCACGCCGTGCCTCCCGACCCGCCCACTTCCCCCCTGCGTCCCGACCCGCCCGTTCACGCCAGCGGGCGGCCGATCAGCATCGTCGGCGCCCCCGCCACCCGGGTCAGGAACACCGTCGCCGCGTTCGGTCCGGCGAGCTTCATCCGGCGGCGCAACTCCTCCGGTTCGACCGCCGAGCCGCGCTTTTTGACGGTCAGCACGCCCACCTCGCGCTCCCGCAGCAGCGCCTTCAGCCGCTTCATGTTGAACGGCAGCTGATCGGTGATCTCGTACCCGGTGGCGTACGGGGAGGAGTACGGCACATCGCCGGTCACGTACGCGATCGTCTCGTCCACCAGCCGCCCGCCGCACCGCGCCACGACGTCCGCGACCAGATGCGCCCGGATCACCGCGCCGTCCGGCTCGTACAGATAGCGCCCTACCGGACCCACCGGCGGGGCGGGCAGCGGGGCCGGGGCGGTGAGGGCGGCCCCGGACGGCAGCAGGGTGGCCCGGATGGAACCGGGCGCGACGCCCTCCCCGTACCAGAGCACCGCCTCCTTCACATCGCCCCCGTCCGAGATCCACTCCGCTTCGGCCTCCGGCCCGATCGCCTCGTGCGGGATGCCGGGCGCGATCTTCAGCGCCGCGTGAGGGGCCTTCAGTGCGGCGGCCGTGGCCCAGGAGAGCGGCGGAGAGTACGCCTCCGGGTCGAAGATCCTGCCGCGCCCGCCCCGCCGGGCCGGGTCCACGAAAACCGCGTCGTAGGGAGAGGTGTCGACCTCCGTGACGTCGGCGCACCGCACCTCGATCAGGGCGGCGAGACCAAGCGCCTCGGCGTTGGCGCGGGCCACCTCGGCGGTGAGCGGGTCGCGGTCCACGGCGAGTACGGAGATCCCGGCGCGGGCCAGGGCGACGGCGTCGCCGCCGATGCCGCAGCACAGGTCCGCCACGCTCCGCACGCCGAGCGCGGCGAACCGGGCGGCGCGGTGGGCGGCGACCGAGGTGCGGGTGGCCTGCTCGACGCCGTTGGGCGTGAAGTACATCCGGTACGCGTCCCCGGCCCCGAACTTCGCCACCGCCCGCTGCCGCAGCCGCGCCTGGCCCAGGGCGGCCGACACCAGCTCCGGCGGGTGCGTGCGGCGCAGCCGGGTCGCGGTGGCCAGCTCCTGGGCGGGGTCGTGGTCGCGCAGCTCGGCCAGCAGGTGCTCGCCCTCGGGGGTGCGCAGGGCGGCGAAGGCGGCGTGTGCGGGGTCGCCGGGGGCGCCGGCCGGCGTGGCGGGGGTGGTTGCGTTCACCCGGCCCATTGTGGCCGGTGCGCGGAGGCGGGCCGGTACGGGCAGGCGCCGGCTCCTGTCCGCCGGTCGGGCGACGGGGCCGACCCCCTCGCGGTGTCGGGGCGGGAGGCGTGCGGACGACTGGCAGGATGCGGCGCCATGCAACTAGTAGGACAAAAAGGAAAATCACCCGCGAAGCGGCACCCCTCCGCGAGACGGCGCCGACCGGTCTCCGTCGTGCTGGCCGCCCTCCTGGCCGCCACCGTCACTTCGGCCTGCGCGGCGGCGACGGCCGACGGCGGTACGGGAGCCCAGGGCGGCCCGGCGGAGCCCGCGGCCGGGCAGCAGGGCGAGGCCGCCCGGCAGGCCGGACCCGCCCGCGCCCTGGACGCGTACGCCGAGGAGCTGAAACGGAAGCAGGCCGCACGGGCCGCCGCGGCGAAGAAGTGGGGGCTCGCCAAGACCCCGCTCGCCGCCCCCGAGCCCCCCGAGGTGAAGCCGCGCATCACCACCCGTCAAGGGTTCGAGGTCCGCGACGGCGAGGGGCTGCCGCCCGTCTTCACCACCGTCCCCACCAAGGAGAAGATCGTCTTCCTCACCATGGACGACGGGGCGGAGAAGGACCCCGCGCTGCTGCGGATGATGACCGAACTGGACATCCCCTACAGCGCGTTCCTCAGTGACTACGTCACCAAGGACAACTACGGCTACTTCCGGCAGATGCAGAAGCGCGGGGTGACCATCAGCAACCACACGCTCAACCACCGCTATCTGCCCGGCCTCTCCTACGCCGAGCAGAAGCGGGAGATCTGCGGCCAGCAGGAGAAGATCCTCAAGCAGTACGGGAAGCGGCCCACCCTCTTCCGCCCGCCCTACGGCAACTACAACCGCGACACCCTCGTCGCCGCCCAGTCCTGCGGCATCACCGCCGTACCGCTCTGGTCCGCCGAGGCCTTCGCCGACCGCATGGAGTGGCGCGAGTGGGACCGGGACCTGCACCCCGGCGACATCGTCCTCACCCACTTCCGGGGCAAGGGGGACTGGAAGGGGACCATGCCCGACATGATCCGGCTGGCCATGAAGACCATCACGGACAAGGGGTACGCGGTGGCGAAGCTGGAGGACTACGTCTGACCCGGCGCCCTCCCCGTACGCCCCGCATGCGCGCTCAGCCCCCGCTGCGCGCGCATGCGCCGTTCGGCACGCGCCGTCCCCGTACCGCCGTCATCTCCGTACCGTCGTACGGAACACCGCGCTCTGCCCCCACGTTGTCCGGACGGTGATCCGATGGAGCCCCGGTCGGGCCCCGGTCGGGCTCCGGTCGGGACGGCGCGAGGATGACGAATTGGCACTCCGCTTGACCGAGTGCTAATCGCGGTCATAGTCTCAGGTCTGGCACTCCCCCCTGGAGAGTGCCAGCACCACACTGTGCGACAGGGCAGGTCCGGCACCCGCGACGACGGATCGGTCTGGTCGCCGCCCACTGACTGCTAAACCCCGTGAGATCTCCGAAGGGGGAGACCGGATCGTGTCGACCACCAGCTCCAAGGTTGCGATCAAGCCGCTTGAGGACCGCATTGTGGTCCAGCCGCTCGACGCCGAGCAGACCACCGCTTCCGGCCTGGTCATTCCGGACACCGCGAAGGAGAAGCCCCAGGAGGGCGTCGTCCTCGCCGTGGGCCCCGGCCGCTTCGAGAACGGCGAGCGTCTTCCGCTCGACGTCAAGACCGGCGACGTCGTCCTGTACAGCAAGTACGGCGGCACCGAGGTGAAGTACAACGCCGAGGAGTACCTCGTCCTCTCGGCCCGCGACGTCCTCGCGATCGTCGAGAAGTAATTCACCCACGTTTGCCTGTGTTCTGCGCCCCTGGCCCCCTGCGTACCGACTAGCCGGGCGGCGAGGGGCGCAGTTCATTCCGAGAGGGAAGTACAGCCCATGGCGAAGATTCTGAAGTTCGACGAGGACGCCCGTCGCGCCCTTGAGCGCGGCGTCAACAAGCTTGCCGACACGGTCAAGGTGACGATCGGCCCCAAGGGCCGCAACGTCGTCATCGACAAGAAGTTCGGTGCGCCCACCATCACCAACGACGGTGTCACCATCGCGCGCGAGGTCGAGCTGGACGACCCGTACGAGAACCTCGGTGCCCAGCTCGTCAAGGAGGTGGCGACCAAGACCAACGACGTAGCGGGTGACGGCACCACCACCGCGACCGTCCTGGCCCAGGCGCTCGTCCGCGAGGGCCTGCGCAACGTCGCCGCCGGCGCCTCCCCGGCCGCCCTGAAGAAGGGCATCGACGCCGCCGTCAAGGCCGTCTCCGAGGAACTGCTCGCCACGGCCCGCCCGATCGACGACAAGGCCGACATCGCCGCCGTCGCCGCGCTCTCCGCCCAGGACCCGCAGGTCGGCGAGCTGATCGCGGACGCGATGGACAAGGTCGGCAAGGACGGTGTCATCACCGTCGAGGAGTCCAACACCTTCGGTCTGGACCTGGAGTTCACCGAGGGCATGGCCTTCGACAAGGGCTACCTGTCCCCGTACATGGTGACCGACCAGGAGCGTATGGAGGCCGTCCTCGACGACCCGTACATCCTGATCCACCAGGGCAAGATCGGCGCCATCCAGGAGCTGCTGCCGCTGCTGGAGAAGGTCATCCAGGGCGGCGGCTCCAAGCCGCTCCTGATCATCGCCGAGGACGTCGAGGGCGAGGCGCTCTCCACCCTCGTCGTCAACAAGATCCGCGGCACCTTCAACGCCGTCGCGGTGAAGGCCCCGGGCTTCGGCGACCGCCGCAAGGCCATGCTCGGTGACATCGCCACCCTCACCGGTGCGACCGTCATCGCCGAGGAGGTCGGCCTCAAGCTCGACCAGGCCGGTCTCGACGTGCTCGGCACCGCCCGCCGCGTCACCGTCTCCAAGGACGACACGACCATCGTCGACGGCGGCGGCAACGCCGACGACGTCAAGGGCCGCGTCAACCAGATCAAGGCCGAGATCGAGGCCACGGACTCCGACTGGGACCGCGAGAAGCTCCAGGAGCGCCTTGCGAAGCTGGCCGGCGGCGTGTGCGTCATCCGCGTCGGCGCCGCCACCGAGGTGGAGCTGAAGGAGAAGAAGCACCGCCTCGAGGACGCCATCTCCGCCACCCGCGCCGCGGTCGAGGAGGGCATCGTCTCCGGCGGTGGCTCCTCCCTCGTCCACGCCGTGAAGGTCCTGGAGGGCAACCTCGGCAAGACCGGCGACGAGGCCACCGGTGTCGCGGTCGTCCGCCGCGCCGCCGTCGAGCCGCTGCGCTGGATCGCGGAGAACGCCGGCCTGGAGGGCTACGTCATCACCTCCAAGGTCTCCGAGCTGGACAAGGGCCAGGGCTTCAACGCCGCCACCGGCGAGTACGGCGACCTGGTCAAGGCCGGCGTCATCGACCCGGTCAAGGTCACCCGCTCCGCCCTGGAGAACGCCGCGTCCATCGCGTCGCTGCTGCTCACGACCGAGACCCTGGTCGTCGAGAAGCCGGCCGAGGAAGAGGCCGACGCCGGTCACGGCGGCCACGGCCACTCCCACTAGTACCGCTGGTACGTCAGAGGCCCGGGGGCCCCCCCCCCGGGGGGACCGGCCCCCGTGTGTTTTCCCCGTGTTCCCCCGTCGGTCACCCCGGCCCACCCCCTCTTCCCCC
>NZ_JBWKCM010000030.1:0-40090 GCF_056436485.1 Streptomyces sp. NPDC043746 | reverse complement strand
CAGCACCGGCCCGTCGTTTGTGCCCCCTACTGGGGGATCAACAGAACCCCCCTCCCCCCCCCCCCCCCCCCCCCCCCCCCCCCCCTCCCCCCCCCCCGCCCCCCCCCCCCCCCCCCCCCCCCCCCCCGCCCCCCCCGGGCCTCGGTGCGTCGCCGATGTGCGACCCGGGCGGCTACTGCGGCCCGTACTTGCGTCCCGTACGCGAGGTGACTCCGCCCAGCAGTCCGCGCGGGGTCACCTTCACCAGCCCCATCAGCGCCTTGTAGCGCGGGTCCGGGATCGACACCGACCGGCCCCGGGCCAGGTCCGCCAGGGCCGAGGCCACCAGCTTGTCCGCGTCCAGCCACATCCACCCCGGGATGTTGTCCGTGCCCATCCCGGCCCGCTCGTGGAACTCCGTACGGACGAAGCCCGGACACAGCGCCATCAGCCGCACCCCCGAACCGGCCAGGTCCTTCGCCGCGCCCTGGGTGAACTGCACGACCCACGCCTTCGACGCCCCGTACGTCCCGCGCGGCACGAACGCCGCCACGGACGCCACGTTGACCACCGCGCCCCGGCCGCGCTCCTTCATGCCCGCGGTGGCGGCCGAGGTCAGCCGCAGCACCGCCTCGCAGTGCACCTTCAGCATCGTCAGCTCATCGGCCATGGACACTTCCAGATAGCGGCCCTTGTTGCCGAACCCGGCGTTGTTGACCAGCAGATCGACCGGGTGCGTGCGGTCCGCGAGCCGCTTCTCGACCGCTTCGATCCCGCCGTCCGTGGCCAGGTCCGCGCGGAGCACCTCGGCCTCGATGCCGTGCCGGTCGTGCAGTTCGGTGGCCTGCTCGCGCAGACGTGCGGTGTCCCGCGCCACCAGGACCAGGTTGTGCCCCTGGGCCGCGAGCCGTCGCGCGAACGCAGCCCCGATACCCGCCGTCGCGCCCGTGATCAGTGCAGTCGTCATACGCGGCACGTTAGTGCCCCGCGCCCACCTCCTGGCCACCGGCCGCCGCCACGTACGCCCGGGCCTTGCGCAGCGCCTCCGGGTGCAGGGCCGAGGCGGCGGCCAGCAGGGAGGGCAGCAGGGTGCGCTCCGTCGTGACGGCCCGGAACTGCAGGGAGGCGGTGACCTGGTGGTCCGGGCGGTGGACGATCTCGACGGGGTCCCCGGCCCGGATCGTGCCCGGCTCGATCACCCGGAGATAGGCACCGGTCACGGCCTCCTCGGTGAACCGCCGGATCCACCTCTCCTCCGCGATGTGCTCGGCGAACGTCCGGCACGGGATCCGGCCGGAGGTGACCTCCAGGAGCAGCTGGTCGCCCACCCGCCAGCGCTCCCCGATCAGCGCGCCGCTCACGTCGACCCCGGCGGTGGTGAGGTTCTCGCCGAACGCCCCGTTGGCCAGCTCCCGGCCGCCCAGCAGTCGCTGCCAGGCGTCCAGGTCCTCCCGGGCGAAGGCGTACACGGCCTGGTCGCTGCCTCCGTGGTGGCGCAGGTCGCAGACCGCGTCACCGGCGAGCCCGCTGCCGCCAGCCCCCTTGGGGCCGGGGTCGCTGACCCGTACGGCCCCTTCGACGGGCCGCTTGTCGATCCCGCTCAGACCGCCGGGGCCACCGGCGTACGGGACCGGGGCGGGACGGCCCGTATTCACGCTCAGCAATCTCATGGGAAGACACGCTAACGGCTCAAACCTGAAAGGCGTACGCGATTAGTTAGCCCGCCATCCAAGCATCTCTTATGTTGGAGGGGTGATCGAAGCCCGCCACCTCCGCGTCCTGCGTGCCGTCGCCGCCACCGGCTCGTTCTCCGCCGCCGCCCGCGAACTCGGCTGCACCCAGCCCGCGGTGAGCCAGCAGATGAAGGCCCTGGAGGCCTCCGCCGGCACCACCCTGCTCATCCGCACCGGGCGCGAGATGCGCCTCACCCAGGCCGGCGAGGCACTGGTGCGGCATGCCTCCGGCATCCTGGCCGGGCTGACCGCGGCCGAGGAGGAGGTCGCCGCCATCGCCGGACTGCGGGCCGGCCGGGTCCGGCTCGTCTCCTTCCCCAGTGGCAGTTCCACCCTGGTGCCCGGCGCGCTGGCTGCCCTGCGCGCCGAGCACCCCGGCACCCGGGTCTCCCTGGTGGAGGCCGAGCCGCCGCGCTCGGTCGACCTGCTGCGCGACGGCGACTGTGACATCGCGCTGGCCTTCCGGTACGGCGCCTCCGGCGGTGAGTGGGACGACCTGGTGGTCCGGCCCCTGCTCACCGACCGGCTGATCGGCCTGGTCCCGGACGGGCACCGGCTGGCCGACGCGGCGCAGACCACCATCGGTGAGCTGGCGGACGAGTCGTGGATCGCGGGCTGCCCGCGCTGCCGCCGTCAGCTGGTGGAGGTCTGCGAGGCGTCCGGGTTCACGCCGCGGATCGACTTCGCCACCGACGACTACCCGGCGGTGATGGGGCTGGTGGGGGCCGGGCTCGGGGTGGCGGTCCTGCCGGAGCTGGCGGTGGAGTCGGTACGGCCCAAGGGGGCGCGGACCGTCCCGGTGGAGCCCGCGATCGAGCGGGAGATCGTGGCGCTCACCCTGCCGGACCTGGCCCGGGTCCCGGCGGTGGCGGCCACCCTGGAGCAGCTGTCCCTGGCGGCCGCCCGCTGAGGAGCCACGCGCCGCGGGGGCGGTGCCGGGCCGTACCGGGATACCGGGGCCGTGCCGGGATGTCGGGGGAAACGTTTCTGCGATCGGTCGGGGCCGCCGGGTGTCAGGTCGGGCGGGAGCCCGTGGTGGCCGTGGTGGCGCCCGAGGGCGACGCGGTGATCAGCCGGGTCCTGGCCCGGCCCATCAGCTCTTCGCGCTCGTCCTCGGTCAGGCCGCCCCACACCCCGTAGGGCTCCCGTACGGCCAGGGCGTGGGCGGCGCACTCGGCGCGTACCGGGCACCGCATGCACACCTCCTTCGCCGAGGTCTCGCGAGCGCTGCGGGCGGCGCCGCGCTCACCTTCGGGATGGAAGAACAGGGAGCTGTCGACGCCTCGGCAGGCGGCGAGCAGCTGCCAGTCCCACAGGTCTGCGTTGGGTCCGGGAAGGCGGGAGAAATCTGCCATTGCTTGTCCCCTCGAAGCCGTGCTGCGTCGGAAGCGGCATCCTCGACCGCCGGTTCACCGGCGGTCCGTGGTCGGCGATCGTCATCTTCGGTGACCTGAGTCTCGACCGTACATCTGCGGTGCTAGTAGATGTAAATATGACTGTTTGCGAATCTAGCCACAGACACCCTCAAAAAGGAAGAAATCTCGCCAAATAGGGCAAGCCGGGGGGTGAAGATTCGGTTGACGGGTGAATCACCCGCGCCGTTCTCCTGCGTGTGCGAGCCCTCACGTAGAGTGCCGAACCCGAAGGTCGGACCCGTAACTCTTTCGAGTGACCATCGTTAAGAGGGTGGATGCGGTTGACGGAGAACCGGCTCGGGCACATGTCCGAAGGGGTCGACCGCACAGGTGACGACTTGTATCAGCCTGGAGGCTCAAGGTGACGCGCATCAGCTGCGGAGGACGGTCATGACATCCGTCCTCGTCTGCGACGACTCCCCGCTTGCCCGAGAAGCGCTCCGTCGCGCGGTGGCCACCGTGCCCGGTGTCGAGCGCGTGACCACGGCGGCCAACGGCGAGGAAGTCCTCCGCCGCTGGGGGGCCGACCGTTCGGATCTGATCCTGATGGACGTACGCATGCCCGGTCTGGGGGGTGTGGAGACGGTCCGGCGGCTGCTCTCCGCCGACCCCGGGGCCCGGATCATCATGCTGACCGTCGCCGAGGACCTGGACGGCGTCGCGCTCGCGGTCGCCGCCGGTGCCCGCGGCTATCTGCACAAGGACGCCTCCCGTGCCGAGCTGCGGGCCACCGTCACCCAGGCGCTGGCCGACCCGACGTGGCGGCTCGCCCCGCGCCGGCTCCGCTCCGCCGAGATGGGGGCGGCCCCCACGCTCACCGCGCGGGAGATCCAGGTGCTCGAAGGCATGAGCCACGGCCGCTCCAACGCGGAGATCGGCCGTGAGCTGTTCCTCTCCGAGGACACCGTCAAGACCCACGCCAGGCGGCTGTTCAAGAAGCTCGGGGCCTCGGACCGCGCCCATGCGGTGGCCCTGGGTTTCCGCTGGGGGCTGGTCCGCTGACGCCCGGCCCGGACCGCCCCCGTCCGCAGACCGGCGGACGGGTGGACGGGACGGGTCACCGGCGATGCACCCCGCGTCTCGACGCGGCGGTCCACCGCGAATCCGGGTGGAGCCGACGGCGCCGTGTGACGCTTCCCGGCCGATGACGCATCCTTGAGTCGTGGAGTTCCTCGGGAACGGTAGGGACGATTCGGTCGAGCGGAAGGGGAGGGCGCAGGACATGACATCCGGCGCACCCGCTCATAACGCTTCGGTGCACAACTCGGGACGCGATGCGGCGGACCGTACGGCACCGAGGCACCATGGTCCGATGCGCGACGACGAGACCACGGTGATCGGTGCCCTCGTGCACCGGGCCGTCGACGGCGACGCGCAGGCCACCCATGATCTGCTGGCCCATGTCCACCCCCTCGCCCTGCGCTACTGCCGCTCCCGGCTGAACCGGCTGCCCGGTGATGCTCGCCACTTCGTGGAGGACCTCGCGCAGGAGGTCTGCGTCGCCGTGCTGATGGCGCTGCCGCGCTACAAGGACACCGGCAGGCCCTTCGAGGCCTTCGTCTTCGCCATCGCCGGCCACAAGGTGGCCGACCTCCAGCGGGCCGCGATGCGCCACCCCGGCTCGACCGCCGTCCCTTCCGACGAGATGCCCGAGCGGCCCGACGACTCCCTCGGCCCGGAGGAGCGCGCCCTGCTCAGCAGCGACGCGGCCTGGGCGAAGAAGCTTCTGGCCAACCTCCCGGAGAGCCAGCGTGAGCTGCTGGTCCTGCGGGTCGCGGTCGGGCTGACCGCCGAGGAGACCGGCCGGATGCTCGGAATGTCCCCGGGCGCGGTCCGGGTCGCCCAGCACCGTGCGCTCAGTCGGCTGCGGGCGCTGGCCGAGCAGTAGGACGACGGCCGCGGGCGGTCCGTGGAAGCGTGCGGGCGTGCCGTAGGAAGCTACAGAACGCCCAAGTGATCTTGATCGTGGAATGAGACACCCGTGGAGCCCGTTAGCATGGACATCCGCACCGATCAAGACCATTTGGGGAAGGTGTCATGACTGCAAACGTCGACGGAGTGCCCGAGAAGTTCGCGACGCTCGGGCTGACATACGACGACGTGCTGCTGCTGCCGGGCGCGTCCGAGGTGCTGCCGAGCGCGGTCGACACCTCGTCGCTCATCTCGCGCAACGTGCGGGTGAACATCCCCATGCTGTCGGCCGCCATGGACAAGGTGACCGAGTCCCGGATGGCCATCGCCATGGCCCGCCAGGGCGGCGTCGGCGTGCTGCACCGCAACCTCTCGATCGAGGACCAGGTCAACCAGGTCGACCTGGTCAAGCGGTCCGAGTCCGGGATGGTCACCGACCCCATCACCGTGCACCCCGACGCCAGCCTCGCCGAGGCGGACGCGCTCTGCGCCAAGTTCCGCATCAGCGGCGTGCCGGTCACCGACGGCTCGGGCAAGCTCCTCGGCATCGTGACCAACCGGGACATGGCCTTCGAGTCGGACCGCTCGCGCCAGGTGCGCGAGGTCATGACGCCGATGCCGCTCGTCACCGGCAAGGTCGGGATCTCCGGCGTGGAGGCCATGGAGCTGCTGCGCCGCCACAAGATCGAGAAGCTGCCGCTGGTCGACGAGGCCGGGATCCTCAAGGGCCTCATCACGGTCAAGGACTTCAAGAAGGCCGAGCAGTACCCCAACGCCGCCAAGGACGCCGAGGGCCGGCTGCTCGTCGGCGCGGCCGTCGGCGCCAGCCCCGAGGCACTGGACCGCGCCCAGGCGCTGGCCGCCGCCGGGGTCGACTTCCTCATCGTCGACACCTCGCACGGCCACAACAGCAACGCCCTCGACTGGATGGCGAAGATCAAGTCGAGCGTCTCCATCGACGTCATCGGCGGCAACGTCGCCACCCGTGACGGCGCCCAGGCGCTGATCGACGCCGGGGTCGACGGGGTGAAGGTCGGCGTCGGACCCGGCTCGATCTGCACCACCCGCGTGGTCGCCGGGATCGGCGTCCCGCAGGTCACCGCGATCTACGAGGCCGCGCTCGCCGCCCGTGCCGCAGGCGTCCCGGTCATCGGTGACGGCGGCCTCCAGTACTCCGGCGACATCGGCAAGGCGCTCGCCGCCGGCGCGGACAGCGTCATGCTGGGCAGTCTCCTCGCCGGGTGCGAGGAGTCCCCGGGCGAGCTGATGTTCATCAACGGCAAGCAGTTCAAGTCGTACCGCGGCATGGGTTCGCTGGGCGCCATGCAGTCCCGGGGCCAGGGCCGGTCGTACTCCAAGGACCGCTACTTCCAGGCCGAGGTCGCCTCGGACGACAAGCTCGTCCCCGAGGGCATCGAGGGCCAGGTGCCCTACCGCGGCCCGCTCGCCAACGTCCTCCACCAGCTCGTCGGCGGGCTCCGCCAGACGATGGGCTACGTCGGCGCCGCGACCGTCGACGAGATGGAGAGCAAGGGCCGCTTCGTCCGGATCACCTCGGCGGGTCTCAAGGAGAGCCACCCGCACGACATCCAGATGACGGTCGAAGCGCCGAACTACAGCAAGAAGTAGCGAGAAGCAGCAAGAAGTAGCGCGTCACCGCAGGTGGGGGCGGACCGGAGTTCCCGGTACCGCCCCCCAGGGCGTGTCCGGCGGACCAGGGCCGGGTCCGCGGCGTCTGGTGCGGCACCTCGCGGCGTTGCCGAAACGCCCGAATCGCTCCGCGATGAGGGCGGTTCCCGCGCCTTGCGATGCACCGCACCAGGCGCCGGGGCCTGACCGGCTCCGATCCGCCGGGCGCGCCCTGCCGCGTGTCGGGGATACTGGTCAGCGCAGACGTAGAGGGAAAGGCCACACATCGTGACTGAGATCGAGATCGGGCGCGGCAAGCGCGGCCGCAGGGCGTACGCGTTCGACGACATCGCTGTCGTACCGAGCCGCCGCACCCGGGACCCGAAGGAGGTCTCGATCGCCTGGCAGATCGACGCCTACCGCTTCGAGCTGCCGTTCCTGGCCGCTCCCATGGACTCCGTGGTCTCCCCGCAGCACGCCATCCGCATCGGTGAGCTGGGCGGCCTGGGCGTCCTCAACCTGGAAGGGCTCTGGACCCGGCACGCCGACCCGCAGCCGCTGCTGGACGAGATCGCGGAGATGCCGGTGGAGACGGCGACCCGCCGGCTCCAGGAGATCTACTCCGCCCCCATCCAGGAGGAGCTGATCGGGCAGCGCATCAAGGAGGTGCGCGACTCCGGTGTCGTCACCGCCGCCGCGCTCTCCCCGCAGCGCACCGCCCAGTTCTCCAAGGCCGTCGTCGACGCCGGGGTGGACATCTTCGTCATCCGCGGGACGACGGTCTCCGCCGAGCACGTCTCCGGTGCGGCCGAGCCGCTCAACCTGAAGCAGTTCATCTACGAGCTGGACGTGCCGGTCATCGTCGGCGGCTGCGCCACGTACACCGCCGCCCTGCACCTGATGCGGACCGGCGCGGCCGGTGTCCTCGTCGGCTTCGGCGGCGGCGCCGCGCACACCACGCGCAACGTCTTCGGCATCCAGGTCCCGATGGCCACCGCCGTCGCGGACGTGGCCGGGGCCCGCCGGGACTACATGGACGAGTCCGGCGGCCGGTACGTCCACGTCATCGCGGACGGCGGCGTCGGCTGGTCCGGCGACCTGCCCAAGGCCATCGCCTGCGGTGCGGACGCCGTGATGATGGGCTCCCCGCTGGCCCGCGCCACGGACGCGCCGGGCCGGGGCCGCCACTGGGGCATGGAGGCCGTCCACGAGGACGTGCCGCGCGGCAAGCTGGTCGACCTCGGCTCGGTCGGGACGACGGAGGAGGTCCTCACCGGCCCCTCGCACACCCCGGACGGCTCGATGAACATCTTCGGCGCCCTGCGCCGCGCGATGGCCACCACCGGCTACAGCGACCTGAAGGAGTTCCAGCGCGTCGAGGTGACGGTGGCGGACTCCCAGCACCGCCGCTGACCGCTCGCAGCTGAGCGGAAGGGCCCGTACCGCGACGGCGGTACGGGCCCTTCCGCATGGTCGTACGGGGTTGGGTCAGCTCGCCTTCTTGACCCCACCGACCGCGGCGATCGCGCCGAGGGCGAGGAAGAGGTAGCGCATGAAGTCGGCCTCCTCCTTCCAGACCCTCGTCACGGCGTCGAAGTGGTCGAAGAACACCTCGGAGAACGGGACGTGGGCGACGTCCGCCATCACCATGGCGTAGCCGATCAGCTGGCCGAAGTAGACGCCGCCGACCGCGAAGACGGCGGACGCGGCCATGACCACCGGGTTGGCGCCGCCGAGCTTGCCTGCCGCGAAGCCGACGAGGAAGCCGACGCCGACCGCCGCGTAACCGAACTCGCGCTCGATCGAGCCGAGGAGCACGCCGTACAGGACGCCCGCGACGATCGCCGCGCCGAGCGCGCCCAGCACGCCGACGGCCAGGTTGTTGCGGGCCGGGGGAGCGGGCGGCGCCGGGGCGGAGGGGGCGCCGCCGCCGAACGGTCCGGGCTGCCCCTGCTGGTCGGGGCCGGGCTGTCCCGGCTGTCCGGCGAAGGGGTTGCCGGTGGGGGCGCCGGCCGGGGGCTGCTGGCCGTAGGGGTTGCCGGTCGGGGCGGCGGGGGGCTGCTGGCCGTAGGAGTTGCCGGTCGGGGCGGCCGCGTACGGGTTGCCCTCGACGGGGCCACCGGGATAGGGCTGCTGGGGCTGGTTCGGCGGCTGCACAGGCTGGCTCACGGTGGGTCTCCCCCTGGGGCGAAATGCGCAGACACGTACTTGACGCGAACACGTGTGCGCTCTGTGACGCCGCACGGTAGCAGTACGCAGCCGAATTGGTCACTAGTCATCTCACGCGACGGTATGACCGTTCAGAGTCGGTGTGCCGCTCCCGCCGGGGTGGCGCCCCGGGTGTCCAGGAGGAGCTGGGCCTTCACCGCCAGGCCCTGGAGGTCGTACGTGCGGTGCTGCTGGAGCAGTACGGTCAGGTCGGCCGCGGCGGCCGCCTCGTACAGCGAATCGGCGCGCGGGACGGGGAGTTGGCGCACCCGCCAGTCCAGGACGTGCGGGTCGTGGAAGCAGATCTGGGCGCCCATGTCCATCAGCCGCCCGGCGATCTCGCGGGCGGGGGCGGCCTCCTGGTCGGCGCTGTCCGGCTTGTAGGTGACGCCGAGCAGCAGCACCCGCGCGCCCCGGACGGACTTGCCGTGCTCGTTCAGCAGGGTGGCGCAGCGCTGGATGACGTAGCTGGGCATCCGGTCGTTGATCTCCTGTGCCAGCGAGACCATCCGCAGCGGGTGGCCGGGGGTGCGGGCGCTGTACGGGAGTGATCCCGGGTCCACCGGGACGCCGTGGCCGCCGACGCCGGGGCCGGGGCGGAAGGGGTGGAAGCCGAACGGCTTGGTCTCGGCGCACCGGATGACGTCCCACAGGTCGACGCCCAGGTCGTGGCAGGCCACCGCCATCTCGTTGACCAGTGCGATGTTGACGTGCCGGAAGTTGGTCTCCAGCACTTTGGTCATCTCGGCCTCGCGCGGTCCCCGGGCCCGTACGACCTTGTCGGTCAGGCGGCCGTAGAAGGCGGCGGCCGACTCGGTGCAGGCGGGGGTGAGACCGCCGATGACCCTGGGGGTGGAGGCGTAGGTGTGGTCGCGGTTGCCCGGGTCGAGTCGGCTGGGGGAGCAGGCGAGGTGGAAGTCGCGCCCGGCGACGAGCCCGGAGCCCTCCTCCAGCAGGGGGCGCAGCACGTTCTCGGTGGTGCCGGGCGGTACGGCCGACTCCAGCAGCACGGTGGTGTGCGGGCGGAGCCGGGCGGCCAGGGCGCGGGCGGCGTCGCGGAGGGCGGTGAGGTCGACGGTGCGGTCGGGGCCGAGGGGGGTGGGGGAGCAGATCACGGCGGTACGGACCCGGCCCAGCTCGGCGGCGCTGGTGGCGGGGCGGAAGCCGCCGGAGAGCATGCGGCGGACGTCGGACGCGGTGAGGGCCCCTTCGGCAGGGGTGCGACCGGCGCGCAGCTCGGCGCAGGGGCGCGGGTCGGTGTCGTAGCCGACGGTGTCGATCCCGGCGGCCACGGCGGCCTGCGCCAGGGGCAGTCCGAGATGGCCGAGTCCGATGACGGCGAGGTCTGCGGGCATGTCGAAGGCCGCCTTCCCTAAGACCGGAGTACGAAAAGCGCAACCGCTACGGACAGCGCTATGTCAGACTAGGCGTAAATATGACCTATATGTCGCATTGCGTGATGCCTGTCGCCCTGGTGTTGTCCACAGGCGGTGGCTGAAGTCGGGGAGCGCGGACAGAATCGAGGAGTGGGCACGGGCGGCCGGCCCCTCGGCCGGGTGGCACTCCCGTGTCCGACCACCCCGATCCACCGGGAGGCAGCAGTGAGGACAGCGACACTGGGACCCGCGGAGCGCACCGCCGCGCTCGCCGCCATGGCCGAACGCGAACTGGACGTGCTGGTCGTGGGGGCGGGCGTGGTCGGCGCCGGCACGGCCCTGGACGCCGCCACCAGAGGTCTCTCCACCGGCCTGGTCGAGGCGCGCGACTGGGCGTCGGGCACATCCAGCCGGTCGAGCAAGCTGATCCACGGGGGGCTGCGCTATCTGGAGATGCTCGACTTCGCCCTGGTCCGCGAGGCGCTGAAGGAGCGCGGGCTCCTCCTGGAGCGGCTCGCCCCGCACCTGGTGAAGCCGGTGCCCTTCCTCTACCCCTTGCAGCACAAGGGGTGGGAGCGGTTCTACGCGGGCTCCGGCGTCGCGCTCTACGACGCGATGTCGGTCTCCTCCGGCCATGGCCGGGGCCTGCCCGTCCACCGCCACCTCTCCCGCCGCCGCGCCCTGCGGGTCGCCCCCGCGCTGCGGAAGGACGCCCTGGTCGGTGCCCTGCAGTACTACGACGCCCAGATGGACGACGCCCGTTTCGTCACCGAGCTGGTCCGCACCGCCGCCTCCTACGGGGCGCAGGTGGCCAACCGCGCCCGGGTGACCGGCTTCCTCCGGGAGGGCGAGCGGGTCGTCGGCGCGCTCGTGCAGGACGTCGAGGGAGGCCAGGAGTACGAGGTCCGCGCCAGGCAGGTCGTCAACGCGACCGGCGTCTGGACGGACGACACCCAGGGGCTCATCGGCGAGCGCGGCCAGTTCCACGTCCGCGCCTCCAAGGGCATCCACCTGGTCGTCCCCAAGGACCGCATCCACTCCACCACCGGCCTCATCCTGCGCACCGAGAAGTCCGTCCTCTTCGTCATCCCCTGGGGAAGGCACTGGATCATCGGCACCACGGACACCGACTGGGACCTGGACAAGGCCCACCCGGCCGCCTCCAGCGCCGACATCGACTATCTCCTCCAGCACGTCAACTCCGTCCTCAACACCCCTCTGACCAGGGACGACGTGCAAGGCGTCTACGCCGGGCTGCGCCCGCTGCTGGCCGGCGAGTCGGACGCCACCAGCAAGCTGTCCCGCGAGCACACGGTCGCCCACCCCGTCCCCGGGCTCGTCGTCGTGGCGGGCGGCAAGTACACGACGTACCGGGTCATGGCCAAGGACGCGGTCGACGAGGCGGTGCACGGGCTCGACCAGCGGGTGGCCGCCTGCGTCACCGAGGACACCCCGCTGCTCGGCGCAGAGGGCTACAGGGCCCTGTGGAACGCGCGGGCCAGGATCGCCGCCAGGACCGGGCTGCATGTCGTCCGGGTGGAGCACCTGCTCAACCGGTACGGCTCAATGACCGAGGAAATTCTGGAGTTGATCCTCGACGATCCCACCCTGGGCGAACCGCTGCCCGCCGCCGACGACTATCTCCGTGCCGAGATCGTCTACGCCGCCTCCCACGAGGGCGCCCGCCACCTGGACGACGTGCTGACCCGGCGCACCCGCATCTCCATCGAGACCTTCGACCGGGGCACCCGCAGCGCCCGCCTCTGCGCGCAGCTGATGGCCCCGGTGCTGGGCTGGGACGAGGGGCGGATCGACCGGGAGGTCGAGCACTACGAGAAGCGGGTGGAGGCCGAGCGCGAGTCGCAGCGGCAGCCCGACGACCTCACGGCCGACGCGGCCCGGCTCGGCGCGCCGGACATCGTGCCGAGCTGAGGGCTGTCCCGGGAGGCCGGTCCGGCGCCGGAGGCGCCCCTTCCGGGTGTGCCGGTTCACGGGACGCCCCCCGTGGCGTTCACCCCGAAGGCCACCGCCCTTCGCATCCGGGCCAGTTGGGAGCGGACGGCCCGGTTCCGGGGCGGTGGCCACCCGACCGGTGCTGGACGAGGGGGCCGGGTTGGTAGGAGGCTGTGGGGGATTCCCTCTTCGGACCGTGTCGCGACGGGCCCCGGACCCGGCACCAGGACCGGTCCCGGGGTGAGGGACAATGAACGCTCTGCCAGGGCGGGTTGATCGCAGAGGGGACGCATGTCGGAGGCGGAGCAGGCACGGGAGCCCCAAGGGGACAAGGACGGTCGTCTCCTCGCGGGGCGCTACCGGCTCGGGGGAGTGCTCGGCCGGGGCGGCATGGGCACGGTCTGGCGCGCCGACGACGAGACCCTCGGCCGCACGGTGGCGGTGAAGGAGCTGCGGTTCCCCTCCGCCATCGACGAGGACGAGAAGCGCCGGCTGATCACGCGCACCCTGCGTGAGGCGAAGGCGATCGCGCGGATCCGCAACAACAGCGCGGTGACCGTCTACGACGTGGTCGACGAGGACGACCGCCCGTGGATCGTCATGGAGCTGGTCGAGGGCAAGTCCCTGGCCGAAGTCATCCGCGAGGACGGCACGCTGACGCCGAAGCGGGCCGCCGAGGTCGGGCTCGCCATCCTCGACGTGCTGCGCTCGGCCCACCGCCAGGGCATCCTGCACCGCGATGTGAAGCCGTCCAACGTGCTGATCGCCGAGGACGGCCGGGTGGTCCTCACCGACTTCGGTATCGCCCAGGTCGAGGGTGACCCCTCGGTCACCTCCACCGGCATGCTCGTCGGCGCCCCCTCGTACATCTCTCCGGAGCGCGCCCGTGGCCACAAGCCCGGACCGCCCGCCGACCTGTGGTCGCTCGGCGGCCTGCTGTACGCGAGCGTCGAGGGCTGCCCGCCGTACGACAAGGGCTCGGCCATCGCCACGCTGACGGCCGTGATGACCGAGCCGCTCGACCCGCCGAAGAACGCGGGCCCGCTCACCGAGGTCATCTACGGGCTCCTGGCCCGCGACCCCGAGCAGCGGCTCGACGACGCCGGGGCACGAGCGCTGCTCACCAAGGTGGTCAACGCTCCCGACACCCCGGCGGTGCCGGCCGCCGACTCCACCCAGGTCATGGCCCTGCCGATGGTCCCCGGCACCGGGCCCGACGCGGACCGGGCGACGAAGGACGCGAAGGCGGCGAAGCCCCCCAAGCTGTCCAAGCCGACCGCTGCGGCGGGCGAGTCCGGTGAGGGCGCCCGTGACCGGCTGCGCGGAGCCCTGCGTTCCGTGCGCGGCGCGAAGGCGACGACGGCCGCCGTGGCGGGTGCGGCGGGAGCGGTGGCCGCCACGGGCTCGCCCGCCTCCGCCACCGGCTCCCCCGTCGTCCCGCCCCGGCCCGCCGCACCCCCCGGCACGCCGGGCGCGAAGACCGCGAAGGCCTCGCCGCGCGGAGGCACGGCCCCCGCCTCCGTGGCCACCGGCCTCAAGTCCGCGGCCGGGCCGACGGGTTCCCCGGGCGCGGGCATCCCCCCGCAGCGTCCCCCGGGCTCCCCGACCACCACCCGCGCCTCGATCACCGACGTCGTGCCGCGCCGCACGCTGGCGATCATCGCGGCCGCCGTGGCGCTGGCCATCCTGGGTACGGTCCTCGCGCTCTCCCTGGGCGGAGGTGACGACAAGGCCAAGGGCGAAGACGGCAAGGGCGACACGGCCGCCACCGCCGGAGCCTCGGCGGGCGGCTCGGAGGGCGAAGGCGAGGGCCGGGGCGAGAACCAGGGCGGCGGGCAGAAGGAGGGCCAGGGCAACGAGGCAGGCCGGGCCTCCGGCGACCCGGCCGGTGACCCCACCGGCGACGACCCGAAGACCGGCGACCCGGCCGACGGCGAGGGTTCCTCCGACGACCCGAAGACCGAGGACCCGGGGGGCGCGCTGCCCGCCGGGTACCGGACGGTCACCGACGGCCGGTTCCACTTCACGATGGCGATGCCGGGGAACTTCAAGCGCACGGCCATCGCGGGGGCCAACTCCGGTGGCATCTACAACGCCGAGCGCGGCAGCTTCCCCCGGGTCCAGGTCGACTTCAACAGCTCGCCCAAGGACGACGCTGCCGCCGCCTGGCGCGGAGACGTCGCAGGCACCAAGGTCCTCAGCGACGACTACAAGCACGTGGGCATAGAGAAGGTCGAGTACAACGGCTATCCGACCGTCGCCGACTGGACGTTCGAGC
Organism: Streptomyces sp. NPDC043746; assembly: GCF_056436485.1. NCBI lineage: Bacteria > Bacillati > Actinomycetota > Actinomycetes > Kitasatosporales > Streptomycetaceae > Streptomyces > Streptomyces sp. NPDC043746. Next base: position 25,608 of record NZ_JBWKCM010000030.1, on the reverse strand, counting down.
GCAGCCACAACGGCGTCCGGGTCCGGGTGCTCAACCGGGGCTTCAAGGTCGATGCGCGGCGCGGGTACTCGATCATGATCAGCTGCAAGATCGACGAATGGGACGGCGACGAGTGCCGCACCCTGCGCGAGACGGCGTTCGCCACGTTCACGCCCACGAAGTAACCCCCGCACCGGTCGTACGCGGCGGTGCGCGAGGCGTGTCGGCCGGGCCGGGTTGGCGCGACCCGGCCCGTCGGCGCGCGTTGCCACGTATCGTAAGACGACGGAGACCGTACGCAGCCGGAACAGTAGGTCAATTGCCCGCCGAATGACCACAACTGACTGAACTGACTGATTCGTGCGGTTCGATGGCCGGGGGAACAGCGCGCTCTGGGGAGGCGTCGTGGACGACTACGCGGGTCGGGTGCTTGCCGACCGCTACCGCCTTCCGCTGCCCCCGTCCGACGGGTACGAACTGGTCGAGACCCGGGCGTTCGACACGTACAGCGGTCAGGAAGTCCTGGTCCGCCAGGTGCCGTTGCCGGAGATCGTGGACGCGGAGGTGCTCGACGCCGACGGCCGGGCCGCGGCGGGCGGGCGCACCACCGGGCGGGCGGTGCGCCGGAGTACGGACCCCGCGGTCCGGCGCGCGATCGAGGCCGCGCAGGCCGCCGCCCGGGTGCCCGACCACCCCCGGCTCGACCAGGTCTTCGACGTGTTCGCCGAGGCCGGTTCGCTCTGGATAGTCAGCGAGCTGGTCGCGGCCCGCCCGCTCGCCGCCCTCCTCGCCGAGCGCCCCCTGAACCCCTACCGGGCCGCCGAGATCGGCTCCGACGTGCTCACCGCCCTGCGGGTGCTCCACGCGCACGGCTGGACCCACCGGAACATCACCGTCCGCACGGTCCTGGTCTGCGACGACGGCCGGGTGATGCTCACCGGCCTCGCGGCGGGCGCCGCCGAGGAGGCGCTCTGCGGATACGCCCCCGAGCCGCTTCCCGACGACGAGCCGACGGCCAGGACGCACGGGGGCGGGGCGGAGGCGTACGGGGATCACCACGGGGCCCATGAGGCGCCCGACGCCTACGAGCTGCCCGGGGCCGGGACGGGGGCGGGGGCCGGGGACAGGCTCGGGGCCTACGAGGTGCCCCGGCCGAGCGAGGCCGAGGACACCCTCGGGATACCGGTCGTGGAGACAGTCGACCCTGACGACCCTGTCGAGCGGGTCGAGCCGTCGTGGGGTCCAAAGGCGCCGGAGGCGGCCGAGGGCCGTCGGCCCTCCTTCCTCCCGCCGGCCGGGAGCGACGCCGGACCGGAACTACCGCTCGTACCACCGTACGTACGGGCACAGCCCCAGGAGTCCCCGCGACCACAGGAGTCCCAGCAAGCCCAGGACTCCCGGCCGCCCCTTGCCCACGATCAGGGCGGGGACCGGGCTCCCGGGGGGCAGCAGCTCGTGCCGCGCCCCGCCACGCCCGCCGTGCCCTACACCCCCGCCCCTCCGCCCCCCGCCGAGCCGGGAGCCGGGAGCGCCGCCCAGCTGCGGGCCGCCCGCGCCGGGGCGATCGCGGCCTACCGCGCCGGTGCCCGTGCCGCAGCCCGGGTCACCGAGGACGGTCGGCAGCCGCCCGGGAGCACCCCCGCCGCCCTCTCCGAGAAGACCCCGGCCGAGGACGTGCCCGCCGCCCTCCCCGTCCGGCGACCCGACCCCGCCGCCGGGACAGACCCCACCACCACCGGCCCTGACACCACCCCCGGCCTTCCCGGCCCCCGGCTGACCGGCGGGCCCTGGGGTGCCCCGCCCGAGGACCCGTACGACGACGAGGACGAGGACGACGAGGAGGGCCCCCGCCCGTCCGGCCGCCGCGTCCACCTCGCCGGAACCTGGGAGGACGGGCCCGGTCATGGGCGCTCCGTCCCCGCGGGCGGCTCCGGCGGCTTCGGCCGGGACGCGCTGCGCGCCGACTCCCGCCGCCCCGACCAGGCCTCCCTCACCCCCGCCCCCCGCCTCCCCGCCGAACGGTCCCCCTCCGGCGCCTGGGAGGAGGCCGTCGCGGGCAGCCAGGGGGTCGCCGTCTACCGGGGCCCCACCACCCCGCTCGCCGCCGAGCGCGCCCGGCAGGCCCGGATCGCGGTCGTCGGCCCCGTCACCGAGCGCTGGGCGCCGGAGCAGGCCGGTCCGGTCCACGACAACTGGCAGCTCGCCCCGCCCATCGGCCCCGCCACCGACCTGTGGGCGCTCGGCGCGCTGCTCTTCCGCGCGGTCCAGGGCCACGCCCCCTACCCCGAGGAGAGCGCGGCCGAGCTGGTCCAGATGGTCTGCGCCGAGCCGCCCGCCTTCGCCGAGGAGTGCGGTGCGCTGCGGCCCGTCGTGGAGTCGCTGCTGCGCCAGGACCCCACCGAGCGGCCGGACTTCGAGGAGCTGCGCGGCTGGCTGCGCTCGCTCGTACGCTCCGCACCCGAGCCGGAGGCCGGCGCCGACGTCGTCCCCCTGCCCGCCCCCGACGCCACCCGGCTCCCCGTCGTACGCCGCCGGGGCGAGCTGGTCCGCAGGCGCCGCGGCCGGTTCGGCGGCGGCTCCGCGCACGGCCGCCACCGCCAGGGCAGGCGGGAGCGCCAGCGGCTGGAGAAGCAGCGCGCCGCCGCCTTCCGCGAGCCGCCGCACCACGAGTCCCTGCTGCCCCCCGAGCCCGCCGGTCACCCCGTCGACGCCTGGGAGCCCCGCCCGTCCCGCGCACCGCGCGAGCCCAAGGGCCCCCGGGTGCTGCGGGAGCCGTCCCGGCCGCGCGAGGGGCGCTCGCCGCGCCACCTCGGCCGGACGCTGCTGGTCCTGATCCTGCTGCTGATGGCGGCGGCGATCGCGTACGCGTTCCTGTTCATGCCGAAGCAGGAGCCGGCCGGACAGGCCGCCCCCGGGCAGCCCACCGGCTCCGCCGCACCGCCCCCGGCCGCCTCCGGCTCGCCCGCGCCCTCCCGGGGGGCGAGCAGCGACCCCGGCGCCCAGCAGCCGCAGACCAGCCGCTCCGCCGTCGCGCTCGCCCCCGGCTACGAACTCCGCCAGGACGCGGAGGGGTTCGAGGTCGGCGTGCCGAAGGAGTGGCAGCGCAGCCCCGCCAACGCGGACCGCCAGATCCGTTACGGCAGCGACGGGTTCACCCTGCTCGTGGTGCCCGGCCGGGACACGGTCAAGGCGGCGGGCGGCGACCCGCTGGACTACCAGCGCGAGAAGCAGCCCGAGCTCCAGCCGTTCCGGGACTCCAGCTGGTCCACCTCCTCCGGGGTGCGCCGGGTCGACGTGGGCCGACAGGCCATGGCCGAGGGGCAGTTCACCTGGCAGGACAGCGGCGGCCGTGAGGTCTACGTCCGCAATCTCGTCATGATCGTCGACGGCCGGTACCACGTCCTCCAGGCCATCGGCCCTTCGAACGACCGGGACAGGGTCACCGAGGTCTACCAGCAGGCCGTCGCCTCGTACCGGGTGAGCGCCGGCTGACCGCCCGTCACCGCGGCTCACCCCGGGGGTCCTGGGCGTCGGCCCTGCGCGGCGGACAACCATCACGGTGCGGTCTCGTGGGCGATCCCCCGTTCCGCCGCGCCGCCCCGGCTCCGTAATCTGGCAAGCAGAGGAACGGGGGGCGGGTCACACGTGGACCGATCAGAAGGCACGGCTGCGGGACTGGTGCTGGCGGGGCGTTACCGGCTGGGCGAGGAGCTGGGCCGCGGGGGTATGGGCAAGGTGTGGCGCGCCCACGACGAGGTGCTGCACCGCACGGTCGCCGTCAAGGAGTTGACCGCCGGGCTGTACGTGGCGGAGGCCGACCGGCTCGTCCTGCACGCCCGCACCCAGAAGGAGGCCCGCGCGGCGGCCCGGATCACCCACCCCGGGGTCGTCACCGTCCATGACGTCATCGAGTACGACAAGCGCCCCTGGATCGTCATGCAGTACGTCGACGGGCCCTCGCTCGCGGACGAGGCCAAGGAGAAGGGCGAGATCGCGCCGCGCGAGGCGGCCCGGATCGGCCTCCACGTCCTGAGCGCGCTGCGGGCCGCCCACGGCGCCGGGGTGCTGCACCGGGACGTCAAGCCGGGCAACGTGCTGCTGGCCCGTGACGGGCAGGTGCTCCTCACCGACTTCGGGATCGCCGCGATCGAGGGCGACTCCACGATCACCCGGACCGGTGAACTGGTCGGCTCCATCGACTATCTGGCGCCCGAGCGGGTACGCGGAGGCGACCCCGGGCCCGCCTCCGACCTCTGGTCGCTGGGCGCCACCCTGTACTCGGCGGTGGAGGGGCGCTCGCCCTTCCGCCGCACGTCCCCGATCTCCACCATGCAGGCCGTCGTCACCGAGGAACCGCCCGCGCCCGTCAACGCCGGTCCCCTCGGTCCCGTCATCACCGCGCTGCTGCGCAAGAACCCGGCCGACCGGCCCTCGGCCGCCGAGACCGAGCAGATGCTGCTGGCCGCCATGGAGGGCCACAAGCCGCGCTCGGCCCAGCAGTACGTGCCCACCGAGCGGGTCCCGGAGGAGGCCCGGTACGGCTACCCGGACCCGGACGGCTCCACGGCCCGGCTCCCCGGCTCGGCGCCCGCCACCGCTCCTGACCACCCGGCCCCCGCCCGCCACCCCCTCGCGGGCCCCGCCTCCGCCCCCGCCACCCGGCGCGGCGGCTCCCGGCTGCGTACCGTCCTCGTCGTGGCCGTCGCGGCGGCGGTCCTCGGCGGCACGGCCGGGCTGATCGCGATGAAGTACGGGAACGGGGCGTCGGCCACCGGCCGTACGGCCACGCCCGGCGCCCCCGCGACCGCCCCCACCGCCCCCGGGACCGCCCCGGCCGACCCGACCACCCCCGCCGCGTCGGAGATACCCGACGGCTGGCACCGGGTGGAGGACCCGGCGGGCTTCAGCCTCGTCGTACCGCAGGACTGGACGCGCGAGGTGAACAACGGTCAGATCGACTACACCCCGGACGGCGGCCGCCACCGCATCCGCATCAGCGTCGACCCGGACCCGGACTTCGACCATCCGTATCTGCACGTGCGGAACATGGAGCAGCAGCTGGTGGAGCGGCTGCCGGGGTACCGGCGGATCGCGCTGGAGAAGAACACCTTCCGCGACCGGCCGGGCGCGCTCTGGGAGTTCACCTGGAACGAGACCAAGGACCACCCCGGCCCCCGGCACGGCATCGACCAGATGTACTACGGCGGTGCCGGCGGCCCCGAGTACGCCCTGTACCTGACCGCCCCGCAGGAGGGGTGGGCGGCGAGCCGCGAGAAGTTCGACATCATGCTCCGAAGCTGGCGCGCGCCGGGGGCATAGGACCGAGCGGCCCTCCGCCGCCTCCGCATAGCCCCTGATCAGCGGTTATGTCGCCAGTGATCGCTGGCTCGATCGGCTCGGCGCTTCGGGGCGGGCGTCGGGTCCCGTGAAAAACTGTTACCGACGGGTACCCAAAGGGGTCGGGTGGACATACTCTCGGCCTCATGACGGACTCGCAGGCCCCTGACGCCCCTCTCGGTACGAACCCCGTCGCGGTCGCCCCCGCAGGCGCGCGCACGGCTGCCGACGTGGTCACCCCCGAGGTGATCGCCCAGCTGGTCCGCGGTGTCGTCGGATCGGGACGGACGGCCAACCACACCCCCTTCACCGGGGAGAAGCTGGCCGACCTGCCTGAGTCCACACCCGAGGACGTCGCCACCGCCTTCGACCGGGCCCGCGCCGCCCAGCCCGCCTGGGCCGCCACCCCCGTACGGCAGCGGGCCGCCGTCCTGCTGCGCTTCCACGACCTGGTCCTCAGCCGCCAGTCCGAGGTGCTCGACCTCATCCAGCTGGAGACCGGCAAGGCCCGGCTGCACGCCCACGAGGAGGTGCAGTCCGTCGCCGTCGCCGCCCGCCACTACGGCCGCCGGGCCGCCGCCTACCTCAAGCCCAAGCGGCACACCGGCGTCGTCCCGGCCCTCACCAAGGTCACCGAGCTGCGCCAGCCGCGCGGGGTCGTCGGCCAGATCGCCCCGTGGAACTACCCCTTCGAGCTGTCCGTGGGCGACGCGCTGCCCGCCTTCGTCTCCGGCAACGCGGTCGTGATGAAGCCCGACACGGAGACCGCGCTCACCGCACTCTGGGCCCGTGACCTGCTCATCGAGGCCGGGCTGCCCGCCGAGGTCTTCCAGGTCGTGCTGGGCGAGGGCCCCGTCGTCGGCCCCGAGGTCGTCAGCCGCGCCGACTACGTCTCCTTCACCGGCTCCACCCGCACCGGCCGCGAGGTCGCCGTCGGCGCCGCCTCCCGGCTGGTCGGCGTCTCCCTGGAGCTGGGCGGCAAGAACGCCATGCTCGTCCTCAGGGACGCCGACGTGGAGAAGGCCGCCCAGGGGGCCGTGCGCGCCTGCTTCTCCTCCGCCGGACAGCTCTGCATCTCCATCGAGCGGCTGTACGTCCACGAGTCGATCGCGGACGACTTCGTGGCGCGGTTCGCCACCCGGACCCGGGCCATGCGGCTCGGCAGCTCCCTCGCGTACGGCGCCGACATGGGCTGCCTCGTCGGGCCCCGCCAGCTGGAGACCGTCAGCCGCCATGTGGCCGAAGCCGTCGAGAAGGGCGCCACGCTCGTCGCGGGCGGGGTCGCGCGCCCCGACATAGGCCCGCTCTTCTACGAGCCGACCATCCTGGACGGCGTGGAGGCGCCGATGGCCGTCTGCACCGAGGAGACCTTCGGCCCGGTCGTCTCCGTCTACCGGTTCAGCGACGAGGACGAGGTGATCGCGCTCGCCAACGCCACCCCGTACGGCCTCAACTCCAGCGTCTGGACCACCGACGCCAGGCGCGGCCACCAGGTCGCCGCCCGGCTGCGGACCGGCACCGTCAACATCAACGAGGGGTACGCCCCCGCCTACGGCAGCGTCCGGTCCCCGATGGGCGGCATGAAGGACTCCGGCCTCGGCCGACGGCACGGCTCCGAGGGCATCCTCAAGTTCACCGAGGCCCAGACCGTCGCCCAGCAGCGGCTCATCCCGCTCGCCCCGTCCTTCGGCATGGACGACGAGAAGTACGCCGCGTTCATGACCCGCAGCCTGAAGGCGATGAAGGCGTTCCGGCTGCGCTGAGCACCGTCGCGACGCTTGCAGTACGCCCTTTTCGTCCGATTCCGTAGTGAGGAGCGCCATGTCCCAGGACAGCCCTGCCCAGAAACCGGCCGTGCGCCACGTCCCGGCCGAGGACGACGCCGCGTACGACTACGACGTCCTGGTCGTCGGCTCGGGGTTCGGCGGCGCGGTCTCGGCGCTCCGGCTGACCGAGAAGGGGTACCGCGTCGGCGTCCTGGAGGCGGGCCGCCGCTTCACCCCCGGCACGCTCCCCAAGACCTCCTGGGACCTGAAGAACTACCTCTGGGCGCCCGCGCTGGGCCTCTTCGGCATCCAGCGCGTCCATCTGCTCGGCAACGTCATGGTGCTGGCGGGCGCCGGGGTCGGCGGCGGCTCGCTCAACTACGCCAACACGCTGTACGTCCCGCCCGCCCCGTTCTTCGAGGACCGCCAGTGGGCCTCGATCACCGACTGGCAGGACGAGCTGAAGCCTTACTACGACCAGGCCCGGCGGATGCTCGGGGTCCGTCTCAACCCGACCATGACCCCCTCCGACATCCACCTCAAGGCCGCCGCCGAGGCGATGGGCGTCGGCGACACCTTCCACATGGCCCCGGTCGGCGTCTTCTTCGGCGACGGCAAGGACGCCGACGGCACGGTGAGGGCGAAGCCCGGGGAGACCGTCCCCGACCCGTACTTCGGCGGCGCCGGACCCGCCCGCAAGGCCTGCACCGAGTGCGGCGAGTGCATGACGGGGTGCCGCCACGGGGCGAAGAACACCCTCAACGAGAACTACCTCCACCTCGCGGAGAAGGCCGGAGCGGTCATCCACCCGATGACCTCCGTCGTCGCGATCACCGACCACCCCGAGGGCGGCTACCGCGTCCTCACCGTCCCCACCGACCGCCGCCGCAAGGCGAAGCCCGCAAAGCTGCGGGCCCGGAAGGTGGTCGTCGCGGCGGGCACGTACGGCACCCAGACCCTGCTGCACACCATGAAGGACCGCGGTCTGCTGCCCCGGCTCTCCGCCAGGCTCGGGATGCTGACCCGCACCAACTCGGAGGCGCTGGTGGGCTCCCAGACCAGCGACCGCCGCTACCGCAAGAAGCACGGCGTCGCGAAGGCCGACTTCTCGCAGGGCGTCGCCATCACCTCCTCCATCCACCCGGACGACAACACGCATATCGAGCCCGTCCGCTACGGCAAGGGCTCCAACGCCATGGGCGCGATGTCGATCCTCCAGGTGCCCTACGGGACCCACCGGGTGCGCGGCTGGCTCGCCAACATGGTCAAGCACCCCACTCTCGCCGCCCGTTCGCTCTCCAACCGCCGCTGGTCCGAGCGGACCATCATCGGGCTCGTCATGCAGTCGCTCGACAACTCCCTGACGACCTACCGCAAACCGGGCGGCATCGGCAAAGGCCTGCTCACCGCGCGCCAGGGCCACGGCGCCCCCAACCCCACCCAGATCCCCGAGGCCACCCGCAGCGCCTCGCTCCTCGCCGAGGAGATCAACGGCTTCGCCGGCTCCAACGTGGGCGAGCTGATGGGCACCCCGCTCACCGCCCACTTCCTCGGCGGCTGCCCGATCGGCGCGAGCGCGCAGGAGGGCGTCATCGACCCCTACCACCGCCTCTACGGCCACCCCGGCATCAGCGTCGTCGACGGCTCGGCGGTCTCCGCCAACCTGGGCGTCAACCCCTCGCTGACCATCACCGCCCAGGCCGAGCGCGCGATGTCGCTCTGGCCCAACAAGGGCGAGGCGGACCCCCGGCCCGAGCAGGGCACGGCCTACGAACGCCTCACCCCGGTCGAGCCGTTGGCCCCGGCCGTGCCGAAGGACGCGTTCGGGGCGCTGAAGCTGCCGTTCCTGGGCATCCCCGTCGTACCCCCGAAGGGGACGGTGGAGGCCGGGGCCGAAGTGAAGGGCGTCGGGAACACTCCCGTCCCCAATCCGTGACCCGTTCGCGGGACGCTCGTCGGAGAGCCGTGGGGCCGACCCCGTACGCTGCGGGGTCGAACGCCTGACTGCGTCACCGCCACCCTTCCACGGGTGGCGGTCGCCGCCGTCGTACAGCTCCCGCCGAACCAGAGGTCCGCGATGACACGACTCCTCCCGCGCACCGCGCCGCCGATCAGAGCGGGTGGCCTCGTGGCCGCCACCGCCCTGCTGCTCGCCGCCGCCCCGCCCGCCGCGGCCTCCGCCGCGCCCACGTCCGCCGCCCCGGGTGTTCGCGCTGGGCGGCCCGGCGGAGACGGCGCTGCATCCGTACGCGGAGGGCGGCGACGGGCCGAAGCGGTCGACGGCCCGGATCACGGTGACGGGCGCCGACGACACGGCGTACGAGGGCGAGTTCACGGTCACCTTCGACCTGACCGGGGTAGCGGCCGTCGCGGACGTGGCCTTCGAGCCGGAGGCCGGGATCGAGTGCGCGACCACCGCGCCCGGGTCGGCCACCTGCACCGGCCACGGCATCTCGCCCGGCCGCTCCACCGTCACCGACCTCCTCCTCACCGCCGCCCAGGGCAGCGAGCAGGGCGGCACCGGCACCGTCCGGGTCACCGGCGAGGCCGAGGGCGCGGCCTTCACTCCCTTCACCACCCAGGTCACCGTCGGCGGTCCCGACCTGGTGATGCACCGGCTCCCCTTCGACCACGAGCCCGTCCCCGGCCAGAAACAGCAGGCGCCGATCACCTTCACCAACCGGGGCAGCCGCGCCGCCGACGGCGTCCTCCTGACCCTGCGCCACTCACGCGGCCTGGACATCCCGCAGCGCTACTCCAACTGCGCGTACACGACGGACGAGGCCTGGACCACCGCCCGTTGCACGGTGGAGGGAGCCTTCGAGGCGGGCGCGACCTACACGCTGGCCGCCCCGCTGACCCTGAAGACCACGGACCGGGCCTACCGCGACATCTTCACGTACGGCATCCACGAGGCGGGCACGGGCCGGGGCGCGACGCCCGCCCGCGCCACCCGGGGGACGGCGGGCGACGTGCTCCGGGCCGTCCCCGCCCCGAGGCCCATGACGGCCCGGGCCCTGGACCTCGAACCGGGCGACAACGAGCACGAGGCCGACTTCCGTACGGAGAACACGGCCGACTTCGTCGCGTACGGGGACACCGCCTCCGGCGAGGCGGGCGCCACGGTCACCGCGCGCGTCGGCTTCCGCAACGACGGCCCGGCCTGGATCGGCCACCTCCGCTCCGGCGAGAGCGTCGCCGCCGTCGACTTCACCGTGCCCCAGGGCGCGACGGTCACCTCCGCGCCGGAGGGGTGCCAGGGGGTGAGCGCCGAGGGCACGGCCCTGCCGTCGGGGTGGAGCGGCCCCGCGCCGCGCTACGTCTGCCCGACCCCGGCGACCGTCCGCGACGGCGGCGGCCTGGACCTCTCCTTCGGACTGCGGATCGACAAGGTGCTGCTGGGCGCGGTGGGCCGGGTCGTGGTGCGCGGCCCGGAGCTGCGGGCGGCGGGGCTGCCGTTCGACCCGGAGCCGGGCAACAACGCGGCGCGTGTGGTGCTGAACGGGGCGAGCGGCGGCCCGTCGCCCGCTCCCTCGGAGGGGCCGGGGGACGGCGCCTCCGGTACGCCGGGTTCCGCGCGGCACACCGCCACCGGAGACGGCGGCAGCCTGGCCGCCACCGGATCGTCGACGGCGATGGCCGCGTCAGGCCTGGCGCTGACGGCCCTGACGGCGGGCCTGGTGCTGTTCCTGGGGGCGAGGCGCCGCCGGAGGGTCTGAGGGACCGGGCGGACGGTGAAAGGGGTGGGGGGCGGCCTTCGAGTGGGGTGGGGGAGCGGCCTTTGAGCGGGAGGCGGGGAACGGCCTCGGGGGGCGGCGGGGGAGGGGGAACGCCTCTGTCCCGTCCTGCGTCCCGATGCGACCGACCCGGGCGTCCCCGGGTACGGCCGCACATGGGGTGACCGGGCTGCTGTCCCCTGCGGACCGGTCACTTGCGCCGGGATGTGGTCCCACGACGTACCTTCGGTACGTCACACGTCCCGGCGGAGCCACGCGTGGTTTTCTTACCGATGCCGCCCCTGGTTGGCACGGACACCGGGACCAACGAAGGCACCTCGGTCCCGGTCACGCGCCGTACGGGTGAGACGGGCACCGAACGCAGATACGGTCCTGCAAAGGCGGCGCCCGGCGCGACCGGCCCTCGCCCCCGCGCCCGCACCCGCCCCCACACGCCCGCCCCTCACACCCGGCCGCGGCACAGCTCCAGCAGCGTCATCGCCAGCGCGGTGCCCGGCTTGCCCAGCGCGTCCCTGTAGTGGCTGAGCACGGCCGTCTCGCGCGAGAGGTTGACCCGGCGGCCGCCGGAGGTGATCCGGGCCTCCTGGATGACCGCCGAGACGGCCATCCGCTCCTGGACGAGACCGATGATCCGGTCGTCGAGCGCGTCGATGCGCTCCCGGGCACCGCCGATCAGGGCGGCGGCCTCGTCGGTGTGGGCGCCGGTCTGCTCGGCAGGGGTGGTGGCGGTGGTGGCGGTGGTGGTGCTGCTCACGGGGGTGACTCCTGGTAGGTCGGAGAACACCCGGGGCGATGGGCCCGGACACGCAGAACGCCCCGGGCCTGATGGCCCGGGGCGCCTGGAACGTTGCTTGTCAGTTGCTCAAGCAGCACGACCATGGCAGCCGGCGGGCCGGATGCCATAGGTAAAGACGAAGGTCGTGTGCTGACGCATGGGGCACAGTATGGCCCCGCCCCGGCGGGCCCGGCAAAACCGGGCCCGGATCGTGAGACGGGAGAGTCCCGGTCCCCGGCATCCCCGGCCCGGCGGAGGGTTCGCGCACGGCCGGTAGAATCGGAAGAACCGACCCCCTTCACCACCGCCGGAAGGCCGCCCCGTGCCAGCAGCACCCACCGCCGCCCCCGACGCCACGGCCGACGTGGTCCTCGTCGTCGACTTCGGCGCGCAGTACGCCCAGCTCATCGCCCGCCGCGTCCGTGAGGCCCGGGTCTACAGCGAGATCGTGCCGTCCACCATGCCGGTGGCGGAGATGCTGGCGAAGAACCCCCGCGCGATCATCCTCTCCGGCGGCCCGTCGTCGGTCTACGCGGAGGGCGCTCCTTCGCTGGACCGCTCGCTCTTCGAGGCCGGGGTCCCCGTCTTCGGCATGTGCTACGGCTTCCAGCTGATGGCGACCACGCTCGGTGGCACAGTCGACGACAACGGGGCGCGTGAGTACGGCCGCACCCCGCTGCACGTCACGAAGGCGGGGTCGACCCTCTTCGAGGGCACGCCCACCGAGCAGCCGGTGTGGATGTCGCACGGCGATGCCTGCTCGGCCGCCCCCGAGGGCTTCACGGTCACCGCCTCCACGGACGTGGTCCCGGTCGCCGCCTTCGAGAACGACGAGAAGAAGCTCTACGGCGTCCAGTACCACCCGGAGGTCCTGCACTCGACCTACGGGCAGCAGGTCCTGGAGCACTTCCTCTACCGCGGCGCGGGCATCGAGCCGAACTGGACGACGACCAACGTGGTCGAGGAGCAGGTCGCCCTGATCCGCGAGCAGGTCGGTGACAAGCGCGCCATCTGCGGCCTCTCCGGTGGCGTGGACTCCGCGGTCGCCGCAGCCCTCGTCCAGAAGGCCATCGGCTCGCAGCTGACCTGCGTGTACGTCGACCACGGGCTGATGCGCAAGGGCGAGACCGAGCAGGTCGAGAAGGACTTCGTCGCCGCGACCGGCGCGAAGCTGAAGGTGGTCGACGCGGAGAAGCGCTTCCTCGACGCCCTGGCCGGCGTCTCCGACCCGGAGCAGAAGCGGAAGATCATCGGCCGCGAGTTCATCCGGGTCTTCGAGCAGGCCCAGCTGGAGATCCTCCAGGAGGAGGGCCCCGAGGTCGCCTTCCTGGTCCAGGGCACGCTCTACCCGGACGTGGTGGAGTCCGGCGGCGGCACCGGCACCGCCAACATCAAGTCGCACCACAACGTGGGCGGCCTCCCCGACGACATCGAGTTCCAGCTCGTCGAGCCGCTGCGCCAGCTGTTCAAGGACGAGGTCCGGATGGTCGGCCAGGAGCTGGGCCTTCCCGAGGAGATCGTCCAGCGCCAGCCGTTCCCCGGCCCCGGCCTCGGCATCCGCATCGTCGGTGAGGTCACCAAGGACCGCCTGGACCTGCTCCGCGAGGCCGACGCCATCGCCCGCGAGGAGCTGACGGCGGCCGGCCTGGACCGCGACATCTGGCAGTGCCCGGTGGTCCTCCTGGCCGACGTCCGCTCGGTCGGCGTCCAGGGCGACGGCCGCACCTACGGCCACCCGGTCGTGCTGCGCCCGGTCTCCTCCGAGGACGCGATGACGGCCGACTGGTCCCGTCTCCCGTACGAGACGCTGGCGAAGATCTCCACCCGCATCACCAACGAGGTGGCCGACGTCAACCGCGTGGTCCTCGACGTGACGAGCAAGCCGCCGGGGACGATCGAGTGGGAGTGACCTCCCGGGTTCGCCTGAACCCCTAGGGCTCCTGGTCAACGTTGATGCCGTCGCTCATTCGCTTGGGCGGCGGCATCGTCGTATCGCCTGGGTACGCTGAGTGAAGGGACCTGTGGCAGCGGATCAGTCGAACGTTCTGACGGCTGCCGGCCACCGGCCGCCCCGATGCGGGAGGCGCCCGTCCCGTACGGCACAATTCGCTGGTATCGAAGGTGAGTTGGCTGTACCGGGGTGGGAAAGGGCGTAAATCTCCGTGGCGTTGGACGAGGCAAGGGCGAGCGGTGCGCACGGCGGAGGCTGTACGTGCGGGGACTGCCCGCATGGAGCACGCGAGGGGCACCGGCGCGCGGTCGCCGCGTTCCTGGCCAAGCGGGACGAACTGGCCGCCGGGAACGGGCTGCCCGCCGGGGTCGCCCAGTCCGCCTCCGCCTCCCGGCAGTGGGTCTCCGACGAGCTGACCGAGTCCGCCCGTACCGTCGCCGAACGGGGCCGGGCCGCCGGGGACGTCTGGCTCCACCATGTGTGGCGGGGCACCCTGTTCGGCGTCTGGGGCGCGGTCGTCGCCCTGCTCGTCGGTGCGAGCCTCACCGCGATCGGGCCCGGCTGGACCACCGCCCGCACCGCCGCCCTGGCCGCCGCGTTCGTGACCGCCGCCCTGCTGACCGTCGCCGCCCGCTTCCACCGGGCCCGGGGCGGCCTCCTCGCCCCGCTGATCGGTGAGGACAACCGGCTCTCCACGTCCAGGACCGTCGCCGCCGCCTGGGTGCTCCTCGCCGTCTTCGCCGTGCTCGTCCTCGCCCTCCAGCTGGCCGGCGCCTCCGACCCGGCCGACCGGGACGCGCTGATCCAGGGGCTCGACCTCGCCCGGTCGGCCGGGGTCGTCGCCGTGCTCGCGCTGGTGTGCGCGGTCGCCGTCGTCGTACGCCGGGTGGTGACCGTACGGGTGCTGGGCCAGCGGCTCCAGAAGCTGCGCGCGGACCGGCCCCGCGCGGCCGATCTGCTCACCGACGACTCCGGGCGCGGCTCGTTCACGGATGTGCAGTACGTGCTGGTCAGCGCCGTCGCCGTGCTGTTCGCCGCCGTCCGCCTCGCCCGCCGCCCCGAGCAGCTGCCCGATCTGCCGTGGGGGCTCGCCCTGCTGGTGGCGGTCTCGGCGGCGACGTACTTCGCGGGCAAGTACGCGGAGGGCGGCCGTCCGGTCGTGCTCTCCGTCGTCCGGGCGCGGGAGGCCGGGGACCTGGACGCCCCGATCCGGACCGGCGACGACATCGAGATCCGGGGCGCGGGCTTCGTACCGCCCGGCGCGGGCGGCCCCGACCGGCTGGCCCGGCTCGTCGTGCGGATCGGCACGGTCCACGTCCATGTACCGCTGATCCCGGTCGCCGGAGGCTTCGCCAACCCGACCGACACCGTCCTCACCGTCCCGGTGCCCGTCGAGGTCGAACCGGGGACTGTCGACGTGCAGGTCATCACCGCCGCCGGAGTGGAGACCAACCGCTGTGCGATCGATGTGACGGACTGACCGACCGACCCGCCTTCCCTCCTCCTCTCCTCCCTCCCGCCCTGATTTCTTCCGCTGATTGCCCCGCGGCCCTGGTGAGCGTCGTCGGACAGGCGTACGTATGGTCAGGTGACGGGTCTTCGGGAAGCGGGGCAGCGGTGATGAACGGCTACGGCGGTGGCAGCGGCGGTCTGTACGGTGCGGGGGAGCGGCGGGGGCTGCGGGAGCAGGCGCGGGAGTACGCGCTGCTGCCGCTGCGGATCTTCCTCGGTGTCACCTTCGTCTACGCGGGGCTCGACAAGCTGACGGACAGCGCGTTCCTCTCCGCCACCGGCCCCGGCTCCATCGGTGAGCTGATGAGCGGGGTCCGTGACTCCTCCGCGATCCCCGCCCTCGTCGACCTGGCGCTCAAGAGCCCCGAGGGGTTCGGCCACGCCATCGCGGTCGGTGAACTCCTCGTCGGCCTCGGCACCCTCGTCGGCCTCTGGGCCCGGCTCGCCGCGCTCGGCGGGGCGCTGATCTCGCTGAGCCTCTGGTTGACGGTGAGCTGGCAGGCGACGCCGTACTACTACGGCAACGACCTGCCCTACTTGATGGCGTGGCTGCCGCTGGTGCTCGCGGGCGCCTCCGTGTTCTCCGCCGACGCCTTCTTCGCCTCCCGGCGCCGCCGCACGATGTAGGCGGTCCAGGTCGCCGTGGCGGCGAGGAACAGACCGCCCAGGAGGACCGGGAGGAAGAAGGCCCGCGGGACCTTCCACGCCCCGGCCGCCTCCGCCGCGTACGCCCCGGCCAGGGCCAGCATCGTCAGACCCGCCAGCGCCCGGCCGGGCCGGAATTCATGACGCAGCACGGCTGACCTCCACCTGTCCGATTCCGACCTGCACGTCCAGCTCGATGGTCCCGGCCGGTTCGCCGTCCCCGGGCGGTGGCAGGGTGCGCTGGGAAGACTCGTCGCTGTTGATCCGGACCTGGACCCGCTGGCCCTCCTCCAACCGGATCTCCCCGAGGCCCACCTCGGCCCGCACCTTCACCGTCACGTCCTTCGGGACGACGACGGCCGCCCGGCCGACCCCGACCTCCACCCGGGTCCGCACGGTCTGGCCGCGGGGGACCGCCACCCCGGACAGGTCCAGCCGGGCGTCGCCCGTGCCCAGCTGGTACACCGGCTCCACGGTGGCGACCGCGGCCGGGCGCCACTCCTTGCGGGCCCAGTCCGTGCTGATGTCCTTCGGCACCAGCGTGGTCCCCGCCAGCAGCACCGCCGTGACCGTCGCCAGCAGCACCGTGCCGAACCCGGTCCGCCCCAGCAGGGAGGAGGCCAGCAGGCCGAGACCGAAGACGGCGAGCGCGGCGACCAGGCCGACCTGGAGCACCGAGCCCAACGGCTGGTGCGGCCAGCTGAGCCAGGTGCCCAGGCCACCCGCCACCAGCGCGGTGAGGAAGACGAGGCCGCTGATCGAGCGCGGCCCCGGCGGGGCGGGCGCCGGAGCCGGCGGGCGGAACGGGGCGTCGGGGCTGGGGCGCCCGGCCCGGACCACCTCCCGTGCCGCCTCCGGGTCGGCGTCCGAGGGGCCCCACAGGTAGTCCGGGGCGGCCGGGCCCGTGGTGCCGTCCTTGACGATCGGGTCCCGCCACCACGACGGACCGCCCGGCGTCGGCGGGGCCTTCACCTCCGGCGGAGCCGCACCGAGGCCCGTCGGGTGTGCTGGGGCGGGGGTGGCGGCCGGGGTGCCCGGCGGGGCCGCCGGGTCCTCCGGAGGAGCGGCGTTGCGGCGGGACTGCGTCCACACCGAGCAGCCGACCACCGCCACCGACAGCAGCGCGGCGAACGCCAGCATCCCCCGGTTGCCCAGCATCGACAGGAAGAGCCCGCAGCCGATCAGCGCCAGCAGCAGCGCCACCAGCGACGCCCCGTCGACCCGGCCCGACAGCAGCCGGCGCGCCTCGTTCTCCTCCTCGCCCTCCAGGGGCAGCAGGAGCCAGGCGAAGCCGTAGAAGATCAGACCGATCCCGCCGGTCGCGGAGAGAACGCCGAGCACGATCCGGAAGATCACCGGGTCCACGTCGCAGTACCGGCCGAGTCCGCCGCAGACCCCGGCCACCATCTTCTGCCGCGGGCTGCGCCGCAGCTGCGGCCGGGAGGCGTCGGGGGGCGCGACGCCGGGAGCTGCGTCCGAGGGAGCGGTCATGCCTCCATGGTGACGGTACGCACGGCCCGGCGGGACCCGCGCCGACCCTGGCCGGTCCCTGATTTTGCGCGGGCCCGTCCCGCAGGGGGGGGCCGGGCGATGCGGCCCGGACGGGGGTCGGCACCGGGGAGGGGTGGGGCTGGCATCAGGGTCGATCAGGGGGTCTACCCTGATGCCTCCCGGGCCCACGGCGTGTGACGATCGGGGTATGCCAGCCGCCACCGCCCGAGCCGCGCACAGCTCACTCACCGCCGACCCGGAGGAGCCGCCGCTGCGCAAGCTGTACCGCAGCGCCGACGGGCGGATGCTGGGCGGCGTCGCACGCGGGCTCGCCGGGCACCTCGGGCTGCCGGTCGTCTGGGTCCGGTTCGTCTTCCTCGGGCTCTTCCTCAGCGACGGCCTGGGCGCTCTGCTGTACGCGGTGTTCTGGATCGTCGTCCCCCTCGGCGTCGGGGGCGTCGGTGAGGCCCACGGGCCGCGCTCGGTGTTCGAGACGGCGGCGGACGGGCGGCGAAGACTCCGCAAGCCGGACCCGGGCCAGGTCTTCGCCCTGGTCGCCCTGCTCATCGGGGCCGTGGTCTTCGCCGTCAACGTCGACATGGGCAGCGAGGCCGACCGCTACATCTGGCCGACGCTCCTGATCGGCGCGGGCTCCGTCCTCGTCTGGCGCCAGGCGGACAACGCCCGGCGCGCCCGCTGGATGGAGGTCGGCCGCAGCCGCCGACTGCTGCAACTGGCCCGCGCCGTCGCCGGGGTCGCCCTCGTCGGCCTCGGGCTCGCCGTCTTCATGGTGGTGCGCGGCTCGGCCGCCCAGCTGGGCAACGTGCTGACCGCCGCCATCGCCGTTCTCACCGGCATCGCCCTGCTCGCCGGGCCCTACCTGGTGCGGATGGTCCAGGATCTCTCCGAGGAGCGGCTGATGCGTATCCGCGCCCAGGAGCGCGCCGAGGTCGCCGCCCACGTCCATGACTCCGTCCTGCACACCCTCACCCTGATCCAGCGCAACGCGGACGACGGCGGCGAGGTCAGACGCCTGGCCCGTGCCCAGGAGCGCGAGCTGCGGAACTGGCTCTACAACCCGGAGGGCACCGGCAGGGACGAGGACGACGAGCCGGAGACCCTGGCCGAGGCGGTGAAGCGGTCCGCGGCCGAGGTGGAGGACAAGCACGGCGTGCCCCTGGAGGTGGTGGTCGTCGGCGACTGCCCGCTCGACGACAAGCTGGGCGCACAGATGCAGGCCGCGCGCGAGGCGATGGTCAACGCCGCCAAGTACGGTGGCGAGGGCGGTGCCGTGCAGGTCTTCGCGGAGGTCGAGGGCCGTACGGTCTTCGTCTCCGTCCGGGACCGGGGGCCCGGGTTCGACCTGGACGAGGTTCCCGCCGACCGGATGGGCGTACGAGAATCAATCATCGGCCGGATGCAGCGCAACGGCGGCACTGCCCGGCTGCGTTCGGTGCCCGGCGGGGGCACCGAGGTCGAGCTGGAGATGGAAAGGGCGAGCGAATGACCGAGAACACCGAAGCCACCGGGGGCCCGGAGCGACGGGTACGGGTCGTGCTCGTCGACGACCACCGGATGTTCCGCACCGGGGTGCAGGCCGAGATCGGCCGCACCGAGGAGACCGGCGTCGAGGTGGTCGGCGAGGCCGCCGACGTCGACCAGGCGGTCACCGTCATCACGGCGACCCGCCCCGAGGTCGTCCTCCTCGACGTGCACCTCCCCGGCGGCGGCGGGGTCGAGGTGCTGCGCCGCTGCGCCCCGCTGATGGGCGCGGCCGACGACCCGGTCCGCTTCCTCGCCCTCTCCGTCTCGGATGCCGCGGAGGACGTCATCGGTGTGATCCGGGGCGGTGCCCGGGGCTATGTCACCAAGACGATCACCGGCACCGATCTGGTCGACTCCGTCTTCCGGGTCCAGGAGGGCGACGCGGTCTTCTCCCCCCGGCTGGCCGGCTTCGTCCTGGACGCCTTCGCCTCCACGGACGCCCCGCCGGTCGACGAGGACATGGACCGGCTCACCCAGCGGGAGCGCGAGGTGCTGCGGCTGATCGCCCGGGGATACGCGTACAAGGAGATCGCGAAGCAGCTGTTCATCTCGGTGAAGACAGTCGAGTCGCACGTCTCGGCGGTGCTGCGCAAGCTCCAGCTCTCCAACCGGCACGAGCTGACCCGCTGGGCGACGGCCCGCCGACTGGTCTGAGCGGGGCGGCGGCCTTGCTGGCGGCGCGGCCTGCTTCAGCGGCGCCCCGGCCGAGCGTGAGGACGCGTTTCGCCCGGCGGCCCGGCGTGTGCGGTCCCGCCTCAGATGCGGCCCGGCGTGCGGAGGCCGTCGACCGGTTTCGGCCGGGTCAGGCCACCCGGGTGGCTCCGGCGAACGGCATCTGGTCGATGGGCGCGATCCGGACCGGCGCCCCCGGGCGCGGGGCGTGGATCATCTGGCCGCCGCCGATGTACAGGCCGACATGGCTGATGCCGGAGTAGAAGAAGACCAGGTCACCGGGGGCCAGTTGGGAGCGGGAGACGCGCTGCCCGGCGTTGATCTGGGTGTAGGTGGTGCGGGGCAGGCTGACCCCTGCCGCCCGCCAGGCCGCCTGGGTCAGCCCGGAGCAGTCGAAGGCGTCGGGGCCGGTGGCGCCCCAGACGTACGGCCTGCCGATCGCGCCGTGGGCGAAGGCGATCGCCCGGGCCGCTCGGGAGTGGGGCGCGGCGACCGGGGAGCCGGGGGCGGCGCGGTCGGTGTGGCCGGTGCCCGCCCGGTCGGCGCGGGCCGGGCCCCCGCCGGGGGCGGCGTCGGCCGGGCGTTCGTACGCGGCGCGCTCGTCGGCGGTGAGGGTGGCCAGGAGCGTGCGGGCGTCCGCCAGCTTGGTCCGGATCGCGGTGCGGTGTTCCCGTAGCTCGGCCTGCCGGGCGGCGAGCGCCTCGGTCTCCCGGTCGGCGCGGGCCTTGACCCGGGCGATCTGGGAGAGCTGGCGCCGGATCGAGCCGAGCAGCCCCGCCTGCCGGTCGCCCGCCCGGTCCAGGTGGGCGGCGCGCTCCAGGTAGCTGTCGGGGTCGGAGGAGAGCGCCAGTTGGAGGGCGGGGTCGAGGGTGCCGGTGCGGTACTGGGCGGTGGCCATCGAACCGAGCGTGTGGCGGGTGGTGTTGAGGCGGTCGGTGCGGCGGGCGGCCTCGTCGGCCAGGGCGTCGACCGCCCGGGTGGCGGCGGCCGCCTTCTCCTTCGCCCCGTTGTACTTCTCGGTGGCGACCTCGGCCTCGCGGTAGAGCCGGTCGACCTGGGCCCGGACCTGGGCGGCGGTGGGGGCGGGTTCGGCGGGTGCGGCCCCGGCCCCGCCGGCCGAGGTGGCGGTGGCGGCCCCGGCGAGCGCCAGGGTGGCGGCGGTGCGGGCAGCAGGGCCGGTGAACGGGCGCTGCTTGGGTTTCCGGTGAGCGGATTTCCGGTGCGCGGCCACGGGGGCGGCATCCTTCCTGTCGGCTGCCCGCCGGGGGATACCGATGGGCCCGCGAGGGACGCTAATCCGGGCGAACGGAAAAGAGTCGCCATGACAGCTATTGCCCGGATGTGATGCTTCGGTGCCCACGGGTGACTGCGGACCGTGAGCCGGAATTGACTATTCCGGCAGGTTCGGGCGCCGGGCGCACAGTTCCGGCGAAGACGCCGAGGAAGGCTTGCCTCACTGCTGGGTGAAGATGTGGCCATGGCTAGGCTCCGGAGCCATGGACGTACTCATCAATGTCTTCGTCGCCCTGCACATCATCGGCATCGCCTCCCTGCTGGGCGGCTTCCTGACCCAGATGAAGGCCATGGGCGCGGGCACCGCACGCTTTGTTCCGGCCATGCTGCACGGCGCGCTGACCATGCTGGTCACCGGTGTCGCCCTGGTCGGGCTCAACCAGGCCGACGACCAGGCCGTCAACAACATCAAGATCGGTGTGAAGCTGGCGGTCCTCGTCGTCATCCTTGCCCTCGTCTACGTCAAGCGGGACGAGGAGAAGGTCGAGAAGGGCGCGTTCGCGGCGGTCGGCGGACTGACGGTCGCCAACATCTTCATCGCCACGCTCTGGACCTGAGACCTGCGGGGCCTGAGGGACCCGGGGGCCTGCGGGGCCTGAGGGACCCGGGGACCTGAGAGGCCTGGGGCGGCCGTCGACGGGCCGCCCCCGCGCCACCGTTCCCGAGGGTGCTTCCTACGCCGGGCGCACGCTGCCGTAGATCGGCATGGAGTAGATCGACTCCTCGCGGACGTTCGTCCCCGGCTTCGGCGCGTGGATCATCATCCCGTCGCCCTTGTAGATGCCGACGTGGCTGATGTCGTCGTAGAAGAAGACCAGGTCCCCCGGCTGGAGGTCCGAGGTGGCGACGCGGGTGCCGACCTTCACCTGGTCCCAGGTGGTCCGGGGCAGCGTGACCCCCGCCTCCTGCCAGGCCGCCTTGGTCAGCCCCGAGCAGTCGTACGAGGACGGGCCCGTCGCCCCCCACACGTACGGCTTCCCGATCTGGGCGCGGGCGAAGGCGAGCACCTTCTCGGCCTTGGCCGCGTAGCCGCTGTCCGCCCCGGCCCCCGCCCCCGTACCCGTACCGGATCCCGGGCTCGTCCCCGTACCCGTACCCGTGCCGGAGCCGGAACCGGGGCCACCGGCCTCGGCGGACTCCTTCGCGGCCTCCTCGCGCGCCTTCTTCTCCGCCTCCTCGCGCTCCTTGGCCTCGGCGGCCTGGCGGGCGGCCAGCCGCTCCGCCTTCTCCCGGGCCTCGGCCTCCTTCCTCCGCTCCAGCTCCGCCAGCCGCGCCTTCTCCTCGGCGGTCAGCCGCGACAGCAGCGACCGGGCCTCGGTCAGCTTGGTCTGCACGGTCTGCTTGCTGGAGCGCAGCGCGGTCTGCGTCTCGGTCAGCTCCTCCAGGCTCTTCACGGCCTCCGCGCGCTTCTTCGAGGCCTCGGCCTGCTGCGTACGGAAGTCGTCGACGGCCTTCTGCTGCCGCTCGGTCGCCCGGCTCATCAGCCGGCTCTGGTCGAAGTACCCCTGCGGGTCGTCCGCCAGGAAGAAGGTCGCGGTGGGCGCGATGCCGCCCGTGCGGTACTGCGCGGCGGCGTAGGCGCCCAGCTCCCGGCGCGCCTCGTTGATCCGCTCGGTCCGCTTCGCCACATCGGAGAGCAGCGTGTCGACCTTGGCGCGCTGGGCGGTGGAGGCGGCCTTCGCCCGGTTGTACTGCTGGGTCGCGCTGCCCGCCTGCCGGTAGAGCTCGTCGACCTTCTTCTGCACGTCCTCGATGGCCGGTTTCGGCTCGGCGGGGGCCGCCGTGGCGTTCTGCGTGGAGAGCAGCGTCACGGAGGCGAGCGCTGCCGTCGTGAACCCGACGGCGGGGGTGGTGGTGCGCACCTTCGTGCGCGGCTTGCGATGCGATGCCAAGACCGGCATCTCCTTCCGTGGACCGCCTACCGGGTTAGCTGTCGGGTTCGGACGGAACGGAAGGCTGTCCTACGGTCCGGATGCGCGGGCACGGACCGATTCACCCCGGTGCTGCGTGTGGGTCCCCGGTTCCGGACCGCCGGGAGGGCGGCACGGATTCGGCAGAGGTGACCGTGAGACGCGGTTCGCCTCAGGGAGCTACGGATCACCTGACCGAGCACGCTAGCCAACCGGGCCCGCCGCTGGGAAGGAGGGTGAGCGATATGCCCGATACATTTTCGTGACCTTGCCGCGCTCCGGGCCCCACACCCCCTCCGACCGGGCACTCCTTCACGGAACGTGGGCGTCCGATCTCCGTCCGTACGGGTTCGGTCGGCCGCTTGTGGCCTTCGGCCGAACGTTGTCAGTGCGGCCCCCTAGACTCGGAGGGCGATGAGCAGCCTCTTTGACGACAACTTCCTGACCGGCCTCCAGCCCGCGGAGGACGGCCCGCCGCCGCCTCCCGA
The DNA here is from genome assembly GCF_056436485.1 of Streptomyces sp. NPDC043746. Lineage (NCBI taxonomy): Bacteria > Bacillati > Actinomycetota > Actinomycetes > Kitasatosporales > Streptomycetaceae > Streptomyces > Streptomyces sp. NPDC043746. The sequence goes on along the minus strand of NZ_JBWKCM010000030.1, from coordinate 2,507 downwards.
GGAGCACGCACCCGAAGCGGTGCCGGAGGGACTCTTCGAGGGCGTCTTCGACGCGCCCCCGCCGCCCCGGGACGGGTACTACCGGGACGGTCACCCGCGCCCGGTCGTCGACTCCGCCGCGCTGCTCGACGGGCTGAACACCGAGCAGCGCGCCGCCGTCGTGCACGCCGGCTCCCCGCTGCTCATCGTCGCCGGGGCCGGCTCCGGCAAGACCCGGGTGCTCACCCACCGCATCGCCCACCTGCTGGCCGAGCGCGGGGTCCACCCGGGGCAGATCCTCGCGATCACCTTCACCAACAAGGCCGCGGGCGAGATGAAGGAGCGCGTCGAGCATCTCGTCGGCCCGCGTGCCAACGCCATGTGGGTCATGACCTTCCACAGCGCGTGCGTCCGCATCCTGCGCCGCGAGTCGAAGAAGCTCGGCTTCACCTCGTCGTTCTCGATCTACGACGCCGCCGACTCCAAGCGCCTGATGGCCCTGGTCTGCCGCGATCTGGACCTGGACCCCAAGCGCTATCCGCCGAAGTCCTTCACCGCCAAGGTCTCCAACCTCAAGAACGAGCTGATCGACGAGGAGACCTTCGCCGGACAGGCCGCCGACGGCTTCGAGAAGACCCTGGCCCAGGCGTACACGCTCTACCAGGCCCGGCTGCGCGAGGCCAACGCCCTGGACTTCGACGACATCATCATGACGACGGTCCACCTCCTCCAGGCCTTCCCCGACGTCGCCGAGCACTACCGCCGCCGCTTCCGCCACGTCCTGGTCGACGAGTACCAGGACACCAACCACGCCCAGTACACCCTGGTACGTGAGCTGGTCGGCCCGTCCGGAGAGGCCGCCGACGCCCCCGCCGAGCTGTGCGTGGTGGGTGACGCGGACCAGTCGATCTACGCGTTCCGCGGTGCGACCATCCGCAACATCCTCCAGTTCGAGGAGGACTACCCCGACGCGAAGACGATCCTGCTGGAGCAGAACTACCGCTCCACGCAGACGATCCTCTCCGCCGCCAACGCGGTCATCGAGCGCAACGAGAGCCGCCGCCCCAAGAACCTGTGGACCAACGCCGGCTCCGGCGCCCGCATCACCGGCTATGTGGCCGACACCGAGCACGACGAGGCACAGTTCGTCGCCGACGAGATCGACCGCCTCACCGACAAGGGCGACGCGAAGGCGGGAGACGTCGCCGTCTTCTACCGGACCAACGCCCAGTCCCGTGTCTTCGAAGAGATCTTCATCCGCGTCGGCCTGCCCTACAAGGTCGTCGGCGGTGTGCGGTTCTACGAGCGCAAGGAGGTCCGGGACGTCCTGGCCTACCTCCGTGTCCTCGCCAACCCCGAGGACACCGTCCCGCTCCGCCGCATCCTCAACGTGCCCAAGCGCGGCATCGGGGACCGCGCCGAAGCCATGATCGACGCCCTGTCGATGCGCGAGAAGATCTCCTTCCCGCAGGCGCTGCGCCGCGTCGACGAGGCGTACGGCATGGCGGCCCGCTCCTCCAACGCCGTCAAGCGGTTCAACACGCTGATGGAGGAGCTGCGCACGATCGTCGAGTCCGGCGCCGGGCCCGCCGTCGTGCTGGAAGCCGTGCTGGAGCGCACCGGCTATCTGGCCGAGCTCCAGGCCTCCACGGACCCGCAGGACGAGACCCGTATCGAGAACCTCCAGGAACTCGCCGCCGTCGCCCTCGAATTCGAGCAGGAGCGAGGCGAGGAGGAGGGCGCGGGCACGCTCGCGGAGTTCCTGGAGAAGGTCGCGCTGGTGGCCGACTCCGACCAGATCCCCGACGAGGACGAGGACGGCTCCGGCGTCATCACGCTGATGACCCTGCACACGGCGAAGGGCCTGGAGTTCCCGGTCGTCTTCCTCACGGGCCTGGAGGACGGCGTCTTCCCGCACATGCGGGCCCTCGGCCAGACCAAGGAGCTGGAGGAGGAGCGGCGCCTGGCGTACGTCGGCATCACCCGCGCCCGCGAACGGCTCTATCTGACCCGGGCCGCCATGCGCAGCGCCTGGGGCCAGCCCTCGTACAACCCGCCCTCGCGGTTCCTGGAGGAGATCCCGGAGGCGCACCTGGAGTGGAAGCGCAAGGGGCCGATGGCCGCCCCGGCCGGACCCACCTCGGGCATCACCTCCTCGCTCTCCTCCTCCCGCTCCCGCTCCGGGCCCTCGGGCTTCGCCACCCGGCGCTCCACGGAGAAGCCGACGGTCGCGCTGGCAGTGGGGGACCGGGTCACGCACGACCAGTTCGGCCTGGGCACGGTGGTGGCCGTCGAGGGGGCCGGCGACCAGGCCAAGGCGACGGTGGACTTCGGCGACGAGCGCCCGAAGAAGCTGCTGCTGAGGTACGCGCCGGTCGAGAAGCTGTAGGGGCCACGACGCAACGAGTCAGGGGCGGGGAGGGTGCGGCCCGCCCTCCCCCCCCCGGCCCCTGCCCCCATTCCGACAGAGCAGGGTAAGTGGGGCTGAACGCGTGGATGGGGAAACACACAAAGCGGGTCAACAGGGG
>NZ_JBWKCM010000029.1:0-82388 GCF_056436485.1 Streptomyces sp. NPDC043746 | reverse complement strand
GGGGGAGACTGGGATGCGGGCGCGGGGGGGTGGGGGGGTGAGGGGAAGGTGAGGGGGGCGAGAGGGGGGGGGGGGGGGGCGGGCCGCCCCCCCCCCCCCCCCCCTCCCCCCCCCCCCCGACGAGGGGGACGTGCCCCCGTCAGGGAGTAAGCACCCGTGTCAGCAGGTGGTTCCCCTCGACCTCGACGCCGCAAAGGGCGCGCGGTGTCCAGGACGTACACGCCGCTGACCAGGGAGAAGTGCCCCAGGCCCTGGTGACCGACCCTGAGCCGTCCGCTTCCCGGCAGCACGGGCGTGATGGGGGAGGACCCCGGATCGCCCTGGCGGATCAGTTGCGGCGTCCGGCGGCAGCGTGACGCCTGCCGACCAGGGGCCGGAGCCGGACCGCACCCCTTCCCCGGGCGGTCAGCGGGCCTCGTACACGACCCACAGCGGCCCTTCGGCCAGGTCGATCCGCTGACCGTCCGGGGTGGTGAACCGGGTGTCCGCGTCCGCCGCGGGCCGGTCCCACCGGGCCTCGTACGCCTTGCCGTCGCGCAGGACGTGCGCGGTCCCCGAACCCACGGTCTCGGTGAACGGGGTGTTGTTCCCGGACCGGTCACCGAAGGCGGACGGACGTACGGTCACCTCCTGCACGATCACCGTGGCGGCCCCCAGCCGCTCGCCCTCGCTCGTCCGGGCGGGGGAGCCGTCCATCGCGATCAGCCACCGCTCCTGCTCGGCGGACCAGGTGAAGGTGGTGCGCGCGGACGGGAAGCGGACCGTACGGCGCTCCTCGGCGCTCCCGCCGGACGGCGCAGGGCCGAACCGCAGTCCCAGTGCCTCCGCGGCGTGGCTGCCCGGGGCGACGTACGGAATCCGCTCCGCCCGCAGATAGAGGTTGTGCGGGGCAGGCCGCTCGGGCCCCCGGAAGTACGCCCTGGGCGCGACGGACGGCGGTACGGCGTCGAGCGGCGCCTGCTCGATGGCCGGGAGCAGCCTGCTCTGCGCCCCGGAGAAGGCGAGCACCGGCCGGTCGAACTGGCGCAGCAGCTCCAGATCGGTCTCCCGGGCGCTGCGGACCGGGCCGATGACCGGCGGCACCTCGGAGGAGTAGACCGCGAGGAGCCGGCTGAGCCCGGCCTCCACCTGCTCGACGTAGACGACGTCCGCCCGGTCGAGCCCGGTCTGCGGCCGGGCCGGCCCCACGTTGTCGATCTTCACCGCGAGCACCTTCGCGTCCTCACCCGTACCGGACGGAGGGCTGCTGCGGGGATCCGGCTCCGCACCGCCCCCGCCCGTGCAACCGGCCGCCAGGAGGGCGAGCAGGAGCGCGGCGATCAGCGCGAGGGCCGAGGTCTTCGGCCGGTGGGTCGCGGACGTGCGGGGGTGCGCGGGCCTTCGGGGGGCTACGGACATGGCGACGACCGTCCTTCCGGGGCACCGGCCGGCCGTCCCGGCGGAGCGTGGCCGTGTCGGGCCCCTCATCCATCATCACGCGTCCGGCCGGTTCGCGGTTGCTCCCACGCCCCCTGCACGGCTCCCGCAGGCCGCCCCGGCCGGGATGGCCGGAACCGCACGGTGCCGCGCCCTCGATTCCGCTTCCGGTGGCAGCGTTCGCTCTCTACGGTGGCACCGTGACGGGATACGTGCCCGTACGGTGACGGGTGAGGCAGAGGGGGGTCCGGTGGAAGCCGAGCTGACGGCGCTGGCGGCATCAGGCGCGACGGCCTTCGTGGGGCTGATGGCGACCGAGGCGTGGAACCAGGTGCGGGGCAGGGTGGCCCGGTTCCTGGCGCGGGGCGAGGACGGCGAGGACAGCGCGACCGTCGACGCGGAGCTGGAGGAGTCCCGCGCGGCGCTGATGGCGGCGCGCCGCAGCGGAGACGAGGACGGTACCGCGGACGTGACCGCCGAGTGGCGGATCAGGCTCCGCCGGGCCCTGCGCGACAACCCGGAGGCCGCGCGGGAGCTTCGGGAACTGCTGGACGAGCTGGCGCCCCACCAGGCCGCCGCCCCGACCGTCACGGTGAACAACAACGTCAACGGGGGCACCTACTACAGCCCGGTGATCCAGGGGCACGACATCTCGGGGCTGACCTTCCACGGCGGGGGAGCGGTGAGTTCCCGGCCGGAGCCGGGGGCGGGCTGACGGCCCCGGGGCCTGGTCGTCCGCTCCGGCCCCGAGCCTCGATTGAGCGCGGGTCCGGCCGACCGAGCGTGTGAGCGTCTTGACCGAACAGCTTGGAGATGGCCTGTTCTCGCTGGTTGACGCGCGTTGACCCGAGGCGTCAATCTTTGACAGGTGCACGCCAAGTAGTGCGGAGGGGTTGGTGCGCCGACCCCGCCGTCAAGAGTTCCGGCGCCACCTCCAGCCGCCACGGCCGGGCCGGCCCGCCGCGTCCGTCCCCGGCCCGTCCCCCGGCTCCTCCCACGCGAAAGGAAGACCGCCCGTGTTCTCCGGACTGTCCATAAGAAGCACCGTCGCCGCCCTGGCCGTCACGGGGCTTCTCGCTGTCGCCCCTGTGGCATCGGCCGCCGACGACGCCTCCACGGCCGCGACCTCCGCCGACGTCGTCGTCACGATGCCGTCCGCTGTCGAGGACCGACTGGGCGCCGACCGCGAGAAGCTGATCGACGCCGTCTCCGCGAACGTCCTGGCGCGGTCCCGCGACGCCGCGGACCTCACCCCGAAGGCGGCCGTCGCCAGGCTCGCCGACGACGGCCGCAAGCTGGTCGTCGACGTACGGACCGTCGCCGACGGCTGGGCCCGGGGCGTCGCCTACGTCGAGGCCTCCCGCGCGCGGCACGGTGAACCGGAGGGCTGGCTGTTCATCGCGCACCGGCAGAACGGTCGATGGGTCCCGGGCCTGGAGGGAGACCGCGCGTTCGCCGCGTACGTGTCCCGGTCCCCGCTGGTGAGCGAGGCGGAGCGGCGGAACATGACGGCGTACGCGGAGCGCAGGACCGAGCCGCGCCCGGCCGGGGCGGCGGAGGCCGGAGTCCTGGCCAACACCAACGGCCTGCTGCTGCCCTGGATGCCCGACTACTACATGACCCTCACCGGCGGCCCCCACGCCCACGACGGCGGGTCCGGCTACTGGAGCGCCCTCGACTTCGCCGGGGGCAACGCGAGCGGACTGGTCCGTTCGTCACGCGAGGGTACGGCGACCTCGATGTGCGGTGCCGGGGGCGGCTGGACCCGGGTCATCCACCCGGGTGGCTTCTCCACGGACTACTACCACATGCGGAACGCCACCTACTACAACGGGACGTCGATCGCCCGGAGCGCGCTGCTCGGCACCATCGGCACCGACACCTGTGCCGGCGGCTCCGCGACCGGCGCGCATGTGCACTGGAGCCTGCGCACGTACGACGCCGACTACAACGGTCAGTACACGTGGTTGAACGGCCGCACCATCGGCGGCTGGGCGTGGTGGAACGGTTCCGGCCAGTACTCCGGCTGCGGCACCCGGCTCGGCGTCACGGCCTGCCCCGGTACGGCGATCTACAACCGGACGAGCTGACCACCGGACGAGCCGGCCGCCGCGTCAGCGGCTCGGGCCCACCGGGCGGTGGTCCTGGGTGCCGTCCGGCGTGGTGGCGGACGGTCCCCGCGCCCTGGCTCCCGGGATGGTCCCACGGGCCCAGGGCAGGCGGGCCCGTCCGGCGAGGTGCTCCGTCGGCCCGGGTGCCCCGGGGTGTCCCGCCCGCCCCTACCGCTTCCGCTCCGCCTTCGGCCCCGCGAACCGCACCGGCGCCCGGAAACGCGCCCTGCGGGCGGCCCGGCGGAACGTGGTGAGGACGGCCGGGCCGGCCAGGGTGATGCAGATGAAGTTGGTGACCGCCCGGCCCGTGTCCCAGCCGAGCGAGGTCGCCACGTCGAAGGCGAGATAGCGCTGCCACTGCTCGGTGAAGGGGAGACCGGGAAGATAGGCGATGGAGCTGTTCGGGTCCACGGAGAACGGCCAGAAGGACAGGTTCAGCAGAAAGCCGAAGAGGTAGCCGGAGAGTGAGCCGTAGACCGCGAGCATCATCACCTCGCGGCGGCCCGTGGCGCGGGGCAGCAGCCCCGCGAGCATCCCGACGAACGCGCACCCGAACATCTGGTAGGGCATCCACGGCCCGACCCCGCCGGTGATCAGGGCGGAGGCGAACAGCGAGGTGCAGCCCAGGGTGAAGCCGAACCCCGGACCGTAGACCCGGCCCGCCAGGACCAGCACGAAGAACACCGTCTCGATGCCCGCCGTGCCCGCGCCGAGCGGACGCAGCGCCGCGTTGACGGCGGAGAGCACCCCCAGCATCGCCAGGGCCTTGGAGTTGATGCCGCCCTCGGAGATCTCGGAGATCACCACGCACAGGACGAGCACCAGCAGAACCCCGAAGATCAGCGGTGGGGCGTAGTCGGCCCCCAGCCTGCCCGGGGCGACCAGGAACGGCCAGAAGAAGGCGACCAGGCCGAGGAAGGCCGCCAGGGCGATGACGATCCCGGCGCGCGGACCGATCCGGATGGCACCCGCCGACCGCTCGGTGAGCGGCAAAGGCTCCGTCATGCGCCTGTCTCCTCTCCCTGGAGCACGGACGTCACTTGATCGACCGTCAAGTACGGGAGCGGCGCCAGGATCTTCGCCACCTGCGGACCGAAGACCGGCGAGGCGACGATCACCTCCGTGGTCGGACCGTCCGCGACGATGTCGCCCTCGGCCATCACGACCACCCGGTCCGCCGCCCGTGCCGCGAACTCCACGTCATGGGTGGAGATCACCACCGACCGGCCCTCGGCGGCCAGTTCGTCCACCATCGCGACGAGCTGGGTCTTCGCCCGGTAGTCCAGGCCCCGCGTCGGCTCGTCCAGCAGCAGCACCCGGGGCGCCGCCGTCAGCTGGATGGCGAGCACCAGCGCCAGCTTCTGGCCCTCGGAGAGATCGCGCGGATGGGTGGCGCCGTCGATGCCGGGCGCCAGCCGGTCCAGGATCGCGCGGGCGCAGAGCCCACCGCCCTCCCCGGCCGCCGACTCGCGGTCCGCCTGGTCGAGTTCCTGCTCGACGCTCTCCAGGTAGAGCAGATCGGTCGGGGTCTGCGGGACGAGGCCGACGAGCCGCCTGGCCTCGGCGGCGGACAGCGACGTGGGGTCGCCGCCCTTGGGGCGGCCTTTGCGCTCGTCCTTGTCTCCCGAACCAACCCTGACCGTACCGGACTTGCGCGGCCCCGACCCCTGGAGCGCCCACAGCAGCGACGACTTGCCCGAACCGTTGCGGCCCATCAGGGCGGTGATCTCGCCGCCCCGCAGATCGAGGTCCACCTCGCGCACCGCCGCCACACCCCGGTATGCCACCGTGACCCCGCGCGCCGTGAGCAGCGCCGGGCCCGTGGGCCCCGGCACCGGGCGGACGGGTGGCGGGGGAGCGGAGGCCGCCAGAGCGGCGCGCAGCGGGGCGGCGGCCCGGCGGGCGTCCCGTACGGAGAGCGGCAGCGGTGACCAGTGGGCGGCCCGGCCCAGCTCCACGATGGGCGGCGCGATCGACGACGTGGTGAAGATGTCCGCCGGGGCGCCCGAGACCACGAGCCCGTTGCCGGGGAGGTGGATGACCCGGTCCGCGTACTGCACCACCCGCTCCAGGCGGTGTTCGGCCAGCAGCACCGTGACCCCGAGGTCGTGGACCAGACGGGTCACGGCGGCCAGTACCTCTTCCGCCGCCGTCGGGTCGAGCGCCGAGGTGGGCTCGTCCAGGACCAGGACGCGGGGGTGCGCGGTGAGGACCGAGCCGATGGCGACCCGCTGCTGCTGGCCGCCGGAGAGTTCGTACAGCGCCCGGTGGCGCAGATCCGCCAGCCCGAGCAGATCGAGGGTCTCCTCCACCCGCTTGCGCATCACCGCCGGGGAGATCGCCAACTGCTCCATGGAGTAGGCGAGTTCCTCCTCCACCGTGTCCGTCACGAAACCGTCCAGCGGGTCCTGCCCGACCACGCCGACCACATCGGCCAGTTCGCGCGGCGGATGGTCGGCCGTGGTGCGGCCGTCGACGGTGACCGTGCCGTAGAGCGTGCCGCCCGTGAAGTGCGGCACCAGCCCGTTGACCGCGCCGAGCAGCGTCGACTTGCCGACCCCCGTGTGCCCCACCACCAGGCAGAGTTCACCCTCCTCGACGGTGAGGTCCACCTCCCGCAGGACCGGCTCGTCGGCCCCGTCGTACTCCACGGTGACCTGGTCGAAGGTGATCATGCGGCTTCCTCGGTGCGCGGTGCGGAGACGTACGGGACGGGCTTGGCCGGGGGCGGCGCCAGGAACCCGGCCGCCCCGGCGAGCAGGATGGCGGCGGCCGGGACGGGCGGCAGCGTCGGCCAGGTGAGCGGGTAGTAGCTGGGGTTGAGCGCGGCCGGGTCGTACCCCACGTCGGCGAAGAGCAGCACCGCCGAGAGCACCCCGCACCCCGCCACCGCCCACTCCGCGAACCGCCAGGGATCGGGCCGGTACGTCGTCCGTGTCACCCGGCGCCCGCCGAGCCGCAGCCCCGCCAGGCAGAGCACGGAGCCGGCCGCCAGCGCGGGCAGCCCGAGCAGCTTCGGCGCGGTCGGGTCGAGGAGCCCGTACGCCCCGGCGCAGAGCCCGCACATGCCTGCCAGCATCAGCGCCCCGGTGAGCCGCCGCGAACCGCGCGTCGCCGAACCCGCCCGCCCGTACCCCCGCGAATCCATCGCCGCGGCCAGCCGGAGCGAGCGCTCCAACGCGTCCTCCAGCACGGGTACGACGATGCCCCGCAGCGCCTTGAGCCCCTTGTTGCGGCCCGCACGCAGCCGACGGGCGCGCGAGACCCGCTGCACGCTCTGCACCAACTGCGGCGCCACGCTGATCGATACGGTGACGGCGACCCCCAACTCGTACAGCGCACCGGGCAGTACGCGCAGTGCCCGCTTTGGGTTGGCGAGGGTGTTCGCCGCGCCGATGCAGCAGAGCATGCAGGCGAGCCGGAGTCCGTCCGTGGCGGCCGACAGCAGTGCCTCCAGCGAGACCGGGCCGCCGAGTTGGATCCCCGCGTACCAGTCCGGGGTGGGAATGCGGGGGAGGGAGAAGAGATGGTGGTCGGTCGGCCGCATCCCCGTGGCGAAGACGGCCCGGAAGATCACCCGGATCGCGACGACCGTCAGCGCCAGATACAGGTAGTACGTGAACCCCCGTGCCCAGGGGGCCTCGGTCCGCCGCACGGTGATGACGTAACCGAGCACGGCGATGACCAGGAAGAGCAGCAGCGGGTTGTTGGTCCGGCTGACGGCGGTGGCCAGGGCGAGCGCCCAGATCCACCAGGCCAGGGGATGAAGGGTGCGTGGCAGCCGTCTGCCGCCGGTGTCCGGCCCTGAGGCGCACACCGGCGCACCCGCTTTCGCGGCCTTCCCGGCGGCGGTACGGGTCACGCGGACGTCACTCCGCACGGCGGCGGCGCTTGGCGGCGAAGACGGCCGCGCCGCCGATCACCACCACCAGACCGGCCGTCGCCGCGAGCGGCACCGCCGACCCCGAGTCGTGCGCCGCGTCCGGCGCCGGGGCTGCGTCCACCACCTTCGCGTCCCCGCCCGGCGCCGCCACGACCACACCCGGCGAGGCGGAGGGGACGGCGGAGACACTGGGGGAGGGTGACGGAGAATCGGAAGGGGGCGGCGCCGGGGAGGTACTGGCGGAGGGGGACGGGGGAGCGGTCGCCGGGGGCGCGGCGGACGGCGGTGGAGCCGCCGGGGCGCCACCGCCGGGCTGCTCCGTCGTCCTTACGGGATCGGGCTGCGGCTGCGGCTGCGGCGGGGGCTGCGGGGCCGGGTCGCCGCCCGTGGGGTGGGTGTTGTGGGCGCGCAGCTGGTTCGGTGTGAGCGTCGGGCGGCCCTTCGTGCCCCCGATGTCCGTCCCGCCGAAGATCCACAGATCCACGCTGCCGGGCTTGGGCCGGTAGCTCATGGCGCCCAGCTGGCTGTACTCCCAGGTGTTCTGCCCGGGGTCGGCGTGCCAGTACGACCAGTAGGCGGAGGCGGGCGGGGTGAGGACGCAGTCCTCCTCCTGGGGAGTCGGGTACTGCTCGCCGCCCCGGTGGCCGCTGTAGCCGATGCGGCAGATGAACGCCGGCCCGTCGTGCCCGGTGCCGGTCGTCCGCCAGCCGCCCTGGTTGAGCAGCTCGTAGCCCGTCGTCGGCGTCGTACCGCAGGAGCGGTAGACGGGGCCGCCCCAGTGACTGAAGTCCACGGCCAGCACGACACCCGACGACGTCGTGCACTGCCCGATCGGCCGGGCGGCCGCTGCCGCCGGGGCGGCGGGCGCGAGAAGCGCCGTGCCCGCCAGCCCCAGCGTGGCCACGGCATGGCCGACGGCCCGGCGAAGGCGGGACCTCACAGCTCACCGCCCACGGCCGTACGCCGGTTGCGGGCGGCCACGACCGCGCCCCAGCCCGCCAGGACGAGAACGACGGCCGCCGCAGCGGGGCCGAGCGCCCGGCCGCCGGTCGACGCGAGGCCGCCGCCACCGCCTCCGTTGCCGCCGCCCGGACCGTTGGTGTCCACGGTGCCCGGCCCGCCCGCGGAGCCCGCGCTGTCGCCCGGCGTGACGATGACCGGGGCGGAGGCGGAGGAGGACGGCACCGGATTCGGGGTCGTACCTTCCAGGGAGCGGGTCAGCACACCGAACGAGATGCCCGTCGAACCGCCCACCGCCTGCGTGGAGGCGCGCAGGTCGGAGCCGCGCTGGCCCTCCTTGGCCACGTTGAAGCCGCCGTCCGCGTTCTGCTGCGAGGCCAGGAACTCACGCGCCTTCGCGATCTGCGCGCCGTACCTCCCGGCGTCCAGGGAGAGGCCCTGCACGGCGAGGGCCGCCGAGTTGACCGAGTTGCCCGCCGCGCCCGGGAAGCCGCCGTCCGGCAGTTGCTGGGCGGCGATCCAGGCCAGCGCCCGGTCCACGGCTCCCGCGTGCGTGTCGCCGGGGACCAGGTCCAGGGCCATCGCCGCCATCGCGGTGGAGTCGACGTCCGCGTCACCGGTGGGCGGGACCAGGCTGGGCCAGGCTCCCGTGGCGGTGTGCTGGAGCCCGGCCAGATAGCCGATCGGGGCCTCGGCCGCCTTGGCCTCGTCCGCCCGCAGCTGGGCGATGACCCCGAGGGACTGGCCGAAGACGGACATCGCGTGGGCGTAGGCGCCCTTGCCGGCACAACTACGGTCCGGTTGCCGGCTCTTGGCGGTGCAGACCGCGTCGGCCAGACCGGCGATCAGGTCCTTGCCGCCGAAGTTGCGAGGGTCGCGTCCGACGGCCTGGGCGAGGACCGCCGCCTTGCCCATCGAACCGCCCATCGCGTGGGCGGAGCCGACGTTGGTCCAGTGGTGGACCGTGCGGGCTTCGCCGTCCTTGCCGCCCCGGTCCAGGAAGTCCACGACCGTGCGCAGGGCGTCGTTGTCGTGGCCGGTCGCGGCGAGCGCGAAGGCGCCGTCGATGGTGAGGCCGAAGTCGGCCCGGGTGGTGGACCCGCCCGCCGCGTAGAAGCGGCCCTGCTGGAGGTTGGCGGGGCTGGTGAGGTAGGCGACGGCCTTCTTCAGGTCCGGGCCGTCCCCGGCGGGCGGGGGCGTCGTGGGCGGCGCGGTGGTGGGCGGGGTCGTCGGGGGAGTGGTCGGCGGGTCGGTGGGCTCGGGGGCCTTCGTGGTCAGCGTGACCAGGCTGGTGCCGGTGCCCGCCAGCACGGCGGGGGCCGTCGCGTAGAGCGCGCCGGACTCGGCCCCCTCGTCGAACCCGAATCCCCCGTCGGCCAGTTGCTCCCGGGACAGCCACCAGACCGCCGCGTCGGCCACCCGCGCCTCACCGAGCGCGCGCAGTGCCTGCGCCGCGTAGGCGGTCGCCGCCACGGACCCGGTGGTGGCACCGTTGTACGGGGCGAACGCGCCGCTCCTGAGCTGCGTCTTCTTCAGGTACGCGACCATCTTGGCCACGGCCGCGTCGTGGCCGCCCGCCTCGTCCAGCACCTGGGCCACCAGGCCCGTGGTCATCGGGTCGCCGTCGCAGTGCTCGCCGGGACCGATGAGGATGCTGGTCACCGAGCCGTCCTCGCAGACCAGTTGGGTCAGCCGGGCCACCGTCCCGGCGGGCGGCACCATCCCGCCGCGCAGCAGCGCCAGCACGGCCAGTGCCTGCCCGTCACCGTAGGCGGCGCCCCGGAAGTCGCCCTTCGCCGTGCACCCCGGGGCGGGGCCCGACGCGCAGACGTTCTTCTCCAGGTCGCCCAGCAGATCGCGCCCGCCGAAGGCGCGCGAGTCGCCCTCGGTGACCGCCGCGACCAGCGCCAGCCGGGCCGCCGCGGCGGCGTCCGGCGCCTCCGTGGGGCCCGCCGGGTAGGCGTACTCGGTGGCGCCGGAGGCCAGCTCGGCCACCACCTTGTCCAGGGCCGGGCTCTTCCCCCCGGCGGCGGCCAGCGCGTACGCGGCCTCCGTGGTCAGGAAGTAGTCCGGGGTCTCGGAGCCCTCGTCCACCACATGGGAGCCGTCGTGCAGCTGCTCCGACACCCAGCGGGCGGCGGCCGGGACGTCGATCCTCCCGACCGGAACGCCCGGCCCGTCCGTCGGCGTGGGCGTGGGGCTCGGGACCGCGCCCCCGCCCGCGCGGACGTCGTCCGGGGTGAAGGTGGGCCGGCCGGTGGAGCCGCCGACGTCGGTGCCGCCGAACACCCAGGCGTCCACGTCGCCCGCCTCGGGCTTGCGGTCCATGGCGCCGAGCGGGCTGTAGGACCAGGTGGACTGGCCGGGCGAGGCGATCCAGTACGACCAGTAGGCGGTGGCCTGCGGGGTGAGGACGCAGTCCTCGGCGGCCGGAGTCGGGTACCGCGTACCGGAGTTGAAGGAGTCCGTGCCGATGCGGCAGATGAAGCCCTCCCCGTCGTGCTGGGTGCCCTCGGTGGTGAACCCGCCGTCGCGCAGCAGCTCGTACCCGGTGGTCGGGGTGGTGTCGCAGCCGCGCACCACCCCGCCGCCGAACGGGCCGAAGTCCACGGCCACGACGGCACCGCGCGTCGGCGTGCACGGCTCGATGCTGTCGGCGGCCGCCGGGGCGGCACCGGTGACGAAGGTGAGGCCCGCGGCGAAGGTCATCGCCGCCGCCGAGAACAGCGACAGGAGTCTTCGCCCGGCCGCGCGCCGGTCATGTTGCTGTGCGGTCCCCACCACGGCCCCTCGTGTCGTCCGGGCGGCCCGTGCGTGGCGGAAGGCTCCCCGGCGACGCGGCCGCGCAAGGGGCCGCCCCCAGGGAGCTGTTCGAACCACGCCGTAGTCCGCGACGGCGTTTCTCGCTGACGTTCCAGGCCCCAGGCATTCCGGCTCGCCCGCGCGGTGGCGGGCCTACGGTTGCGGGTCAGCGCCGGATTCCGACCGGCTTCCCCTGAGGCTGAGTGTTTATGAGGCGGATTGGAACACGCTCTCGAAGAGACCGTCAAGGCGCTGACGTCTCTTCGCCTTCGCGCCCGCCGTACGTTTCCGGCCATGCCTGGCGCGCCCCTGCCTCCTCGGGTAGCGTCCTGGCCTGCCACGAGGGGGAACCCGGTGCGAATCCGGGGCTGACGCGCAGCGGTGTGGGACGGCAGGGGCCGCTCCCGAGCCCGAATGCCCTGCTGGCAGCTGTACCAGCGAAGCCGTACCCACGCGTTCGGGCGTCGGCCACCCACCTCTGCCCCGCGCGTGGACGCGGGGCGGGCGGTGCCGTGCGCCCCTCACTCCAGGAGCAGGCACATGCCCCGTTCTCTCACCTCCCGCACCTCTCGTACGTCCCGCCGCATCGCCCTCGTGGTTCCCGCCGCCCTGGGGGCCTTCGCCCTCACCGCGCTCCCGGCCGCCGCGACCTCCACCCCCGCCCAGATCGCCACCTCGAAGACCAACGGTGTGGCGTATCTCAAGTCCCTCCAGGCCGCCGACGGTTCGTACGCCGGTTCCGGGCTCTCCAACGAGTGGGCCTTCAGCGCGTTCGCCGCCGCCGGGACGGCCGCCGTGGACGTGGCGCCCGGCGGCGACACCACGAAGAACGCCCGTACCGTCTACCGCAATCTGCTCGCCACTCCCGGCTGGCCCTCCGCCACCCCGGTCGTCACCGACTACGAGCGCGGCGCCCTCAACGCGTATGCCGCCGGGATCGACCCGGCGCGCGTCTCCGCCTCGCGCAACCTCGTCGCCGACATCTACGGCTACTGGCAGAACGCCGAGGCCGGCTACTTCGGCCCCGCCGCCAACTACAACGGCACGGTCTTCGCCGCCCTCGCGCTGAGCGGCGCCAGAACCCAGGCGGGCGCCCAGCGCGTGCCGCAGGCGCTCGTGGACAAGATCGTCACCCGGATCCGGGCCAACCAGCACGACGACGGCGGCTGGACCTATGCCAAGGCCGAGGGCAACCCGACCGAGCTGGCCAAGCCGGGCGACATCGACATGACGGGCGCCTCGATGGCCGCGCTCTGCTCCTCCGGGGTCCCCAACACCGACCCCGACATCGTCCGGGCCAAGGCGTTCCTGAAGAGCAAGCTGGTCAACGCCTCCGGCGCCTTCAACGCCCTGTACGGCATCAACACCAGCTCCAACGGCTGGGCCGTCTCCGGTCTCAACGCCTGCGGCATCAACCCGCAGACCGGCGACTTCCTCACCTCCATGGGCAGGACCCCGATCGACTTCCTGATCGCCAACCAGTTCAATCCGGCCGGCGGCTTCAAGTACCAGCCCTCGGACACCAGCCCCTCCGCCTACTCCTCCACCGACGCCCTGCGCGCCGTCGCGGGAGGCGGCTTCACCGCCGCCCCGCCCGCCCCGGTCACCTCCGGAGCGCCCACCTGGGTCGCGGCGAGCGGCTTCACCTCCGGTACGGCGACGAAGCTGGCGCTCACCGTGGACGACGGGACCGGCACCCTGAAGGTCTGCAACGTGGCCTTCACTCCCACCGGCACGACGACCGACCTCGGCACGGTCCTGGCCGCCGCGTCGGCCGCCTCCACCCCGGCCGGGTGTGTCGCCTCCGTGGTCCCCGCCTCCGGGACGGGAGCGATCACCTCGGTCAACGGCAAGGCCAACGCCGGTTCGGCGACCTGGAAGGTGTCCGTCGACGGCTCGGCGTTCGCCGGTGCCACCCGTGACAAGGTGATCGGCGTGGGCGACACGATCGCGCTGCGCTACTCCTGACCCGGACCGGTTCCCACCCCGCCGCGGTGGGCTTCCGCCACTCCCGCCACCGCGCCGGGGGCTTGGTCCAGACCTCTTGACCGTAGGTCTGGACCATTCTACGGTTTGACGGGGTCACGACATAGGGCGGGGTCGGGCGAACCTCTCGTCCGGCCGGCGGCGGTCCCGGGCAGGAAGGACATACGGATCATGAGCCGTACCTCACGGCTGCTGGGCCTCGGCCTGGCCGCGGCGCTCGTCGTGCCGATGCTGGTCGCAGCCGCCCCGGCGAAGACCACCGAGACCCCCTCGGAGGCCGCTGCCGCCGAGACCTGCGCGGTCAAGTCCAAGCCCACGGGCAAGGTGCTCCACGGGTACTGGGAGAACTGGGACGGCGCCGCCAACGGCGTGCACCCGCCGCTCGGCTGGATCCCCATCACGGACTCCCGTATCACCCAGCACGGCTACAACGTCGTCAACGCGGCCTTCCCCGTCATCCGCTCCGACGGCACCGTCCTCTGGGAGGACGGCATGGACAACACCGTCAAGGTCGCCACTCCCGCGGAGATGTGCCAGGCCAAGGCCTCCGGGCTCACCCTCCTCCTGTCGATCGGCGGCGCGACCGCCGGGATCGACCTCAGCTCCAGCGCGGTCGCCGACCGGTTCGTCGCGACCGTCGTCCCGATCCTGAAGAAGTACAACTTCGACGGCATCGACATCGACATCGAGACCGGCCTCGTCGGCACCGGCAACATCAACCAGCTCTCCCCGTCGCAGGCCAACCTCATCCGCATCATCGACGGCGTCCTCGCCGCCATGCCGTCGAACTTCGGCCTCACCATGGCCCCCGAGACGGCGTACGTCACCGGCGGCAGCGTGGTCTACGGCTCGATCTGGGGCGCGTACCTGCCCGTCATCAAGAAGTACGCCGACAACGGCCGGCTCTGGTGGCTGAACATGCAGTACTACAACGGCAGCATGTACGGCTGCTCCGGCGACTCCTACTCCGCCGGTACGGTGGCCGGTTTCGTCGCCCAGACGGACTGCCTGAACCGGGGGCTCGTCATCCAGGGCACCACCATCAAGGTCCCCTACGACAAGCAGGTCCCGGGCCTGCCCGCCCAGCCCGGCGCGGGCGGCGGCCACATGTCCCCCTCCCTCGTCTCCCAGGCCTGGAACCACTACAACGGCTCCCTCAAGGGCCTGATGACCTGGTCCATCAACTGGGACGGCTCCCGGAACTGGACCTTCGGCGACAACGTGAAGGCGCTCCAGGGCCGTTGATCCCCGCACTCCCCGCCGTGCCGCGCCCCCGGTCCACCCGGCCGGGGGCACGGTGCGTCCGGGGGCCGCGATGCCACCCCCGTACGGAGGCGGACCCGTCGCACACCCGAGCGGGGCAAGGGGACAGAATCGGGTACGGATCGGGGCGATCGCCCACCCCGGGACGACGGCCCGCACCCCAGGGCCGACGACGACGAAGAAGACGCAAGAGGAGACCCGATGGCGCACGCACGGGCCGGGCAGCCGGCACAGTCCGCGGACCTGGTCGATGTGGCTCGGCTGGTGACGGCCTACTACGCCCTCCACCCCGACCCGGCCGAACCCGCCCAGCGGGTCACCTTCGGCACCTCGGGCCACCGCGGCTCCGCGCTCGCGGCGGCGTTCAACGACGACCACATCGCCGCCACCACCCAGGCGATCTGCGACTACCGGGCCCGCCAGGGCACCGACGGGCCGCTCTTCCTGGGCGCCGACACCCACGCCCTCTCCGAGCCCGCCCGGACCACCGCCCTGGAGGTCCTCGCCGCCAACGGGGCCACCGTCCTCATCGACGGTGAGGACGGCTACACCCCGACGCCCGCCGTCTCGCACGCCATCCTCGCGTACAACCGGGGACGCACCGAACACCTGGCCGACGGCATCGTGGTCACCCCGTCGCACAACCCGCCCGCCGACGGCGGCTTCAAGTACAACCCGCCGAACGGCGGACCGGCCGCCTCCGAGGCCACCTCCTGGATCCAGGACCGGGCCAACGCCCTGATCGGGGCGGGGCTCGACGGCGTCCGCCGCATCCCGTACACCCGCGCCCTGGCCGCCGACACCACGCACCGGCACGACTTCCTGACCGCGTACGTCGACGACCTCCCCTCCGTCCTGGACCTGGACGCCGTACGGGAGGCGGGCATCCGGATCGGCGCCGACCCGCTCGGCGGAGCCTCCGTCGCGTACTGGGGGCGGATCGCGGAGCGCCACCGGCTCGACCTCACCGTCGTCAATCCGCTCGCCGACCCCACCTGGCGGTTCATGACGCTGGACTGGGACGGCAGGATCCGGATGGACTGCTCATCGCCGCACGCCATGGCCTCGCTCATCGAGCAGCGCGACGCGTACACCATCGCCACCGGCAACGACGCCGACGCCGACCGGCACGGCATCGTCACCCCCGACGGCGGTCTGATGAACCCCAACCACTACCTGGCCGCCGCCATCGACTACCTCTACACCCACCGCGAGGCCTGGCCCGCCCAAACGGGCATCGGCAAGACGCTGGTCTCCTCCTCGATGATCGACCGCGTCGCCCACGACCTCGGCCGCCCCCTGGTGGAGGTCCCGGTCGGCTTCAAGTGGTTCGTCGACGGGCTCTACGACGGCACGCTCGGCTTCGGCGGAGAGGAGTCGGCCGGTGCCTCCTTCCTGCGCCGCGACGGCCGGGTCTGGACCACCGACAAGGACGGCATCCTGCTGGCCCTGCTCGCCGCCGAGATCACCGCCGTCACCGGCTCCACCCCCTCCCAGGGCTATGCCCGGCTCACCGCCCGCTTCGGAGACCCCGCCTACGCCCGGGTCGACGCCCCCGCCACCCGCGAGGAGAAGGCGGTCCTCGCCAAACTCTCCCCGCAGCAGGTCAAGGCCGACACCCTGGCGGGCGAGCGCATCACCGCCGTCCTGACCGAGGCCCCCGGCAACGGGGCGGCGATCGGCGGCCTCAAGGTCTGCACCGACAGCGCCTGGTTCGCCGCCCGCCCCTCGGGCACGGAGGACGTCTACAAGGTCTACGCCGAGAGCTTCCAGGGCCCCGACCACCTCACCCGGGTCCAGGAGGAGGCACGCGCCCTGGTCTCGGAGGCGCTGGACGGCGCCTGATCCGGTACGCGGCCACCGCGCCCGGCCCGCGGGGTGCCCGGGCGCGGAGGAGGGCGGCGCGGGCCGGGCGCGCTGACGAACCGGCAGGAGGCCTCCACCGAAACGCCGATGGGCCCCTCCGCCCGGGGGCCCATCGGTCCGTCGTCGCACGGCTCAGGCGGGCTCGTCGCCCCGGAACGCGTGCAGGATCTCCTCGGCCGCCAGGGTCGCCGTCAACGCGCCCTCGCGGACGCGCTGTTCGAGCTCCGGAGCCAGCTTCCGTACGGCGGGGTGGTTGCGCAGGCTGTCCAGCAGCTCGTCGCGGACCATGGACCAGGTCCAGTCCACCTGCTGGTCACGGCGCTTGGCCGCCAGCCTGCCGGTGGACTCCAGAACCGTACGGTGCTGCTCCAGCCGGTCCCAGAGCGTGTCGAGCCCGGTCGACTCGCGGGCGCTGCACGTGAGCACCGGAGGCGTCCAGGCCGCGTCCGCCGGGTGCATCAGCCGCAGCGCGCCCGCCAGTTCACGCGCCGCCGACCGGGCGTCGCGCTCGTGCGGGCCGTCCGCCTTGTTCACGGCGATGGCGTCCGCCAGCTCCAGGACACCCTTCTTGATGCCCTGCAACTGGTCGCCGGTCCGGGCCAGGGTCAACAGCAGGAACGTGTCGACCATGTTGGCCACGGCCGTCTCCGACTGTCCGACCCCCACCGTCTCGACGAGCACCACGTCGTACCCCGCCGCCTCCATCACCACGATGGACTCCCGGGTGGCCTTCGCCACCCCGCCCAGCGTTCCGGCGGTGGGGGAGGGGCGGACGAAGGCGGCCGGGTCCACCGCCAGCCGCTCCATCCGGGTCTTGTCACCCAGGATGGAGCCCCCCGTGCGGCTGGAGGACGGGTCCACGGCCAGCACCGCCACCCGGTGGCCGAGCCCGGTGAGCATCGTGCCGAGCGCGTCGATGAACGTGGACTTCCCCACGCCCGGCACCCCGCTGATCCCGATCCGCCGGGCCGCCCCCGCATGCGGCAGCAACCGGCTCAACAACTCCTGGGCCAGCACCCGGTGTTCGGCCCGCGTCGACTCGACGAGCGTGATCGCGCGGGCGATGAACGCCCGCCTGCCGTCGAGCACTCCCTGCACATAACCGTCGATGTCGATCTTGGCAGCCATCCGGTCAGCGGCTCACAGCTCGTGGCCGAGCGCGGCACCGAGCCGCGTCACCAGATCGTGGGCCGCGTCCGGGATGACCGTCCCCGGCGGGAAGACCGAGGCGGCCCCCGCCTCGTGCAGCGCCTCGACGTCCTGCGGCGGGATCACCCCGCCCACCACGATCATGATGTCCTCGCGCCCCTCGGCGGCCAGCTCCTCCCGCAGTGCCGGCACCAGGGTGAGGTGCCCGGCCGCCAGCGAGGAGACGCCCACGATGTGCACGTCCGCCTCCACCGCCTGCCGCGCCACCTCGCCCGGCGTCTGGAACAGCGGGCCGACGTCCACGTCGAAGCCCAGGTCGGCGAAGGCCGTGGCGATCACCTTCTGGCCCCGGTCGTGGCCGTCCTGGCCCATCTTGGCGACCAGGATGCGCGGACGGCGCCCCTCCGCCTCCTCGAACGCGTCGACCAGCGCGCGGGTCCGGTCCACCGAAGGGGAATCCCCTGCCTCTTTGCGGTACACACCGGAGATCGTACGGATCTGCCCGGCGTGCCGCCCGTACACCTTCTCCAGCGCGTCCGAGATCTCCCCGACCGTGGCCATCGCCCGCGCCGCGTCCACCGCGAGCGCCAGCAGATTGCCCTCCAGGCCCGGGCCCGGGGCACGCTCGGCGGCGGCCGTCAGCGCGCGCAGCGCCTCCTGGCAGGCCACCTCGTCGCGCTCCTCGCGCAGTCGGCGCAGCTTCTCGATCTGCTGGGTGCGCACCGAGGAGTTGTCGACCTTGAGCACGTCGATCTGCTCGTCGGTCTCCACCCGGTACTTGTTCACCCCGATCACCGGCTGCCGCCCGGAGTCGATCCGCGCCTGCGTCCGGGCGGCGGCCTCCTCCACCCGGAGCTTGGGGATGCCCGCGTCGATGGCCTTCGCCATCCCGCCGGCCGCCTCCACCTCCTCGATGTGCTGCCAGGCCCGCTCCGCCAGGTCGCGCGTCAGCTTCTCCACGTACGCACTGCCGCCCCACGGGTCGATGACCCGGCAGGTGCCCGACTCCTGCTGGAGCAGGAGCTGGGTGTTGCGGGCGATCCGCGCCGAGAAGTCCGTGGGCAGCGCCAGCGCCTCGTCCAGCGCGTTGGTGTGCAGCGACTGGGTGTGCCCCTGCGTCGCGGCCATCGCCTCCACACACGTACGCGTCACGTTGTTGAACACGTCCTGCGCGGTGAGCGACCACCCGGAGGTCTGCGAATGGGTCCGCAGCGACAGGGACTTGGGGTTCTTCGGGTCGAACTGCTTGACCAGGCGCGCCCAGAGCAGCCGGGCCGCCCGCAACTTGGCGACCTCCATGAAGAAGTTCATCCCGATCGCCCAGAAGAACGACAGCCGGGGCGCGAACGCGTCGACGTCCAGACCGGCTTCCTGCCCGGCGCGCAGGTACTCCACCCCGTCGGCCAGCGTGTACGCCAGCTCCAGGTCGGCCGTGGCACCCGCCTCCTGGATGTGGTAGCCGGAGATAGAGATGGAGTTGTAGCGCGGCATCTTCTGCGAGGTGAACGCGAAGATGTCGGAGATGATCCGCATCGACGGCGTCGGCGGATAGATGTAGGTGTTGCGGACCATGAACTCCTTGAGAATGTCGTTCTGAATGGTCCCGGCCAGCTTCTCGGGCGGTACGCCCTGCTCCTCGGCGGCCACGATGTACAGCGCCAGCACGGGGAGCACCGCGCCGTTCATCGTCATCGACACCGACATCCGGTCCAGCGGAATGCCGTCGAAGAGCTGGCGCATGTCGTAGATGGAGTCGATCGCCACCCCGGCCATGCCGACATCGCCGGTCACCCGGGGGTGGTCGCTGTCGTACCCCCGGTGGGTCGGCAGGTCGAAGGCGACCGACAGGCCCTTCTGCCCGGCCGCGAGGTTGCGCCGGTAGAAGGCGTTCGACTCCTCGGCCGTGGAGAACCCCGCGTACTGACGGATCGTCCAGGGCTGGTTGACGTACATCGTGGGGTACGGACCGCGCAGGTACGGGGCGATGCCCGGGTAGCTGTGCAGTGCGTCCAGACCCTCCAGGTCCTCGCCCGTGTAGAGCGGCTTGACCGTGATGCCCTCGGGCGTCTCCCAGAGCGGGGCTTCGGAGCCGTCGGCCGTCTCGGCCAC
Source organism: Streptomyces sp. NPDC043746 (assembly GCF_056436485.1). Taxonomy (NCBI): domain Bacteria; kingdom Bacillati; phylum Actinomycetota; class Actinomycetes; order Kitasatosporales; family Streptomycetaceae; genus Streptomyces; species Streptomyces sp. NPDC043746. Next base: position 62,843 of record NZ_JBWKCM010000029.1, on the reverse strand, counting down.
GGCGGCCTGCCACTCCTCCGCGGAGACGGAGGGGGCCGGGGAGGCGGGGGACTCCAGCGCGACCTCGGAGAAGTCGGGAACGGAGGACGTCTGTTCCGTGGGCGGTGTCTGCATCACGCCACTCCCATGCGATCGAGTACGGAGGTGAGAACGGCGACCGCGTCGCAGCCCGCGAAGACGTAGGCGTCGACGTCGGCGTACTCGCCGGGGCGCCCGGCCAGGAACACCCGCGCCGCGCCCGCCGACTTCAGCGCCCCGGCCACCGCGGCCGCCTGCTCGGCGTACAGGGCGTCCGACGAGCAGAGACAGGCGACACCCGCACCGGAGGCGGTGAAGGCACCGGCCGCCGTCCCCGCGTCCACCGACACCGGCTGGTGCACCGCCTCGATCCCGCCTGCCCCGAAGAGGTTGACGGCGAACGAGACCCGCGCGGTGTGCGCGGCGGCCGGCCCCAGCGCGGCGACGAACACCTTCGGCCGCGCGCCGGTCGCCGCCAGGTGTGCGTCGGAGCGGGCCCGCAGCGCCTCGAACGCCTCGTCGCGCCGGACCCGGGGCAGACCGCCCGGGGCGTCCGCGTACGGATCGGGTGCAGGCTCGCGCTCCACCGGCCGTTCGGAGGGCAGCGGGAACTCGCTGACCCCCGTCACCGGCTCCTTGCGGCGGGCCAGCTTCGCACTGCGCGCCGCCCACGTGGCGGCCAGCCGCTCCGCCACCATCCCCGAGCGCAGCGCGGCGGGCAGATCGCCCGCCCGCTCGGTCTCCTGGAAGAACGCCCAGGCGGCGGCAGCCAGTTCGTCGGTCAGCCGCTCCACGTACCAGGAGCCGCCCGCCGGGTCGATGACCCGGGCCAGATGCGACTCCTCGATCAGGATCGTGGAGGTGTTCCGGGCGATCCTGCGGGCGAACGCGTCGGGCAGCCCCAGCGCGTGGTCGAACGGCAGGACCGTGACGGCGTCCGCGCCGCCGACCCCCGCGCCCAGCGTGGCGAGCGTGGTGCGCAGCATGTTCACCCACGGGTCGCGGCGCGTCATCATCACCGGGGAGGTCACGGCGTGCTGGCGCTGCGCGCCGGCGGCGGGCGCCCCCGAAGCCTCGGCGACCCGCGCCCAGAGCCGGCGCGCGGCCCGCAGCTTGGCGATCGTGAGGAACTGGTCGGCTGTCGCCGCGTAACGGAACTCCAGCTGCCCGCAGGCCGCCTCCACGCCCATCCCGGCCCCGGTCAGCGCCCGCAGATAGGCGACACCGGTCGCCAGGGAGAGCCCCAGCTCCTCGGCGGCCGAGCCACCGGCCTCGTGGTACGGCAGCGCGTCCACGGAGATCGCCCGCAGCTCCGGGTACTGCGCACCGCAGACCTCCGCCCAGCGGACGGCGGTGGTGAGGTCGGCCTCGATCCCGGTCCGGGCCTCGTGGCCGAGCGGGTCGGCGCCCAGGGTCCCCCGGGCCTCGCCGTTGGCGACGCCCCGCTCCCCGTAAAGCCGCAGCAGCTCGGTGGCGGCGGCGTCCAGGTCGGCGGGGGCGTCGAGCACGATCGGCGCCAGGTCGAGGTAGACGCCCTCCAGCGCGCGGCCGAGCGCGTCCACGGGGAGACCGGCCGGACCGCCGACGGTGAGCCAGAGGGAGGTGACCCCGTTCTCCAGATCACCGAGCACGGCCTCGTTGAGCCGGGCCGGGTCCGTCAGGGCGTGGCGCTGGCGTACGTCCCAGCCGCCCGCCGCGTTCCCTGCGGCCCCGCTGCCCCGGGTGAAAGGCGCGAAGCCGGGAAAACCGGTGTCCGGAGAGATGTCGTTCGCGGTGTAGAGAGGCCGGGTGGTGAGCCCGTCCTCCAGTGTGGTGGACAGCGCTTCCTCGGCGGCCGAGCCCGAGACTTCCTTGCCCGACTTGCGCAGAACGCCTTCGACGAGGCTCTGCCACTGGTCATGGGAGGGGTCGGGGAACGCGGCGGCCGGAGAGAGCCCGTCAGCAGGCTGGACCGTCATGCTCAGATGCTAGGCCAGCGCGGGGAATGAGCAGCAGGGGCACGTGCTGTGACCTTGCCCTCTCCGGTCCGCACTTGATCCTTTACTTACTGTCGCGTTACTGGCACGACGTCCACCGGGCACCCAGCCCGGAGCGGGCCGGGGGCAACACGGCCATGCCGGACATCGGATGAATTGACCAGTTGATGCATATTATGTGGGTAGTTTTCCGGTTTCTTATGCAATCCCTGTCATACCTGCCATCTTCTGGAACACCCGTATCCACCCCGGAGCCTCAGCGGGCGCCGGGATGCGGAGAGGACGCGACCGTGGCCGTCGGACCTGTGGAACACCTCGTCATCGCCTTCCCCGGCAGCGGCTTCACCCGGACCGTCGTGCCCGTCCTCGCCGGTGCCGTGGCGTCCGGCGCCGTACACCCCGCCGACCTCGCCTTCGTCCGCCGCGCCGAAGGGGGCGCGCTGACCCCGGTGGAGCTGCGGGAACTCGACCCGGAGGGGACGGTTCCGTCCGACCCGGCGGAGGCCGGGGCCGCCGTGGCGCTGGACGCCGGGGGCATCGAGGTGCTGGAGGGGAGTGTGCCGGGTGGGGAGGCGGTCGCCCTGGTCGTCCGCGAGGACCTGTGGACCTCCGAGCTGGCCCGGGCCTTCCGCGAGGCGGGAGGCGCCTTCGTCGCCCACGAGCGGTTCGGGGCGGCGGCCGCCGCCCCGGACGCGGACGAGGCCTTGGAGGGGGACGACATCATCACCCGGCTGGAGCGGCTCGCGGAGCTGTGGCGGCGGGAGGTGCTCACGGACGCCGAGTTCGCGGAGCAGAAGGCGAAGCTGCTGGCGGACTGAGCCCGGGCCGGTGGGGTCCTGGGTGTTCTCATCAGGGAAAGAGGCAGTGCATCGTGGAGACCGCCCGGACCGTTCCGGCCGCCACCGTCGTCAACCTGCGTGACCTGGGGGGTATCGCCCTGGGCTCAGGCCGCCGGGTGCGGCAGGGGGTCCTGTTCCGCTCGGGGCAGCTGAGCGAGCTGGAGCCGGACCGCGACCGGGCGGTGGCCGCACTCGGCATCCGGACGGTCGTCGACCTGCGCACCGCCGACGAACGCCAGTGGTCCCCGGACCGCCTCCCGGCCCGGGCCAGGCTCTTCGTGGCCGACGTCCTCGGTGACCACCCGGGTGTGGCCCCGGCCAGGCTCAAGGCGCTGCTGGCCGATCCGGACGAGGCGGGCCGGATGCTGGGCGGCGGCCGGGCCGAGGAGCTGTTCGCGGAGACCTACCGCAAGATGGTCCTCTCGCCGGGCGCCGCCGCCGCCTACCGGGCCTTCCTGGAGACCGTCGCCGACCCCGCCGCCCGGCCGGTGCTCTTCCACTGCACGGCGGGCAAGGACCGAACCGGCTGGGCGGCGGCCGTCCTGCTGATGATCCTCGGGGCCTCCCGGGAGACCGTGCGCTCGGACTTCCTGGCGGTGAACCCCGCCGTACGCGCCGCCTTCGCGCCGTACGTCCAGAAGTTCCTGGACGGCGGCGGCGACCCGGCCGTCGCGGCGGCCGTCGTCGAGGTGCGCCCCCGCTATCTGGACACGGCGCTCGACGCGATGGACGAGCGCTGGGGAGGGCTCGACGGTTACGTGCGGACCGGACTGCGCCTTCCTGAGGCGGTGCTGGACCGGCTGGGTGAGGGGCTGGTGATCGGCGGCCGACCGTCGGCCGGTCGCCGCGCGGAGGGTGCGCGGTCTGAGGTCCCGGTGTGACACTTATACCCCTGGGGGGTATATTGGCGGGTGTCGGGAACCGCTGTCGTCCGCCGGGAGAGGGATCACCATGAGCACCGGACTGAGGATCGCCGCCTTCGCCGCCGCGGTCGGCGCCGTCTTCGCCATCGCCTTCGGGGTGGGCAGGGTGGCGGGCCCGGACCCGGAACCCACCCCCGGGCCCCGTACCCACCAGCCCGACACCACCCACTCCTCGACCCACCCGCAGGAGAGCGGCGAGGGTCACTGACCCACCCCATCGCGCGGGGCCGGTCCGACCGGTACGCATCGGTCGGGCCGGCCCCGCATCCGCGTGAACGGCGCGCGCACCGCTCAGAGACGGATCAGGCGCTCCGTGAGATCGCGGTACTGCCGGAGGGCGATCCGCAGATCCTCCGTCTCCGCCCCGGACCGTTCGTCGTCCCGGTCGGCGCGCAGTAGCCGGGACCGCTCAGCCAGGGCCTCGGTGAGTCCCGCGACCACCTCGTCGAAGGCGGCGTCGGCCTCCTGCACGGCCCGGCGCGGGTCCTCCACGAATCCGGCGACCGCCTGGTGGACGCGCGCGTCGAACCTCTCCCGCTGATCGGCGGCGAAGAGGGGGCCATCGCCGGGCGTGGGCGTCTCCGTCCGGCCGGGGGAGGCCGTCGTGCGGGAGTCCTCCGGGGGCGCGTCCCCTCGGGCGGGGACGGCCTGGGCCCGGTCGGTGTGTGTCCGGCCGGCCGTCGGCGCGGGCCCGGACGGCTCGGTGGCCGTCGGCGGTACGGGTGTGGCGGGCGTGTTCGGGGGCGGAGGCGTCATGGGCGGCACGCGCTCGGCGCCGGTCGAGGGGGTCGGCCGGCTCGGCGCGTCGCCGGGGGTGCCACCGGTGTTCGGAGTCTGCGTCATGATGTGCCGCGTCCCTTCGTGAGCTGTCGGTTGCCGTGGTCGCGCGGCGCCGGGCCCTCCGCGAGGAGTGCGTCGAAGAGCCCGCGGGCCTCGACGAAGGCCTCGCGCATCTCCTCCGTGCCGGTGCCGTCGTCGCGCGCGGCGTGCACCCGCCGGTAGCCGTCGACATGGCGGGCGTGATGGACGGAGAGCGCGTCCACGCGCTCCTCGAAGCTCTCGCCGGCCGGGAAGCCCCGGTCCCGGGCGAGGTCGGCCAGGAGCGCGTCGGCCTCGGCCACCGCCTGCCGCGGTGACTCCACGAAGTACTCCTGCGTACGGGCCCAGCGGGCGGTGTACTCCGCGCGCGCGGCCTCCGTCAGCGGCCGCATCTCCAGGTCCCCGTGGCGCCGCACCCGCTCGTCCAGCTCGTGCTCGGCCGCCTTGGTGTCGCCGTGGTGCCGGTCGACCACCCGGTCGTACTCGGGGCCGAACCGGCCGCGCAGCCCCCGGCCGCCGGTGGCGCCGCCGCGGACGAGGAAGAAGAAGACGGCGGCGGCCGCGGCGAGTGCCACGGCGATGACGATGATCGCTGTTGTCACGGCTACCGCCCCCACCGCTCGTCGGCCGGTACACGGCTGTGTTGTCGCACAGTGGTCAACCCCTTTCGGTCCTGTGGTCGCCCGGCTGAGACACCGCCGGGCGACGTGCAGGAGTCCGTGTACCCCCGAACAGCCGTTCATGCGGCCGAGGTCCGCCGAACGCTCCCCGTATCCGGAGGGCGTCGCCGTGCGTAATACTCGACGCATGACATCAGCTATTACGAAGTCGCAGCGCGGCCCGCACCGCCCTGCGCCCGTGGTCCGCCGGGCGACGGCGGGCGACGCCCGGCGGCTCACCCGGCTGGTCCGGACGTCACGCGCCTACGAAGGCCCGTACGCCCCGATGGTCGCCGGGTACCGGGTCGGGCCCGACTACATCGAGGCACACCGGGTCTTCGTCGCCGCCGACCGCCACGACGACCGGGTCCTCGGCTTCTACGCGCTGACCCTCCAGCCGCCCGAGCTGGACCTGATGTTCGTCGCCGACGAGGCGCAGGGGCTCGGCATCGGACGGCTGCTCATCGGCCATCTGCGCGAGGAGGCGCGGCGGGCGGGCCTCACCGGTGTCCGGATCGTGGCCCACCCGCCCGCCGAGGGCTTCTACCGCAGTGTGGGCGCCGAGCGCACCGGCACCGCCCGTGCCCACCCGCCGGCGGTCCTGTGGGACCGCCCGGAGCTTCTGCTCCCCGTCGGGGGGTGAACGCCGCTCAGCCGCCGTAGGGGCGGGTGATCAGCTCCATGCCGTGACCGCTGGGATCGGGGAAGTAGACGCCCCGGCCGCCGTCGTTGTGGTTGATCTCGCCCGGGTGCTTGAGATGCGGATCGGCGTAGTACGCGATCCCCAGCTCCTGGATCCGGGCGAACGCGGCGTCGAACTCCGCCTCCGAGACCAGGAAGGCGTAGTGCTGCGGGGTGATCGACTCCTCCGGGACCGTCGCGAAGTCCAGGGTGACGTCGTTCGCGAGGACGACCGGGACGAACGGGCCCCACTCCTGTCCGACTTCCAGGCCCAGCAGATCTGCCAGGAACTCCGCGGACTGGCGGTTGTCGCGGGAATGAATGATGGTGTGGTTCAACTCGACCGACACGGTGGAATGCCTCCAACGGGCATCTCACGGGCTACCTCCACGCCTCACCCGGACGGTGACCGACGCGCGATGCCGTGGACGTGATCCTAGGCGAAGGGCGCGGTGCGGTCGAGCGGACGGCGGTCCCCGCCACCGGGATTGAGCCCGTAGGGCCGGGGAACCCGTAGCCCCGGAGCCGACGGGTGTGCCCGGGCTCCCGCCGGCGTCGAGACGAGGAGGTGCGCGTGTCCACCACCGATGGCAGAGGCCGGGAGGAGACCGAGGAGGAGCGGGCGGACCGGCAGTGGTCCGATCTGCTCCAGGAGTTGCGCGTGGCCCAGACCGGGGTGCAGATCCTCTTCGGTTTTCTCCTCGCCGTGGTGTTCCAGCCGAGGTTCACCGAACTGTCGGAGGTGGACCGGGACATCTACGTCACCACCGTGGTGCTCGGCTCCTCGACCGTCGCCGCCCTCATCGGGCCGGTCACCTACCACCGGCTGCTCACCGGCCGGCTGATGAAGCCGCAGACGGTCATCTGGGCCTCGCGGATGACTCTGGTCGGACTGGTGCTGCTGTTCCTCACGATGTGCTCGACCCTGCTGCTGATCATGCGCGTCGCGCTCCACAGCCCGTTCGCGCTCTGGCTGGTCGGCGGCATCGCGCTGTGGTTCCTGGCCTGCTGGTTCGTCTTCCCCGTCTGGGCGCTGGCCCGAAACCGCTCCGGACCACGCGACGACGCGCCGCTTCCCGACTCCGAGGACCGGGAGGGCTGAGCGGCTCAGCCCCAGGAGTCGACCGGGCCGCGCACATCGGTCACCGTGAACAGCGCACCGTCGGGGTCCCGCAGGGTGGCCTCGCTGCCGCCCGCGACGGCCCTCTCCTCCACCAGGGTGCCGCCCTCCCTCACGGCCTCGGCCACCGTCACGGGGACGTCCGCCACCGGGAACTGCGCCTGCCAGTGCGGGCGCACCAGCGGGTCCACGGCGGCCTCCACCGCCCCGGAGCTGATCCGGGCCAGCGGCCGGCCCTCGCACCGCACGATGACCTCGTCACCCTCGTACGCGACGTCGCAGCAGCCCGGACGGCCGCTCGCCCAGTCGAGCACCTCGCCGTAGAAGATGGCGGCGTCGAACGCGTTGCGGGTGCGCAACCGCAGCCAGGTGTGGGCGTGGCCCTCGGGGGCCGGCGGCGAGGCGACCGGCTCGGTGCGCTCCCAGAGGCCGAACGAGGCGCCGTCCCGGTCGGAGGCCAGGACACCGCGCCCCTTGCCGAGTGTCAGCGGCCCCACCGCCACCGTCCCGCTGCGCTCCCGGACCCGTGCGGCGGCCACATCGGCGTCCGCCACCGCGAAGTACGGGGTCCACGCCACCGCCACCTGGTACGCGGTGGAGACCGCGAAGATCCCCGCCACCGGGATGTCGCCGCGGCGGGCCACGGAGAACTCCGCGCCGACCTTCCCCGGGCGGAACGTCCACCCCAGCACCCCGGAGTAGAACCGCTGGGCGGCCTGGAGGTCCCGCGTCATCAGGGTCACCCAGCACGGTGCGGCCGGGCCGGTCAGGGGCGCCGTCGACGGGGCCGTACGGGGGTCGCTTCCGGTCATGGTCCACTGCCTTCTCACGGGGGTGCGGCGAGGGGAGGAGCCGCCGCGGTCCAGCACCCACCCTCGGACGACCCGTGCGGCGGCGCAACGCGGGGCCGCACGGGTGGCGCGCTCACCGTCCGGTGCGCGGCGGGGCGTCCGTGACGTGCGGCAGGGCCCGGCCCGCCTGCGGCCATCCCTCGTACACCGGCCGCGCGCCGGAAGGCGACGTGGGCCGGGGCCGACCCGGTGCCCGGAATGGCGGCCTCCCGGGCCGTACTGCCGGTGACCAGGGCCCGGGTGGCCGGGGCCGGGCAGACCCGCCTCCTGAGGGGGACGGGTCAGCTGCGCGGGGGATCGGTGTCGGGCCGCGGGTCGTCCCCGTGGGGCGGGAGCGGTGCGTTGCCGTGGTCGTCGAGCTGGTGCGGGTTGAGGGCGCTGCCGTCGGTGGGGAAGCGGTCGCTGCCGTGCGGGTCGTGCGTCTCGATGTGCGTGCGTCCCTCGGGTTTGTGGGGCTGCTCGTCGGGGCGCGGCGGCGGCAGCTCCGCGTCCCTCTTCCGCTTGCCCAGCAGGAAGCCGCCGATCAGCAGCCCGACCACGGCGAGCGCGGCGATGGGGAAGAGGATGGCCGCCAGCGCGCCCGTCCCGTCGGCGAGGGGGGCGGCCAGTGCCTGTGTGGCTCCGTTCGATACGTCCATGGTTGCCGCATACCCCTGAGGAAGGGCGTCAGTCGGCTGATCACAGCAATTCATGTTTTATGGGTATCTCAGGGGAAAAGCGTTTCGCATGGTGCGAATCGGCTACACGATGATGACCGAACAGACCGGACCGCGAGAGCTCGTACGGGACGTGGTCGCCGCGGAACAGGCGGGCTTCGACTTCTCCGTCACCTCCGACCACTACTTCCCCTGGCTCCGGGAGCAGGGCCACTCCCCGTACGCCTGGGCGGTCCTCGGCGCGGCGGCGCAGGCCACCGAGCGCATCGGCCTGATGACGTACGTGACCTGCCCGACCACCCGCTACCACCCCGCTGTCGTCGCCCAGAAGGCCGCCACGCTGCAGATCCTGGCCGAGGGCCGGTTCCGGCTCGGCCTCGGCTCCGGCGAGAACCTCAACGAACACGTCGTCGGCGCGGGCTGGCCCGCCGCCCACGTACGGCTGGAGATGCTCGAAGAGGCCGTGGAGATCATCGGCGCCCTCTTCGACGGCGGGAACGTCAACCACCACGGCACCCACTTCGACGTGGAGAACGCCCGCCTCTGGGACCTCCCGGAGACCCGGGTGCCCATCGGCGTCGCCGTCTCCGGCCCGGCCTCCTGCGCCCTCGCCGGGCGCGGCGCCGACCTGGTGATCGCCACCGAGGCCAAGAGCGCGCTGCTGGACGACTTCGACCGCAACGGAGGGGCGGGCAAGCCCCGGGTGGGCCAGCTGCCCGTCTGCTACGACCCCGACCGGGACGCCGCCGTGGCCCGCGCCCACGCACAGTTCCGCTGGTCGCTCGGCGGCTGGAAGGTCAACTCCGAACTCCCCGGACCGACGAGCTTCGCCCAGGCGACCGAACTCGTCCGCGAGGAGGACATCGCCTCCGCCATCCCCTGCGGACCGGACGTCGACGCGTTCGTCGAGGCGGTGCGCGCCTACAGCGACGCGGGCTTCACCGAGATCGCGCTCGTCCAGGTGGGCGGGGAACACCAGCAGTCCTTCATCTCGTGGGCGGAGAAGACCCTCCTGCCCGCTCTCCGGGAGCTGTAGCCCTCTTCGGCCCTTCCCGTGTCGCCGTCGGCCCGATGCGGGGTCAGCCTGGAGTGGACCCGAAGGCCGGCATCCGACGGAAGGAACCCCGTGAACAGCACCCCCGAACGAAGCGGCGACGGAGCCACGGACGGCCACGGCCAGGAGGTGCTGGTGTCGCTGAGCCGGTGCGACCTCGCGGACGCGCGGAGCGTCTTCGGTGTGCTCGGCCACGCCTTCGACTCCGACCGCGAGGCGGACGACGAACCCGAGGTGACAAGCGGCCCCCGCCCCACCGTCTGGGTCACCACGGTCGACGTCTCCGAGCCCAGGGCCGCCGCCGAACCCGTGACACTCACCGCCCCCGTCACCGTGGACGCCCAGGGCGGCTACTGGGCCGTGGACCGGCTGCGCACCCATCTCACCGGGGCGTTCGCCGTACGCGTGGTCGGTACGGCGGCGGGGGACCAGGAGCAGGAGGTACGGCTGCGCCTGGAGAACCGCTGACGCGTAACGCGACCCCTTACGGACCACGTACGCCGGAAAGCCTGTGAACCGGGCCGATCAGGGGCCCGCAGTGAAAGGTGCTCGCGCATGGACTCCCTCGCCCTGGAGACGGTCACCGCCCCGGAACCGGTCACCGTCGAACGCTCCTCCGTGACCCTCCGCATCAACGGGGAGGAGACCGATCTGACGCTCGACCACCGCACCACGGTGCTGGACCTGTTGCGCGAACAGCTCGGCCTGACCGGCGCCAAGAAGGGCTGCGACCACGGCCAGTGCGGTGCCTGCACCGTCCTCGTCGACGGCCGCCGCACCAACAGCTGCCTGCTGCTCGCCGTCGCCCAGGACGGCGCGGAGATCACCACGGTGGAGGGCCTGGCCGACGGCGACACCCTCCACCCTCTGCAACAGGCCTTCGTGGAACGCGACGCCCTCCAGTGCGGGTACTGCACCCCCGGGCAGCTCTGCTCGGCCGTCGGGATGCTCACGGAGGCCGCCGACGGCCACCCGTCCCACGCCACCCCTGCGGACGCCCTGACCATGGAACCCGCCACCCTCACCCCGGACGAGATCCGCGAGCGGATGAGCGGCAACCTCTGCCGGTGCGGCGCCTACCCCCGGATCGTCGAAGCCATCGAGGACGTGACACCGTGAAGCCCTTCGGCTACCAGCGACCCACCACCACCGCCGAGGCCGTACGGCTCTGCGCGGCCGGACCCGGCGCCCGGTTCCTGGGCGGTGGCACCAACCTCGTCGACCTCATGAAGCTCGGCGTCGAGGAACCCGGCCTCCTCATCGACGTCACCAGGCTCCCTCTGGACCAGGTGACCGCCGCCCCCGACGGCGGCCTGCGCATCGGCGCCACCGTACGCAACAGCGACCTCGCCGCCCACCCGGACGTACGCCGCGCCTACCCCGCCCTCGCCCAGGCCCTGCTCGCGGGGGCGTCGGGGCAGCTCCGCAACGCCGCCACCACCGGCGGCAACCTCCTCCAGCGCACCCGCTGCACCTACTTCCAGGACGTCTCCAAGCCCTGCAACAAACGGCTCCCCGGCTCCGGCTGCCCCGCCCGCGAGGGCCACCACCGCGACCTCGCGATCCTCGGCCACTCCACCGAGTGCGTGGCCACCAACCCCTCCGACATGGCCGTCGCCCTCGCCGCCCTCGACGCGACCGTGCTGCTGCTCGGGCCGGAGGGCGAACGGAGCGTCCCCGTCACCGAGTTCCACCGGCTGCCCGGCGAGAACCCCGACCAGGACACCGTCATCCGGCCGGGCGAACTCATCACCGAGGTGGTGCTCCCACCGCCCGCCTCCGGCACGGCCTCCCGCTACCGCAAGGCCCGCGACCGGGCCTCGTACGCCTTCGCCCTCGTCTCCGTCGCCGCCACCCTCCAGGTGGACGACGGCCGCGTCGAACGCGCCACGCTCGCCTTCGGCGGGGTCGCCCACCGGCCCTGGCGCGCCCACCGGGCCGAGGCCGAACTCCTCGGCGCCCCCGCCACGCCCGCCGCCTTCCAGCACGCCCTGACCGCCGAACTCGCCGAGGCCCGGCCCCTGCGCGACAACGCCTTCAAGGTGGACCTGGTCCGCCGGGTGGCCCTCGACGTCCTGGGCGAACTCACCGGGCCGCACGACCCCGAGGCCGGCCCGACCGGCTGACCCGCCCCGCCCGCCCCACCGACCGGAGGCCCCACCGCCATGTCGCACGCCCCGCAGCTCACCGGTGCGCCCGTCGTCCGCAGGGAGGCCCGGGACAAGGTCACCGGCACCGCCCGGTACGCGGCCGAGCACACCCCGCCCGGCACCCTGTACGCCTGGCCCGTCCCCGCCTCCATCGCCGCCGGCCGGGTCACCGCCGTACGGGCCGTCGACGCGCTCGCCGCCCCCGGCGTCCGCACCGTCCTCACCCACGACAACGCGCCCCGGCTCGCGGAACCCGACGACCCCATCCTCGCCGTCCTCCAGAGCGACCGGGTCCCGCACCACGGCTGGACCGTCGCCCTGGTCGTCGCGGACTCCCCGGAGGCCGCCCGCACGGGCGCCGGGCGGCTTCTGGTCGAGTACGAGAGCACCGAGCACGACGTGATCCTCACCGAGGACCACCCGGGCCTCTACACGCCCGAGGAGGCCAACGGCGGCTTCCCCGCCGTCCGCAAGCGGGGTGACTTCGAGCGGTCCTTCGCCGCCGCCCCCGTCCAGGTCGACGCCACCTACCGGATGGGCTCGCTCCACAACCACCCCATGGAGCCGCACGCCGCCACCGCCTGGTGGGAGGACGGGCACCTCACCGTCCACGACTCCAGCCAGGGCTCCAACGCCGTACGCAAGAGCCTCGCGCAGGTCTTCGGCCTCGCCCCCGACCGCATCACCGTCCACTCCGAGCACGTGGGCGGCGGCTTCGGATCCAAGGGCACCACCCGCCCCCAGCCGGTCCTGGCCGCTCTTGCCGCCCGCCACACCGGCCACCCGGTGAAGGTGGTCTTCCCCCGCGCCCAGCTCGCGGAGGTCGTCGGCCACCGGGCGCCCACGATCCAGCGGGTGCGCCTCGGCGCCGACCTCGACGGCACCCTGCACGCCCTTTCCCAGGAGATCGCCACCCACACCTCCACCCTCAAGGAGTTCGTCGAGCAGGCCGCCGTACCCGCCCGCGTGATGTACGGGTCGCCGGACAGCACGACCGCCCACCGGGTGGCCGCCCTGGACGTCCCCAGCCCCTCCTGGATGCGCGCACCCGGCGAGGCCTCGGGGATGTACGCGCTGGAGTCGGCCATGGACGAACTCGCCTCCGCCCTCGGCATGGACCCGGTCGAACTGCGGCTGCTCAACGACCCGGCCACCGAACCGGACAGCGGCCGCCCCTTCAGCAGCCGGGGTCTGGCCGCCTGCCTGCGCGAGGGCGCCGACCGGTTCGGCTGGCACGGCCGCGACCCCCGCCCCGCCGCCCGCCAGGACGGCCGCTGGCTCCTCGGTACGGGCGTGGCCTCCGCGACGTACCCCGTCCTCGTCTCCCGGTCCGCCGCACGCGCCCACGCGGCGGCCGACGGAGCCTTCCGGATCGAGGTCAACGCCACCGACATCGGCACCGGCGCCCGGACCGTCCTCGCCCAGATCGCCGCCTCGGCGCTCGGCGTGGACGTGGAGAGCGTCGACGTGGCCGTCGGCTCCACCGACCTGCCCACGGCCCCGCTCGCCGGCGGCTCCTCCGGCACCGCCTCCTGGGGCTGGGCGGTCCACAAGGCGGCGGCCGACCTGGCCGACCGCCTCGCCGGCCACCGGGGGCCGCTCCCCGCCGAAGGGCTGACCACCACCGCCGACACCGAGGAGGAGACCGCCGCGGACTCCCCGTACGCCCGGCACGCCTTCGGAGCCCACTTCGCCGAGACGGCCGTCGACTCCGTCACCGGCGAGATCCGGGTGCGTCGGCTCCTCGGCGTGTACGCCGCGGGGAAGATCCTCAACGCCCGGACCGCGCGCTCCCAGCTCGTCGGCGGCATGGTCATGGGCCTCGGCATGGCGCTCACCGAAGGGTCCGCCATCGACCCGGTCTTCGGAGACTTCACCGCGAAGGACCTCGCCTCCTACCACGTCCCCGTCAACGCCGACGCGCTCGACATCCAGGCCCACTGGATCGACGAGGACGACCGCCACCTCAACCCGATGGGCTCCAAGGGCATCGGCGAGATCGGCATCGTCGGCACGGCCGCCGCCATCGGCAACGCGGTCCGCCATGCCACCGGGGCGCGGATCCGGGAGCTGCCCCTGACCCCCGACCGACTGCTGCCGTACCTCCTCTGACCTCCCGCTGACGAGCGCCGCCGAACGGCCCTCACCAGCGGCGACAGCTCATCTGTTGCGGGGACGGCTCACCCGGGCCACCCTGTTGAGTGACCCAGAAGTGATCAGTGCTCACGCTTCGTGTTCGGGGGTCGTTGGTACGACGGGGTGAAGCAGATGGGCCTCGTGGTGAGGAGCCTCGACGATGACCGTTCCACCCGACCGGCACTACGCGGTCGAACTGCGGGTGTCCGCAGAGCGCGTTTCCCAGGTACGGCGCATCGTCGCCGCCCACCTCCGTCACTGGAGCCTCGAACTCCAGGTCCGGCCGGTCTGCCGGGCCCTGGACGAACTCCTGGCCAATGTCCACCGGCACGTCGGCGACGCGAACACCTGTGTCGTCGAACTCCGCTGGACCGGACGGCACGTCACCGTCTCCGTCGCCGACAACAGCGCCCGGATGCCCCGGCTGCTGGAGACCGGCGGCGGGCTGAGCCGGGTGATGGCCCTCAGCGACAGCTGGGGCACCTGCCGGACCACGGACGGCAAGGTCGTCTGGTTCACCCGCTACGCCCAGGCGCCGCAGACCGCGGGCTTGTCCCCGTACACCCCGCTGCCGGGCGTGCGCGAGTCCCGCCGCGCCCCGCTGGCGGCGTTGGTCCAGACGCTCGTATAGCGACAGCACCCCCACCCGGCCGACGCGGAACGTGCCCCACCGGCACGCATGATCCGCGTCGGCCGGGTACGCGCGGGGGGAGGGGCCGCGTTGCGCCCGGCCACGCGACGCGGCACCGTCGGACTACCGATGCAAGGAGGCCACTGCCATGCCCATCGCGACGGTCAACCCCGCGACCGGCGAACTGATCAGGTCCTACGACGCCCTGGGCGAGGAGGAGACCGAGCGCAGGATCACCGCCGCCCACACCACCTTCCAGCAGTACCGCACCACTCCGTTCGAGCAGCGCGCCGCCTGGCTGAACCGGGCCGCCGACCTGCTGGAGGCGGAACGCGACACCATCGCCCGTACGATGACGCTCGAAATGGGCAAGCCGGTCACCGCGGCCCGCGCCGAGGCGGCCAAGTGCGCCAAGGCGATGCGCTGGTACGCGGCCAACGCCGAACGCCTGCTCGCCGACGAGCACCCCGAGCCCGCCGACGTGACGGACTCCGGCGCCTCCCGCGCCCTGGTCCGCTACCGGCCGCTCGGCGTCGTCCTCGCCGTGATGCCGTGGAACTTCCCGCTCTGGCAGGTCGTGCGCTTCGCCGCCCCCGCCCTGATGGCGGGCAACACCGGCCTCCTCAAGCACGCCTCGAACGTCCCGCAGACCGCGCTCTATCTGGAGGACCTGTTCCACCGGGCCGGATTCCCGGCAGGCTGCTTCCGTACGCTGCTGATCGGCTCGGGCGCCGTCGAGGCCGTCCTGCGCGACCCCCGGGTCGCGGCGGCCACCCTCACCGGCAGCGAACCGGCGGGCCGCGCCGTCGCCGCCACCGCCGGGGACGAGATCAAGAAGACCGTGCTGGAGCTGGGCGGCAGCGACCCGTACATCGTGCTGCCCTCGGCCGACGTCGAGAAGGCCGCCGCCACCGCCGTCACCGCACGCGTCCAGAACAACGGCCAGTCCTGTATCGCCGCCAAGCGGTTCATCGTCCACGCCGACGTGTACGACGCGTTCGCCGAGCACTTCACCGCCGGGATGCGGGACCTCACCGTGGGCGACCCGATGGCGGAGGCCACCGACATCGGGCCGCTCTCCAGCGAACAGGGCCGCACCGACCTGGAGGAGCTGGTCGACGACGCCGTGGAGCGCGGCGCCACCGTCCTGTGCGGCGGCGGCCGGCCCGACCATCTCGACGGCGGCCTGGAGAACGGCTGGTTCTACACCCCGACCGTGCTTGCCGGGATCACCCCCGCCATGCGCATCCACCGAGAGGAGACCTTCGGCCCGGTCGCCACCCTCTACCGGGTCGCGGACCTCGACGAGGCCGTCCACCTGGCCAACGACACCCCGTTCGGGCTCAGTTCCAACGTCTGGACCCGGGACGCGGGGGAGCAGGAACGCTGCGCCCGGGACCTGGAGGCGGGCGGGGTCTTCTTCAACGGGATGACCGCCTCGCACCCGGCCCTGCCCTTCGGCGGGATCAAACGCTCCGGTTACGGGCGGGAGCTGGCCGGGCACGGCATCCGCGAGTTCTGCAACCCGACCACGCTCTGGTACGGCCCCGAGAAGGCCTGAGCCCTGGGCCCTCAAGGCCTCAGCCCCGGTCTTTCCGGGGCAGCCCCGACCACCCGTGCGCCGCCACCCGACGAGGAGACCTGCTCCGTGAGCGACCCCCGCGATGCGAGCGACACCCCCACCCCGTCCGCCCTCTCCGACGAGGAACTCGCCGCGCTCGACGCGCACTGGCGCGCGGCCAACTACCTCGCCGTCGGCCAGATCTACCTGATGGCCAACCCCCCGCTGACCCGGCCGCTCACCCCCGAGGACATCAAGCCGAGGCTGCTCGGCCACTGGGGCACCTCGCCGGGGCTCAACCTCGTCCACACCCATCTCAACCGCGTCGTCAAGGACCGGTCCCTCGACGCGCTCTGCGTCTGGGGCCCGGGCCACGGCGGCCCGGCCGTCCTCGCCAACGCCTGGCTGGAGGGCAGCTACTCCGAGACGTACCCCGACGTGCCCCGCACCGCCGAGGGCATGGGCGTCCTCTTCAAGCAGTTCTCCTTCCCCGGCGGGGTGCCCAGCCATGTCGCCCCGGACGTGCCCGGCTCCATCCACGAGGGCGGCGAACTCGGCTACGCCCTCACCCACGCCTACGGAGCCGCCTTCGACCACCCGAACCTGCTGGTCACCTGCGTGATCGGGGACGGCGAGGCGGAGACCGGACCGCTCGCCGCCTCCTGGCACGCGAACAAGTTCCTCGACCCGGTCCACGACGGGGCCGTCCTGCCGGTCCTCCACCTCAACGGCTACAAGATCGCCAACCCCACCGTCCTGGCCCGCCTCCCCGAGGACGAACTCGACGCCCTCCTGCGCGGCTACGGCCACGACCCGCTCCACGTCACCGGCGACGACCCGGCCACCGTCCACCGGGCGATGGCCGCCGCCATGGACACCGCCGCCGACCGGATCGCCGCCCACCAGCGCGCGGCCCGCGAGGAAGGAGCCACCGAGCGCCCCCGCTGGCCCGTGATCGTCCTGCGCACCCCCAAGGGCTGGACCGGCCCAGAGGAGGTCGACGGCCTCCCCGTCGAGAACACCTGGCGCTCCCACCAGGTCCCGCTCCCGGGGGTCCGGGAGAACCCGGCCCACCTGCGGCAGCTGGAGGACTGGCTGCGCTCCTACCGCCCCGAGGAACTCTTCGACGCCGACGGCCGCCCCACCGCACAGGTCCTCGCCTGCGTCCCCGAGGGCACGGCCCGCCTCGGCTCGACCCCGTACGCCAACGGCGGTCTGCTCCTGCGCACGCTGCCGCTGCCCGCCCTGGAGGGCCACGCCGTACGTGTCGAGAAGCCGGGCGCCGCCCTGCACTCACCGACCCAGGTGCTCGGCGGACTCCTGGAGGCGGTGATGGCCGCGACGGCCGAGCGCCGGGACTTCCGGGTGGTCGGCCCCGACGAGACCGCCTCCAACCGCCTCCAGGACCTCTACCGGGCGACCGGCAAGGCCTGGCAGGCCGAGACCCTGCCCACCGACGAACACCTCGCCCGCGACGGCCGGGTGATGGAGGTGCTCTCCGAACACCTCTGCCAGGGCTGGCTGGAGGGGTACCTCCTGACCGGACGGCACGGACTCTTCTCCAGCTACGAGGCGTTCGCCCACATCGTCGACTCCATGGTCAACCAGCACATCAAATGGCTGCGCACCGCCCGCCGGCTGCCCTGGCGGCGCCCCATCGCCTCGCTCAACTACCTGCTCACCTCGCATGTCTGGCGCCAGGACCACAACGGCTTCTCGCACCAGGACCCCGGCTTCGTCGACCACGTCCTGAACAAGAGCCCCGAAGTCGTCCGGGTCTATCTGCCGCCGGACGCCAACACCCTGCTCTGCGTCGCGGACCACGCCCTGCGCAGCCGGGACCACGTCAACGTGATCGTGGCGGGCAAACAGCCGACCTTCGACTGGCTCACCCTGGAGGAGGCCCGCGCCCACTGCGCCCGCGGGGCCGGGGTGTGGGAGTGGGCCGGGACCGAGGACGGCGGCCGGGAACCGGACGTGGTGCTCGGCTGCGCCGGGGACGTGCCCACCCAGGAGGTGCTGGCCGCCGCCGACCTGCTGCGCCGCCACCTGCCGGAGCTGGCCGTCCGGGTGGTCAACGTCGTCGACATCGCCCGCATGATGCCCAACGAGGAGCACCCGCACGGGATGGCGGACGCCGAGTACGACGCCCTGTTCACCCGGGACCGGCCGGTGATCTTCGCCTACCACGGCTACCCGTGGCTGATCCACCGGCTCGCCTACCGCCGGC
Organism: Streptomyces sp. NPDC043746; assembly: GCF_056436485.1. Taxonomy (NCBI): domain Bacteria; kingdom Bacillati; phylum Actinomycetota; class Actinomycetes; order Kitasatosporales; family Streptomycetaceae; genus Streptomyces; species Streptomyces sp. NPDC043746. The sequence continues at coordinate 44,539 of NZ_JBWKCM010000029.1, read as the reverse complement.
GGGGCCACGCCCACCTGCATGTGCGCGGCTACAAGGAGGAGGGCACCACGACCACACCGTTCGACATGGTGGTCCGCAACGACCTGGACCGCTACCGGCTGGTCATGGACGTCATCGACCGGGTGCCGGGGCTCGGCGTCCGCGCGGTCGCCGTACGCCAGGCGATGGCCGACACCCGCACCCGCCACCACGCCTGGATCCGCGAGCACGGCGTCGACCTGCCGGAGGTCGCGGAATGGAGCTGGGGCGGGTGAGCGCCGTGAGGCGCGTGGGGCGATCATGGAGAGCGTCCCACTGCCCCGACCACCCTGCCGGAGAGCCCTTCGTGAAGCTGCGCTGCGCCGTGATCGAGGACTTCCAGTCCGCCGCCACCACCGTCGCCGACTGGTCGCCCGTCACCGCCGACGTGGACGTCGTCACCTTCGCCGACCACCTGGGCTCGGTGGAGGAAGTGGCCGACGCCCTGGCGGAGTTCGACATCGTCGTCACCCTGCGCGAGCGGGTTCCGTTCCCCGCGGAGGTGTTCGCGCGGCTGCCCCGGCTCCGACTGCTGGTCGCCTCCGGCATGCGCAACTCCGTGATCGACTTCGCCGCCGCCGAGCGGCACGGCGTCACCGTCTGCGGGACGGCCAGCTCCTCCACCCCGCCGGTCGAACTCACCTGGGCCCTGCTCCTCGGCCTCGCCCGCTCGATCGTCCCCGAGGCGAACGGCCTGCGCGAGAACGGCCCCTGGCAGTCCACCCTCGGCGCCGACCTGCACGGCCGGACGCTCGGACTGCTGGGGCTGGGCAGGATCGGCGGCCGGGTCGCGGAGGTGGGCCGGGCCTTCGGCATGGAGGTGGTCGCCTGGAGCCAGAACCTGACCGAGGAACGTACGCGGGAGGTCGGGACCGCGCTCGCCGCGTCGAAGGAAGAACTGCTGGAGGCCGCCGACTTCGTCTCCGTGCACCTGGCGCTCAGCGAGCGCACCCGGGGCCTGGTCGGCGCCGCCGAACTCGCCCTCATGCGCCCCACCGCCTACCTCGTCAACACCTCGCGGGCCGCCATCGTCGACCAGGACGCCCTGCTCGCGGCCCTGCACGCCGGGACCATCGCCGGGGCCGGGATCGACGTGTTCGACGTCGAACCGCTCCCGTCCGGCCACCCGATGCGCACCGCCCCGCGCCTGCTGGCCACCCCGCACCTGGGATATGTCTCCCGCGCCAACTACGCGACGTACTACGGGCAGGCGGTCGAGAACATCCGGGCGTTCCTCGACGGGGAGCCGGTGCGGCGGATCGGCTGAGGCCGCCCCCGTACGGTCGCGTACGGAGACGGCCTCGGCCGGTCGGCGGTCGTCAGAACCGCAGCGCCGCCGCGATCCGGCCGTGCTCGGCCAGTGCACCGTCCTCGACGAACACCACCTCGGCGCCGCCGTCCAGGGCCGCTTCGATCAGCTCGTCCACGATGTCCTCGCGGATCTGCGGGTCCTCCGCCGCCGTCGTGCCCTCGGGGACCGGCTCCAGGTGCTCGTCGGTCACCCGGACGGTGGTCTGGAAGTGCTCCTCCACCGCGACCAGACCCACCCGGCCCTCCCGGACGGCGGCCCACACCTCATCGAGCCCGCCGGCGAACGTGTGGGCGCTGCGCGCGTTGTCGAGGCGCCGCTCCACGTCGGCGGTGGCCTGCCGGGCACCCTCCTTCAGGGCGGGTTGCAGCTCCTTGAGCACGTCGGCCGGGGGCAGGTCGGCCGGTGCGCCCTTGGCGACGCGGCCGACGGCCGCCTTGGCGCTCTCGCCCACCTCGTCCAGGAGCGAGAGCGCGGGCGGCAGCCCCATCACGTACAGCGGGCGCGGATCGGCGGCCAGCAGGGCGCGCAGCTTCTCGTCGACCGTACGGAAGAAGTTGCGGGTGTCCTCGTCGGTGAACGTGCTCGGGGTGTCCCCGATCCGCATCTCGCGCTGCGGGTTGGGCGGCTCCTTCGGCGCGGTGAGGGGGAAACCGCCGGTCTCCCGCACCTCGATGCCCCCGTCCGTGCCGCTCCACAGGGTGGCCTGGTCGGCGGCGACGGTGAGCGCCCAGTACGGACGGGCCTGGGCCTTCGCGGCGACGAGGTTCCGGGTGAGGTAGGAGTCGCTGAGCACCACCCGTTCGGGCGCGGTGCGCGGCAGCTGCCAGACCTGGTGTCCGTCGGCCGTGGCCAGCACGACCAGCGAGTCCAGGGCCCGGCGCAGGTCCACCTCGTCCACGGCCCGGTCCAGCTCGGCCCGGATGGCGGCGGCCGTCTCCCGGCTCACCCGCGGATCGGCGTCCATGCGGTGGCCCGCCTCCGCCACCAGGTTGCGCAGCCGCACGGGGTCCTGGGCGTTGTCGGGGGCCGTGCGGTGGGTCGGCATCGTCAGGGACAGGGCCGGATAGGGCCGGGTCGCCCGCAGCTCCCGCAACACTCCGGCGGTCAGGGCGTCCGTGTCCATCGTTCCCTCCCGGGGCTCGAACCCGCTCCCGTATGAAGCGGATGCTTCGACGAGTCATTCATACCTTTTGATCCTAGTATGGGCGAGTTGGTGATCATCGGCCGTCGAGGTGCGCGATGTGCACGCTCGCGGTCTCCTCGTTCCCCTCCGCCCGCTTCACAACCTCGATGGGACGGACTGTCCGTGACAAAGAATCTCCACCGCCGCAGGGCCCGTCTCCTGGTGCCCGCCGCAGCGGCAGCCGCAGCCGTGCCGACCGCCTCCGCCGCAACCGAGCACCTGCGGCAGGACGCCGCCGCGAAGCTCGAAGGTGTCCGAGGCCGGGGCGACGCGGTGGCCGAGGCCTCGATGAACGGGCTGCCCGTCGCCCCGGCGGAGGAGGCCCGCAGCGCCCTCGTCCGGGGCGCCGGTCCCACGGACGAGCCCGCCTTCCACGCCGTGAGGGTGGAGTTCGCCGACGCGGAGGACGAGGTTCTCGACACGGTGTCCGTCGGGGTGGCGGACGCCCCGCCGGACCGGACGGTCACCGCCCGGGCCGACAGCCGCGAGGCCGCCGGGGTGAAGGCCTTCCCCCGGGTCGCCCAGGCCGAGCGCGGTTGAGGAGGAGGCGGAGATGAGTGCTTCCGACGCGGTGACCGACTCGCTCAACAAGCTGCGCGCCGAATACCGGGACCTGCCCGGTGGCCGGCCCGCCGACTACATCCCGCAGCTGGGGCTCGCCGACCCCGACGCCTTCGGGCTCGCCCTGGTCAGTATGGACGGCCACTGCTACAGCGCGGGCGAGGCCGACGTGCCCTTCACCATCCAGTCGGTCTCCAAACCGTTCGTCTACGCCCTCGCCCTCTCCGTCCTCGGTCTGGACGAGGTGAGCCGGTGGGTGGGCGCCGAGCCGAGCGGCGACGCGTTCAACGCGATCAGCCTCGAACCCGGCACCGGCCGCCCCGCCAACGCGATGGTCAACGCCGGGGCCATCGTCACCACCGCCCTGATCCCCGACGCCCCCGACGAACCCGCCTTCGAGCGCATCCTGCACTGCCTCGGCCGCTTCGCCGGGCGTGAACTGGATGTGGACGAGGAGGTGTTCACCTCCGAGTCGACGACCGGGGACCGCAACAGGGCCCTCGCCTATCTGATCCGCGCCACCGGCACCATGCCCGTCGACCCGGTGCTCGCGGTGGACCGGTACTTCCGGCAGTGCGCCGTACGCGTCACCGCGCTCGACCTCGCCACCATGGCCGCGACCCTCGCGTACGGCGGATTCAACCCCGTCACGCGGGAGCAGGTCGTCTCGGCGGAGGTCGCCGCCCGGGTGCTCGCCGTGATGGCCACCTGCGGGATGTACGACGGTTCGGGGGAGTGGTTGCTGCGGATCGGGCTGCCCGCCAAGAGCGGGGTCTCCGGCGGCCTCATCGCGGTCGGACCGGCCCGCTTCGGCCTCGCCACCTACAGCCCGCCCCTGGACACCGCCGGCAATTCGGTGCGCGGCCAGGCGGCGCTCCGCGCGCTCTCCGAGCGGTACGGGCTCCATCTGATGCTCAACCCCGCGCTGCCCGGCTCCACCGTCAGCCTCGTCACCACCGCCGACGACCTGCCGTCCGCGCCATCGGCCGATCACGAGCGGGTCCTGCACGAGCAGGTCGGCGTGGTCGCCGCGCAGGGGTCCATCGACTTCACGGCCGCCGAGCGGGTGCTGTACGCCCTGGACGAGTCGGGGCCGGACCAGGAGAGCCCGGTCGTGCTCGACCTGCACGACGTCACCTCCGTCGACTCCGTAGGCCTGGGGATGCTGCACACGGGGCTGGGCCGGCTCTCCGCCGACGGCCGGCACGTCGCGATCGTCGACCCGCGCGACCTGCTGGGCCCGCCGGACATCGTCCGGGAGGGCATCGGCCAGGACCTGCCGCGCTATGCGACCCGGGAGGCCGCGGTGGAAGGCAGCGCGCAGGTCCTGGTCGGGGAGGGGTGAGCCGGAGCCGGGAGGCCGGGGCTACCAGATGGAGTCGACCCACTCGGGGTGGTCGATGAACGGGTTCCGGTTGTGCTGGAACCGCTCGAATATGACGTCGTTACGGCGCTTCTCGAAGGCGTCCGGCGGGTCCTCCTGGCTCCACCGCTTCAGCACGGACAGCTTGCCCGTCCTGGGTGCCGAGCCGTTGTTCACCTGCTCGTTGGGTTCGAGATCGGCGAAGGAGTCGTTGCCCTCGTAGCGCACCGCCATGTAGAGGATCATGCGGGCGACGTCCCCCTTGACCGCGTCACGCGGCTCGAAGGAGTCCCCGTCGGTGAAGTTGCCGGGCGCCTCGCCCAGTTCGCTGCCGCCGTTGTCGAAGTCCTTGTTCCCCCGAGTGGAGTTGACCGAGACGTCCGCGGGCCGCAGATGGTGGATGTCGGTGCCCGGGCCCGTGGCCGTACCGAAGCCGCCGTGCGACGTGGCCCAGACGTGCTCGCGGTTCCACTGGTCGGCGTTGCCGCCGTTGTCGTTCTTGGACTGGGAGCGCCCGGTGTAGAGCAGGATCACGTTCGAGGAGTCGTCCGGGTCCTCGTCGGTGGCCTTGAGGGCGTCCCAGACCTGGCTGTAGGAGAGCTTGGTCTGGTCGCTGATGATCGTGTGCAGGGCCGCCTTGAGCTCGGAACCGGTCTTGCCCCGGGCGTCCTGGTAGTACGTGTCGTCGAGCGCGGCGGCGAGGGTCGCGGGACGGTCGGGCGGGGTGTCGGCGGGCGCGGCGGCGGCGGGCGCAGCGGCGGCGGTGCCCGCGAGAACGGCGACGGCGGCGGCGGTGGCCAGGAGCGGACGCGCGTAGAACGGATGGCGACGGGACATGTGGGGTGTCCTCTCGGAACGCGGGCACCACGGCGCGCGCCCGGGGCGGGGGCGCTCGCCGGAATGCCGTGCGACGGGTGGTACTCGGGAGCGTCGCACACGCGCCGTGGCCCGCGTGTGAACGCTGTGTACCTATCATGTGCAGGTCAAGATAGCCCGGTCGGCCCCTGGAGCGGGCTCGCTCCAGGGGCACGGTCGAGCGGCTGTCCGGCGGGTACGGCTAGCCGGCGGCCCAGTCGCGCAGGGCCTGGACCGAGCCGAAGTCGGCGACGTTTCTGTCCAGGGGGTCGTCGGTGTACTGGTGGATCCGCCAGGACGCCTCGATCCGGGGCTTTCCGGGGGAGACGTAGTCGGCGATCCAGAGCCCGTCGCCCGCGTAGCCGCTGGTGTCGTGGGTGCGCCAGAAGGCCCGGTTGCAGTAGAGGAGGACCCGGTGGCCGGGCCGATCCCGCTTCACCGCGCGCAGGAAGCGGTCCTTCTCCGCGCTGCTCGCGCGCGTCCCGCCGCCGGTCTGTTCCCAGTCGACGGCGAGCAGGTCGCCCTCCTTCTCCGGGGTCCTGCCGAGGAAGTACGCCACCTGGTCCTCGATGTCCCCCGGCCAGAGGAAGTGGTAGAAGCCGACGACGCACTCGGCGTCCCGGGCCCGTTTCGCCTGGGCGTCGAGACGTGGATTGACATAGCTGCGGCCCTCGGTGGACTTGATGAAGACGAAGTCGAGGCCGTCCGTGTCGTAGGAGGGCTGGTAGGCGCTGACGTCGACGCCGTGGAGCATGGGCACCGCCTCAAGAGATGAGAAACGACGCTCCGGTCCTGCCCACTCCTCGTCCGGCCCAATGACGGGTTCACTCTCCCGGGTGGCGCACCGGGCGCTGGGCCCCTCGGATGCGGCCAGGCCCGTACGGGGCGAGAATTGCGGCACAAGGACGAGGAGGAGGCGGCATGAGCGAAGACCCCGAATCCGTGACCGCGCCCGCGCCCCAGGCGTCGGGCATCACCCCGGACCGGCTCCTGCACACCGGCGGGAGCGACCGGCCGAGCGCGGAGGACCTGGTGCTCTCCTCCGGGCGGGACGTGACGCCCGAGACCCTGGAGTGGGCGCGGCGCAGGCTGGCCGACGAGGGGCGCTCCGCCCTCGACAGGCAGCTGCCCTGAGGGAGCGCACCGCCCCGCAGGAGAATTCAGGACGGACAGGTCCTCCGGGAGACCGGGACGGACGGGCCCGCCGGGAGCCCTCCAGCGGCCCTGGCGGGAACCCCGGAGCGGCGTCGGCGGGAACCCGGTGGACCGGCCGCCGGGGCGCTGTGGCCGAGGGGCCGGGGAGCGTGTGGGGCGCCCCCGGTTTCCCTCGGTTAGCCTGAGTGGCATATGAACCGTCTGACGACCTCACAGGGCACTTTCGAGCTGGCCCGCTTCCCCGAGCACCCGAGCGACCCCTTCCGGGCCTGGGACGCATCCGACGAATACCTGCTCCGGCAGCTGACGGACGCCGAGGCCGGGCCCGTCGACCTCTCGGGTACGGTCGCCGTCGTGGGGGACCGGTGGGGTGCCCTGGCCACCGCGCTCGCCGCCCACCGGCCCGTCCAGATCAGCGACTCCTACCTGGCCCGGCGGGCCACCCTGGCCAACCTCGAGCGCAACGGCCTGGACGCCGACGCCGTGACGCTGCTGTCCTCGCGCGACACTCCTCCGGACCGGATCGACGTCCTGCTCGTACGGGTGCCGAAGTCCCTGGCGTTCCTGGAGGACCAGCTCCACCGGATCGCCCCCGCCGTCCACGCGGGCACCGTGGTCATCGGGACCGGCATGGTCAAGGAGATCCACACCTCCACCCTCAAGCTCTTCGAGCGCATCATCGGGCCGACCCGTACGTCCCTGGCGGTACGGAAGGCGCGGCTCATCTTCACCACGCCCGACCCGGACCTCGCTCCGCGGCGCACCCCGAACCCGTGGCCGTACCGCTACGAACTCCCCACCGGCATCGGCCCCGCCTCGGGGCGCACCGCCGTCAACCATGCCGGGATCTTCTGCGCCGACCGGCTGGACATCGGCACCCGCTTCTTCCTCAAGCACCTGCCCACCCGGTCCGGGCCGGTCCGGATCGCCGACCTGGGCTGCGGCAACGGCGTCCTCGGTCTCTCCGCCGCGCTCGCGAACCCCGACGCGCACCTCACCTTCGTGGACGAGTCCTACGGAGCCGTCGCCTCCGCCGAGGAGACGTTCCGCCTGGGCGCGCCGGACGGGGCGAAGGCGGACTTCCTGGTCGGCGACGGACTCGCGGACCTGGCCCCCGGCTCCATGGACCTGGTGCTCAACAACCCCCCGTTCCACTCCCACCTGGCGACCACCGACGCCACCGCCCGCACGATGTTCGTCGGTGCGCGGACGGCGCTGCGGCAGGGCGGCGAACTCTGGGTGGTGGGCAACCGGCACCTCTCGTACCACACGCATCTGCGCCGGATCTTCGGCAACTGCACCACGGTGGCGGGGGACCCGAAGTTCGTGGTCCTGCGCGCGGTGAAGCGCTGACGGCATATCCCCGCCCCGGCCCCTCCGGATTCCTGGTGGTGCTCGCGCCGAAGAACGAAGCCGAACGCGCGGCCCGGCGACTTCGACGAGTTCGAACGGCACGACCTCCGTCAGCTCGCCCGGATGGCCAGGCGCGAAGGGGCCCGCGGCGACAGCGAACACGCGGGAGAGCGTCGTCAGACCGGGCGGCGCGAAACCGTGGCGTACGGCCGACGGGTCACCTCGGCGATCAGCAGTCCTGGCGGACCACCTGATCAACGCGACCCCGTCGCCCGCGTCACGACCCGGCGCCGATGTCCTCGCCCTGCGTGCCTGGACCGCGTGGAACGCCCCCCGTGCCTCGGCCGCAGGACACCGCCGAACCATACGCAGGCGTACCGGGCGTGCTCGCCGGGGCCGAGGAGCGGCTGCTCTCCGAGGCACTGGCGGGTCATCGGGAGAGGTACCCGCAGGCCCCGGTCGAGCACCGGCTGGCGTGTTTCCTCTAGGCGGTTTCACCGACGGGCGTACGCCGCTCGCCGATGACGAGGACCGGCACGCTCTGTTGACGCACCAGTTGCTGGGCCACGTTGCCGAGGAGGCGGCGGGACAGGCCGCGTCCGTGGGTGCCGACGACGATGAGGTCGACGTCTTGTTCCCTGGCGTAGGTCATCAGCGCCTGCGCGGGTGGCCCGGAGATGATGTCGCAGTGCGTCACCCGCCCGGCGGCGCGCTCGGCGGCGGCTTTCAGGTGGTTCTTCGCCGCGGTGACACTCGAGTCCGTTTCACTGTCGGGCGTGTCGTAGCCGACCACCTCGACGGCGACGAGGGCCTGCGCGTAGGGCCCCAGGAGGTTGGCGGCCTGGTCCAGCGCGGCCAGGGATTGCGGGGAACCGTCCACGCCCACCAGTACGCGCAGGCCGCCCGGGCCGGGCGGGCCGACTTCTGTGTGAGCGAGCGGTCCGAGGCGGTGCAGTTGAGTGCGCTCGCTGGCGGCGAGGGCCAGGATCGGTCCGAAGATGATCCCCATGAACGACCAACCCGGGTGGCGGAATCCCTTGCGGGCCATCCACCAGGCGGTGGCGAGGCCGATGGAGATCCAGACCCCCAGGGCGATGAGGGCGAGTGAGAAATTGTCCATGGCGGGTTCCAGGTGGTGAGGCTTGGGCGGTTGACGGGTGGCGGGTCGTGCGTGATGTGTTGACTGCCACGGTGATGCTGGGGCGGAGGGGCCCGGATCCGGGGTGCCCCGCTCAGGGCGACTGGGCAGTCCCCCGGGTGGTGGACGGCAGGCCCGGCCGACCGGAGGTTCGGGGTCACATGAGGTGGCGCCGCAGGCGCTTGTCGATGGCGACCACGACGGCGGCGAGTACGGCAAGGGCGAGGATCCTCAGCCAGGCCGCACCGCTGATGGGGGCGGTCTGGAAGAGGTGGTTCATGGCCGGCAGGTAGGTGAGGGCGAGCTGTCCGGCGGTCTGGGCGAGAACGCCGCCGATGATCCACCGGTTGCCGAGCAGGCCGAGGCGCCAGGCGGAGCGGGTCAGGGAACGGCAGCTGAAGAGGTAGAACGTCTCGACGGTGACGAACAGGTTCACGGCTGCGGTGCGGGCCTCGGGCAGGGTCGCGCCGGCGTTGCGTTCCCAGGTGAACAGCCACCAGGCGCCGGCGACGAGCAGGGCGGAGACCAGCAGGATGCGGACGACGAGGGCGCCGGTGAGCAGGGGGCGGGCCGGGTCGCGGGGCGGCCTGGTCATGATGCCCGGCTCTTTGGGTTCGAAGGCGAGCATCAGGCCGAGGGCCACGGCGGTGGTCATGTTGATCCACAGGATCTGGGTGGGCAGGATCGGCAGCGTGGAGCCGAGCAGGATGGCCATGAGGATGACGAGGCCCTCGCCCATGTTGGTCGGCAGGGTCCAGACGATGAACTTGGTGAGGTTGTCGAAGACGCCGCGTCCTTCTTCGACGGCGGCTTCGACGGTGGCGAAGTCGTCGTCGGTGAGGACCATGTCGGCGGCGTCCTTGGCGACCTCGGTGCCGCCGCGGCCCATGGCGATGCCGATGTTGGCCTGGCGCAGGGCGGGGGCGTCGTTGACGCCGTCGCCGGTCATGGCCACCACCTGCCCGCGCTCCTGCAGGGCCTGGACGAGCCGGAGTTTCTGCTCGGGCGAGACCCGGGCGAAGACGCGGGCCCGGTCGACGGCCTCGGGGTATTCCCGGTCGGGCAGCGCCGTCAGGTCAGTCCCGGTGAGGACGTCGCCCTCGCGCGGGCCCGGACCGGTCAGCAGTCCGATGCGGCCGGCGATGGCGGAGGCGGTGCCCGCGTGGTCGCCTGTGATCATTTTGACGGTGATGCCCGCGGTGTGGCAGGCGCTCACCGCGGCGGTCGCGGCCGGACGGGGCGGGTCGAGCATGGCCTGCAACCCGGTGAGGACCAGGGTGCCGGGCAGCTGGTGCTCGGTGAAGGCGCCCGGGTCCGCGGACGGCAGAGCGGCGGTGGCCAGGACCCGGAGACCGTCGGCGGCCAGGCGCTCGGCGGCTGCCATGACGGCGGCGGGGTCCAGCGGTCGGACACTGCCGTCAGCGGCCATCTGCCCCGTGCACAGAGTGAGGATCCGTTCAGTGGCGCCCTTCGCCAGGACCAGGTGGCCGGCGGTGTCGGTGTCGCGGTGGAGGGTGGCCATGTACTGCCGGTCGGAGCTGAAAGGGATCGTCTCGGCGCGCGGATAGCGTTGGGCCACGTCCACCGCGTTCAGGCGCCCCTTGTCGGCCACGACCCGCATGGCGCCCTCGGTCGGGTCGCCCAACAGGTCCCATCGGCCGTTCTTGCGGACGAGGACTGCGTCGTTGCAGGCGGCGCCGGCCAGCAGGCACCACCCAAGGGCACGGTTCGCGTCGGCGCTGACCACCGCGCCGGCCGTGTCGCGCAGCACACCGTCGGGGTCGTATCCGGAGCCGGTCACGTCGAAGGCGCCATCGGGTGTCCACACCGCCCGCACGGTCATCTGGTTCTCGGTCAGCGTGCCGGTCTTGTCGGAGCAGATGACGGTGGTGCTGCCGAGCGTCTCCACGGCCGGCATCCTGCGGACCACGGCCCGGCGCCTGGCCATCCGAGCCACGCCGATGGCCAGCGTGATCGTGACGGCTGCCGGAAGCCCCTCGGGAATCGCACCGACCGCCAGGGCGACGGCGGCCGTGAACGTCTGCACCGCATCCTGCCCGCGGACCACGCCGATCGCGAAGGTCGCCGCGGCCAGCGCCAGGATCACCACCGTCAGGAACTTGCTGAAGGCGGCGAGCTTGGCGGTCAGCGGTGTCGCCAGCATCCGGGCCGCCCCCACCAGACGGTGAATCTGCCCCAGCTCGGTCTCCGTACCGGTGGCCACAGTGATCCCCGCCCCCTGCCCGGCGATCACCAGCGTCCCGGAGTGCAGCATGTTGCGCCGGTCGGCGACGGGGGTCCGCGCGTTCAGCACCACCTCGTCCTTCGGCACCGGGACGGACTCCCCCGTCAGCGCCGACTCGTCCACACGCAGCTCGGTCTGCCGGAGCAGCCGGACATCGGCCGGTACCTTCTCGCCGGCCTCCACCAGCACCAGGTCCCCGGGAACCAGCTCGCCGGAAGGGACTTGTCGTCTGCGGCCGCCGCGTACGACCGTGGCCGTCGTACGCACCATCGCCCGCAGCCCCTCCAGCGCGGCCTCGGCCTTCGATTCCTGCACGAACCCGACCAGCGCGTTCACCAGCACCACGCCGAAGATCACCGCCGAGTCGACGTACTCACCCAGCGCCGTCGTGATCGCACCCGCGACCAGCAGGACGTAGAGCAGCGGGTGGTGGAACTGGCGCAGGACCCGTCGCAGCAGACCGGCGCCCGCGGTCGAGGGCAGCACGTTGGGGCCGAACAGCTCAAGGCGCCGTGCGACCTCCTCCTCGCTGAGGCCGCGATCGCTATCGCTCTCCAGGAGCAGCACCACCTCATGGGCGCTCAGCCCGTGATGCGCGTCACGCGTGGAACCGCCGTCTCGTCCGGGAGCTCCGGAGGCCTCGCCCTGAGGCTCTGCACGAACAACACTCATCATGACCATTTCTCGCATATGCCGCTAATGTTCTGACTGGTCGGGTGGTGTCTACGAGCCGGTCGGGTTCTCTGTAGGAGAACACCACCCGGCTCTGGCCTTGGCGTGAAGGGGCGGAGCCTTACCGGCACTTCCCCGGCAGCGGTGAGGCATCGGGGGACGCTGGGAGCCGAAAGCGCGGCCCGCGCCTCGTCAGGGTCGGCGCCCTCGTGGACCACCAGCTCGAAGTCGCCCGAGCGGCGGGCCACCACGCCGATCCGGTCACCGTCACGGTTGGCGAACTCGTAGCGCAGCCCGACACCAGGCAGCAGCCCCTCGTTGACATCCACGCCATCACCCTGTCCATCGCCGATCGGATCCCGATTCCGAGTACGCCTTGCACTCGTCGGCCCGTCATGTCCAGGCATTCGGGAGGTGGCGGCGGGAGCCGGAGCGTCGGCGTCCCGTGGTACCCCCGGGCGGGTCCATGCGAGTTGACGTCATTGTTGTCAGTCCCGCGCGGCACGGGGCAGGGCCGAGCGGGCCCCCGGCGGGCCCGATGGTCCTTGGCCGATGCGGACGGCCGGGGCGAATCCTGGAAGCCGGCAGCAGCCGCTCGCCGGTCGTGCTCCGGGACGGGCTGCGTGACGAGTGATCCGGTGATCGACGGAGTGGGCGGGTCCGTCTCCAACCCTGGAGTCGGTCGATCCCGCGGCCCGTGAGGGCACTTGCGCGGTGCGCCGCTCCTCGATCTCCACCTGCGGGAGGTGCCGCTTCTGCCGGGAAGCTCGCTACGGACAGTGCCGGGGTGGAGGGGGCTGGGTGCTCGGGCACACCATCGACGGAACCCGGGCGGAATACGTCCGCGTGCCAGGAGATTCCCCCCGGGTGGTGGACACGCGGGAGCCGTCCGCCCGGAGGGCACCTGGCCCCGCGCCCCCGGTGCAACACCCGGCTACCCGCGCTGTACCGAAATGCCAAACATCTCTCTGACACGTACCGACAGGAGCTGAACCCAGTTGGCATCAGCACTGGTCAGGAACGTTGCCTGACGCCGACCAAGAATATTGGTGACAGCGCTGTGCCGGCCTGCCGAGGTCACGATTCCCGGGCGGGTTCGGCGACGGTAGGCGTGAGGTACGGGCGCTTGGCGGTGCGGCCGTCGCCCGAGGACCGGCCGCGCAGCCGGGGGGCGACCCAGGGGCCGTGGGACGCCTCCGCCCAGCGCAGCTCGGCGGAGGCGTCGGGCCTGCCGGCCGGCCGTCGGGCCGAGGGTCGCCGACGCCCTCGGTCCGGCTGTCGCCGAGGGCCACGTACCGCCAGAAGGGGGTCGCGTGTGCTCCGGGCACGGTGCGGCCTCTGTTCGGTGAGTCGGGGGCGGGAAGACGGTGGTCCGAAGAGTCAGGTCTGCGATGTGGCGGGGTCCTGATCACGGACTGAGGCGGTGCGCCGTTCGAGGATGCGGAGCGCGGTCTGGCCCCACTGGAGGTTCTCCCGCTCGAAGCCCATGCCGCGCAGCAGCGTCAGGTACGGCCCGATCCGTTCGGCCTGCGCGCAGTACTCGTCCTCTGTGCGTCCTTTGAGGAGGCGCTCCCGGAGCCGTTCGTACCGGGCGAGCTTGGCGGCGGCCCACTCCATGCGCTCGGTGATCGCCGCTCGTACCGCTGCGATGTCGCCGACGTCCGCGCACTGCACCTTGACCAGGAGTTCATCGCGGATGGTCGTCGGTTTGCCCGGTGGTTCGGCGACGTAGCCGCGTACGGCTGCCATGCCGGCCGTGGTGAGCGAGAAGAGCCGCTTGTTCGGCCGGCGCTCCTGCTCGACGACCCGTGCGGTGATGAGCCCCTCGCGCTCCATGCGGTCGAGCTCCCGGTAGAGCTGCTGCGGGGCGGCCATCCAGAAGTTGGCGACGGAGGCGTCGAAGCCCTTGGCCAGGTCGTAGCCGGACGCCTCTCCTTCAAGGAGCGCGGCCATCACAGCGTTGCGTAGTGCCATGGAAGCAGAGTATCGCATTGTTGAATAGTCATCGATATGACTACTGTCCGCTGGCCTTTGCGCAGAGGGATGGACAACCTCCACGGCGCGAACCTAATCTCCGAAGTGTCTAGTCAACTAATTGAGTACAGGAGATGTCGTGCACCCGTTCCGCCAGGCCGTCGAGAACCGAGACGAGGTCGCCATCGAGGCGCTCCTCGCCGAGAACGTCGTTTTCACCAGCCCCGTCGCCTTCAAGCCGTACTCGGGCAAGGAGATCACCGCTGCGATCCTGCGCGGTGTGATGCGGGTCTTCGAGGACTTCACCTACGTCCGGGAGATCGCGAACCCGGACGGCCGTGACCACGCCTTCGTCTTCACGGCGACTGTGGACGGGCGGCAGATCCAGGGCTGCGACTTCCTCCACTTCGACGAGGCGGGCAGGATCGACGACTTCACCGTCATGGTCCGGCCGCTCTCCGCCGCCCAGGCCCTCGCCGCCGCGATGGGCGCCCAGTTCGACAGGATCGCCGCCGAGGCCGCCGAGAGGGTGACGGCCCCCTCACCTGGACGCTGACCGGATCGGCCGGGAGCGGCCGCTCCGCCGCCCTGGCCGCAGGCTGGCCGGCACCGGCACGCGTCAGCTGCTGACCCGGGGCGGAGGAGGCCGTGTGGGCGGCCTCCCGCGAAGCGGGACCGGCCCTGGAGGACCCCAGGTCGCCCCCTGCCGAGCGGTCCTGCCGCCCGTCGGGGGCGCGGCGAAAGTGACGTGCTTCACAGTGGAACAAACGTATGAACACGCAACGGTCCGCGAGACATACTGAGTTCCATGACACCGAGGGCACATCCGTGGGTACCTGCTGTTCGCTGCGCGCAGGCCCCGGCTCGTGCCCTGACCGCGGCACCCCGGTGAGCCGCGCCGATGTCGGCTCGATCCGCCCTTGCGCCCGTACCCCCGACGGCTGGTCGAACGACGTGGCCGACGCGCTGGTGAGCGTGTTGAAGCGGTCGGACCGTCCCGAGTCGTCCGGTGGCGTGACAGGAAGGAATCCGGCATGAGCCTTCACGCGCTCGCCCGCATGTACGCCGACGGCAAGGTGTCGACGACGGAGGTGCTGGCCGAACTCGGCAGACGCGTGGACACTCCTCTCTCCGAGGGACAGCGCGGTCTGTGGGCGCTTGCCAAGATGGAGCCGGAGACGTACGCGTACAACGTTCCCGTGTGCTTCTCGTCTGCGGACGTGGACGCGGAGGCGCTTCAGGCGGCGTTCCGCGACACGTTGTCCCGGCATCCGCTTCTCTCGGCCGCGGTGCGTGAGACGGACGACGGGCCGTTTCTGTCCCCCATGGACGCGGACGGATTCTCCGTCTCGTACGTGGACATCTCCGATGTGCCGTCCGACCGGGTGCTGGACTTCCTGAAGGAAAGGGCGAGGCAGCCGTTCGACCTGGCCGGTGGTCCCTTGACCAGGCTGGCTGTCCTGCGTCGCTCCCCGTCCGAGGCGTACGTTCTGCTGGTCGTCCATCACCTGGTGATCGACGGGGTGTCCGGGCGTCTCGTCATCGACACGCTGTTCCGTTCGTACCGGGCGCGGGCCGAGGGGCGGGACGTGCCGATCGAGGCGGGCTCCGCCTCGTTCGGTGAGTTCGTCGCCTGGGAGCGGGACGCACTCGCCGGTCGACGCGCCGAGGTGGACCGGGATTTCTGGGCGCGGGAGCTCGCCGGCGCGGAGGTCCTCACCGGGTTGCCCTCGCAGGTGGCTCTGGCGCCGGACGCGCCTCACGTGGGCGAGGTGTACACCAGTCGGCTGCCGCACGAGCGGGCCGCCGCCGTCGCGGCCTTCACCGCTTCCCACGGGATCAGCCCGGGGATCTTCTTCCTGGCGGCCTTCCTGACGCTGCTGCACCGGTACACCGGAAGCGAGGACCTCGTCATCGGGATGCCGGTGGCCGGGCGCCCGACGGAGCACTTCGACCCGGTCGTCGGCTGTTTCGTCAACACGCTGCCCGTCCGGAGCAGGCCGGACGCCCACGAGGAGTTCACGTCGTTCGCCCGGCGCGTACAGTCCACGGTGCTCGAAGTCCTGGAGCACGGGAGCTACCCGTTCCACCGGATCGTGGACGATCTCGGTGCCCGGGGCGTGAACCCTCGGTCGCCCCTTTACCAGGTCGTGTACAACTACCAGGATTCCGCTCTCTCCGGATACCTGGGCGAGCGGGCCCGCGCCACCGGCGAGAGAGACTTCGAGCTCGTCGACGGGCTGTACCAGCTGGGTGAGTACGACCTCACGGTGGACGTGGCTCCCGGTGACGGGTTCCTGGTGAACTGGAAGTACCACCCCGACGCCTTCTCGGCCGACGCCGTCGCGGGCATGGCCCGGCACTTCGCCACCCTGGTGGACAGCATCCTCGACTCGGACGGGCAGGCGCCGACAGACCGGCTGAACCTGCTCGGTGACGAGGAACGGCGCCTCGTCACCGAGGCGTGGAACCGCACCGAGGCCGACTTTCCCACGCATCGCACGTGCTGGGATCTCTTCGCCGAGCAGGCGGAGACGAACCCCAGCGCCCCGGCGGTCACCTGCGGGGAGCGGACGCTCACCTACCGCGAACTCGCGGACCGCAGCTCGGCGCTGGCCCAGGCCCTGGCGCGTCAGGGCGTCCGCTCCGGGGACGTCGTAGGGGTCTGCTACGAGCGGTCACCCGACCTGGTCGTGGCCCTCCTCGCGGTCATGAGGCTCGGCGCGGTGTACCTGCCCCTGGACGGCCGACTGCCGGCCGAACGCCTCTCCTACATGGTCGAGGACAGCGGCGCGCAACTCGTCGTCTGCCAGGAGGCGGTGATGGACAGGCTGGCCGCCGCGGGGATACCGGGGGCGAGACTGTACCCGACGGACCGCCCGGGCGATCAGGCCACCCGGGCCAGGGCGGCGGAGCGGACGACCGCCGACGCGCCGACCCCGTCGGCCGCCTACATCATCTACACCTCGGGCAGCACGGGAAGGCCCAAGGGCGTCGTCGTTCCGCACGCGGCGCTCACCAACTTCCTGCTGGCCATGGCGGACACACTGCACGTGACGTCCGACGACCGGCTGCTGGCCATCACCACGCACAGCTTCGACATCGCCGCCCTGGAGCTCTACCTCCCGCTGATCACCGGCGGGCAGCTCTGCATCGCTGATGCGGCCACGGCCGCCGACGCCACCCTGCTGGCCGAGGAGGTCGCCGACTGGCGGCCCACCATCATGCAGGGCACTCCGGCGACCTGGGCCATGCTGGTGCGCGTCGGGTGGCAGAACACCGAGGGCGTCAAGGTGCTGTGCGGCGGCGAGGCGTTACCGGACGGCCTGAAGGACCAACTCGTGGCGCGCGGCGAGGCCTGGAACCTGTACGGGCCCACGGAGACGACCATCTGGTCAGCGGCCAAGCGGCTGAGCCGCAAGGAGCCGGTGACGATCGGCGGCCCCATCGCCAACACCCAGCTGTACGTCCTCGACCAGAACCTGTGCCCCCTGCCCGTCGGAGTGACAGGGGAGCTGCACATCGGGGGCGAGGGGGTCGCCCTGGGCTACCACGGGAAGCCGGAGCTGACGGCCGAGCGCTTCCTGGACAACCCGTTCGCGCCCGGACGGCTGTACCGTACCGGCGACCGCGCACGCCGACTGCCGAACGGCGAGATCGTCGTCCTGGGCCGGATGGACAACCAGGTCAAACTGCGCGGCCACCGTGTTGAACTCGGGGAGATCGAGGCCGTGCTCGACGCCCGCCCGGAGATCGGCCGAAGTGTCGTCCTGCTCGAACACGCAGGTCTCTCGGACAGGCTCACGGCCTACTACACGGGGGACGGGGACGCGCCGGTCGACGCAGCACTGCTGCGCGCGGAACTCGCCAAGACCCTCCCCGCCTACATGCTGCCCGCCGCGTTCGTGGCCCTGGACGCCTTTCCGCTCACGGCGCACGGCAAGGTCGACCGGGCCAGGCTGACCGAGGCCGCCCGGACCGTGCCGCGCCAGGCCGCCGACAGCCCCGTGGCCGCGCTCGACGTCGAGCGGACCGTGCGCGGCATCTTCGAAGAGGTGCTCGGCTCGCGTGACATCGATCGTGCCGCAGGGTTCTTCGACATCGGCGGAGACTCGTTCGCGGCCATCGAAGCGGTGGAGCGGATCAACCGCGAGTTCGGCTGCTCGTTACGCCCCACCAGCGTCTTCGCGCACCCGTCCGTCGCGGCGATGGCCCGACACCTGACGGGGCAGCTGCCTGCCGGGCCAAGCCCCGCGGCGCAGCCGGCCGAGCCCGCGCAGCGCCCCGGTCCGGGCCGTGCGGCTCCGGCGGCCGACGAGGCCTCGCTCGACGACGCGATCGCGGTGATCGGCATCTCCTGCCGGTTCCCGGGAGCCATGGACCACCGCGCCTTCTGGTCCGCGCTCGTGGAAGGACGCAGCGGCTCCACAACCTGGTCGGTCGAGGAACTGCGCACGCTCGGAGTGCCGGAGGAGCTGATCACCCGATCCGGATACGTGCCGCAGCGGTCGGTCGTGGACGGCAGGGCGGAGTTCGACGCGGCGTTCTTCGACATCTCCCCGCGCGACGCCGAGTTCATGGACCCACAGGCGCGCTTGCTGCTGCAGCACGCGTGGCAGGCGTTGGAGGACGCCGGCTACCGCCCGGAGGACGTTCCCGAAACCAGCGTCACCACCTCCACGAGTACCAACTTCTACCAGGCCCTGCTCCCGGCCCTGATGGCCAACGCGTCGGGCCCGCGGGTCCTGGCCGGCTCCGAGACCTACGCCGCGTGGCTGTTCGCCCAGGGCGGCACGGTGCCCACGATGATCTCCACGAAGCTGGGCCTGCGTGGCCCCAGCATGGCGGTGAGCACCAACTGCTCCTCGGCGCTCAGCGCGGTGCACGTCGCCTGTCAGGGACTCCTGGCCGGTGATGCCGACCAGGCGATCGTCGGCGCGGCCAGCCTGTTCTCCGCGGGGGAACTGGGATACGTGCACCAGCCGGGCCTGAACTTCTCCAGCGACGGGCGCAGCCGCGCGTTCGCCGACGGTGCCGACGGCATGTCCGGCGGTGAAGGTGTCGGCGTGGTCCTCCTCAAGCGCGCCAGCGAGGCGATCGCCGCAGGCGACCACGTCTACTGCCTGATCCGCGGCATCGCGGTGAACAACGACGGAGGCGACAAAGCAGGGTTCTACGCGCCCGGTGTGCGCGGCCAGGCCGAGGTGATCCGCAAGGCCCTGGACAAGGCGGGCACGGACCCGTCGACCATCAGCTACGTCGAAGCGCACGGCACGGGCACGAAGCTCGGCGATCCCGTCGAGGTCGCGGCTCTGACCGAGGCGTACCGCCACTACACGGCACGCAGCCGGTACTGCGCCATCGGCTCGGTGAAGAGCAACATCGGCCACCTGGACGCTGCCGCGGGGATCGCCGGCCTCATCAAGGTGGCCCTGGCCCTGCAGCACGGAGAGGTTCCGCGGACCCTGCACTGCGACGTGCCGAGCCCGGAGATCGACTGGGACGAGTCACCGTTCTTCGTGGCCGACCGGAATCTGCCGCTGGACGGCGACGAGCCCGCGCGGGCGGGACTGAGCTCCTTCGGGATCGGCGGCACCAACGCGCACGCGGTGCTGGAGCAGGCGCCGACCGGTGCGCGGGCCGCCGGACGCCCCGGCCCCCAGGCGGTGGTGCTCTCGGCCCGCGACGGGGAGCGGCTCGGTGTCCTCGCACGGCAGCTTCTGGAGTTCCTGCCCGGATACCGGGACGCGCACGGCGACCTGGCGTCGCTCGCGTACACGCTCCAGGTCGGACGGCGGGCGATGGCCGAACGCGTGGTGTTCGTCGCGAACGACCTCGACGGGCTGATCGCCACTCTTCAGGACTACGTCGGGCGCGGGGCGCGCGGAGCGGTCTTCGAAGGTACCGCCCGACGGCCCGAGGACCAGCTGCTCGGCCTCTTCGACCGCCCCGGGGAGCTGCGGGACCTGGCCGTCGGGTGGCTCGAACGCGGGGAGTGGGACAAGGTCGCGCCCCTGTGGGTCAACGGCGTCGACGTCGAGTGGCACGCCTACCACGGCGCGCGTCCGCCGATGCGGGTGAGCCTGCCGACGTATCCGTTCGCCGCGAAGCGGTACTGGCCTGCCGCCGAGGCGGTGCCGGTTCCCCGGTCCACCCACGCGCACGGGCTCGACGCCGTGCCGGTTCCCCGGTCCACCGACCCGCTCGACGCGGCATCGCTGCTCGTGGCCGCGGCCGGGCCCGAGGGCGTCGAGACGTTCCTGTCCGGTCGCAGGTCCGCCACCGACGAGATGGACAGCCTCTCGCGCCCGCTCGTGCTCGCCCAGCTCGTGGCGACGGGACTCTTCGACGAGCCCGTCCGTCGTGACCTTCTCGGGCAGAGGATCACGCCCTCCTTCGCCCCGTGGCTCGACCGCACGGTGAGCGTGCTGCTGAGCCACGGAGAACTCGTGTGCGAGGGCGATTTCGTGGCGGCCGGGAAGAACGCGCCAGGTCTCGAACAGGCGTGGCGCACCTGGCGCGCGTGGAAGGACGCCCATGCCGACGATCGGGAGCTGGCGGCCAAGGCCGGTCTGACCGAGCGCATGATCGAGGCCCTGCCCGCGATCCTGTCCGAGCGGACGAAGGCCACGGCGGTCATGTTCCCGGGCGGCTCGTTCGAGCTGGTCGAACCGGCGTACCGGGGGAACGCGACGGCCGACTACTTCAACGACGTGACGGCCGGCGCGGTGCGCGCGGAGCTGGATGGCCGCCGCCACGGGGTCCGGCTGCTGGAGATCGGAGCGGGCACCGGCAGCACCAGCGAGCGCGTCTTCGCCCGACTGACGGGCCGCGACATCGCCGAGTACTGCTATACCGACGTTTCCAAGGCGTTCCTGATCGACGCGGAGCGGCGGTTCGCCGGCCAGGTGCCGTACGTGGCCTTCTCGACCTTCGACGTGGAGCGGGAGCCCGGCGCACAGGGACTTGCCACGGGCGACTACGACATCGTCATCGCCAACAACGTCCTGCACGCCACCGAGGACATCGTGCAGGCGGTGCGCCACGCCAGAGCCCTGCTGCGGCCCGGCGGAGTCCTCGTACTCAACGAGCTCGCCCGGAACGACTGGTGGTCCCATCTGACCTTCGGGCTCCTCGAAGGGTGGTGGCGGTTCACGGACGGAAGGCGCATCCAGGGCGGACCTGCGCTGTCCTCGGACGCGTGGCGCGAAGTGCTGCGGGAGTGCGGGTTCGACACGGTCGAACTGCTGGCGGAGCCCGCCCGTGACCTGGGTCAGCAGGTGCTGCTGGCGCGCGCCGGCACGCCCGTGCCGCGCCGGGAGGCGCGGCCTGCCGAGCCCGCTTCGCTCACGGAGCACGTCCGCGCGACCGTGGAGCGGATCCTCGCCGAAACGCTGAAACTGACGGCGGATGAGCTCGCGGCCGACAAGCCCTTCGCCGACTACGGACTGGACTCGCTCACGGGCGTCTCTCTGGTGCAGCGGCTCAACGAGTCGCTGGGCACCGACCTCGATCCGAGCGTGCTGTTCGAGAACCCGTCGGTCAGGCGGCTGACGACCTTCATCGTCGACGAGGAAGGCGCCACCCTCGCGGCCCCCGAGGCACTGGAGCCGTCGGCCGTACCCCAGCCCTCGGCCGTGTCCGAGCCGTCCGCGGCACCGGAGCCGTCGGTCGTACGCCGGCCGTCCGCGGTGTCCGAGCCGTCGGTGGTACCGGTGCCGTCGGCCGTGTCCGAGCTGTCGGGCGGTGGCCGGGAGCCTGTCGCGATCGTCGGCATGAGCGGCCGGTTCCCGGGCGCCCGGGACACCGACGAGTTCTGGGACCTGTTGGCCTCCGGCCGGGACGCCGTCTCGAAGGTGGACCGCTGGGACCTCGCGTCACTGGGCAGCGTGTGCCAGGACGGGGGGCTCCTGGACGGCGTCGACGAGTTCGACCCGCTCTTCTTCGGGATCTCCGGTGCGGAGGCCGTCTACATGGAGCCGCAGCAGCGGCTGTTCCTCCAGGAAGCGTGGCGGGCGCTCGAGGACGCGGGCCACGCGGGCGAATCGCTCGACCGGGACCGGTGCGGTATCTACGTGGGCTGCGGTGCGGGCGACTACCTGGATCTGACGGGTCCGTCCGACTACCCGGGCCAGGCACTGTGGGGCAACATGAACTCCCTCGTGCCGTCCCGCATCGCGTACTACCTGGACCTGCACGGTCCGGCGATCGCGGTCGACACCGCGTGCTCCAGCTCGTTGGTCTCCCTCCACCTGGCGTGTCAGGCGCTGTGGGCGGGCGAGGTCACCACGGCGATCGCTGGCGGGGTCTACGTCCAGAACTCGCCGCGGCTCTATCTGGCGGCGTCGCGGGCCGGGATGCTCTCCCCGACGGGCAGGTGCCGCTCGTTCGACCAGGCGGCCGACGGATTCGTGCCCGCCGAGGGGGTCGGTGCGCTGATCCTCAAACGGCTCTCGGACGCCGAGGCGGACGGCGACCACATCCACGGCGTGATCCGTGGAATCGGGATCAACCACAACGGCACGACGAACGGGATCGTCGCGCCGAACGGGACCTCGCAGGAACGGCTGATCCGGCAGATCTATCAGGACTTCGACATCGACCCCGCCGGGATCGGGTTGGTCGAGGCGCACGGCACCGGGACCAGGCTCGGTGATCCGGTGGAATTCCGGGCGCTGGATCGCGCGTTTCGCAGCTTCACGGACGGCGAGGGGTTCTGCTCGCTCGGCTCGGCCAAGGCTTCCATCGGCCACGCGCAGGCCGCCGCCGGCGTGATCGGCGTCATCAAGGCACTGCTGGCGATGAGGCACGAGGTGATCCCCGGTCTGCCCCACCACACCGCGACGAACTCCAGTGTCACGTTGGCCGGCAGCCCGTTCTTCGTGCACACGGAGCCGAGGCGGTGGGCCGTGCCCGAGGGCGGCAGACGGCGGGCCGCGGTCACGTCGCTCGGTGCGAGCGGAACCAACGCCCACGCTGTTGTCGAGCAGCCGACGAAGCCGCCCACGCCGCCGCGGGCCAGGCCGGCCGGGGCCCGGCTGATCGCGCTGTCAGCGGCGACGGAGCACGCCCTGCGCGAACAGGTCGTCCGGCTCGCGCGCCACTGCCGTGAGCACCCGGACCTCGATGTCGGCGACGTGAGCCACACCCTCCTGCTCGGCCGCAGGCACCTGCGGCATCGCTGGGCGAGCGTGGTCCGGGACATCGCGGAGCTGGAGAGCCGGTGCACCGCCTGGCTCTCCGGGCAGGCCGTCCCGGCGCGGAGCGCAGACTCCAGGGCGGACGCACTCGCCCAGCAGTTCCTTGACGGTGAGGCACCGGATTTCACCGAGTTGTTCCGCGACAGCCGCTACCGCCGTGTTCCGCTGCCCGGCTACCCCTTCGAGAGGGAACGCTACGCGCTGCCGGTCCGTGCGGAGGCGGACGACGAGCCGCCGCGCGACGGGCAGGTCCTCACCGGCGACGAGTTCTACCTGCGGGAACATCAGGTGCGGGGGACCGGGATCGCCCCGGGGGCCGTGTATCTGCAGTGGGCCGCGGCAGCGGCGAAGCGGACCGTGGGAGACGCGGTCCGCCTGCACGACGTCGTCTTCCTGCGTCCCCTCTCGGTGCCGGGAGCGCCGCGAGCACTGCGGGTGGATCTTCGCGCCGACGGCGGGCTCACCCGGTTCACGGTGTCCTCCACGGAGTCCGCCGGGGACGAGCCCGTACTCCATTGTCAGGGCGAGGTGTCCGCCATGGAGCCGACGGCTGCGCAGGCGCTCGATCTGCCCGCACTGCTCAGGGACTTCCGGCCCACGGCGCTCGACCCCCAGCGGTTCTACGCCGAGTGGCGGGATCGCGGCATCTACTACGGCCCCACGTTCCAAGGAGTCGTGGCGGTGCACCGCGGCGACGACGCGGTGCTCGCCGAACTACGGCTGCCCGGCACGGCGTCAGGAACCATGGGCGGCGACGTCCCGCACCCGGCGCTGGTGGACGCGGCGATGCAGTGCATGCGACTGCTGGACGGCGACGACCGGGTCGGGCTGGTGTTCAGCATCAAGTCGGCCGAAGTCCTCGCCCCCGGCGCGACCACGATGTGGGCCCTCGTACGCCGTGCCGGGGACGCGCGCGGCGCCGACCGGATCGACATCGACCTGGCGGCCGACGACGGCACGGTGTGCCTGCGCCTGCGGGGCATCGCGGGCCGCCGGGCCGAGCAGACGACCGGCCCGGCGGACAGCGTCGCCACGTTGATGCCGGTGTGGGATCCGCTGCGGCGGACGGAATCCGCGCCATGGCCGGGGAGTGCCGCATCGGTGGGCATCATCGCCTCCCCGGGGCGGGCGCGGGACGTTCTCCTCGCGCGCTTTCCCGGCGCGCACGTGGTCGCGGACCCGGCACAAGGTACGCCCGACGACCTGGAGACGTCTCTCCGGTCGGCCCCGGAACTCGACCATCTGATCTGGGTGGCGCCCGGTGCCGTGGACGACCGGTCCGGTGCGCGTGTCATCGCGGACCAGGCCGACGGCTCGCTGCACGCCTTCCGTACGGTGAAAGCCCTTCTGTCCGCAGGCTACGGCGACCGCTCGCTGGGCCTGACCCTGATCACGGAGCGGGCGCACCCCGTCCACGAGGCGGAGATCGTCGACCCGGCCCACGCCGGTGTCGCCGGCCTGGCGGGGACGACCGCGAAGGAGTACCCGCACTGGCGGGTGCGGGTGGCGGACGTCGAGGCCTACGACGCGCCTTCCCTCGCCGCCGTGCTCGGCCTGACCGCGGACCCGGACGGCAACCTGCGCATCCACCGCGACGGCCGATGGCACGAGCAGCGGCTGCTGACTGTCCGGTCGGCCGCACCCGCGGTGTCCCGGCTGAGGCAGGGCGGCACGTACGTCATCATCGGCGGGGCGGGCGCCCTCGGCACGGTCATCACCGAGTACCTGATCCGCCGCTACCGCGCCCAGGTGGTGTGGCTCGGACGCAGACCGCAGGACGCGCGCGTCGAAGCCGCCATCGCGCAGGCGGCCGGCGCGCACGGGCCCGCACCGCTGTACCTGCGGGCCGACGCCACCGATCTCGCGTCCCTGCGGGCGGCGAAGGACGAGACCGTACGACGGTTCGGCGCGGTGCACGGCGTCATCCACGCGGGCCTTGTGTTCTCCGGGGCGAGCCTGGCCCGGATGGGCGAGGCGCAGTTCGAGGACGTGCTGCGCGGCAAGGTCGACGCGAGCGTCCGGTGCATGGAGGTGTTCGGCGGCGACTCGCTCGATTTCGCCCTGTTCCTGTCCTCGATCAACTCCTACCTCAAGGCCATCAAACAGGCGAACTACGCGGCCGCCTGCACGTTCCTCGATGCGTTCGCACTGTCCGTGCAGCGCCGGTACGGAGCTGCGGGCAAGGTGCTGAACCTGGGCTACTGCTTCAACAACGCACCCGCCGAGGGAGAGCGGGGGGCGGTGGTCGGAGCGCAGGCACCCCTCATCCAGCCGGACGAGCTGACGGCGGCGATCGAGCGGCTGTGCGCGGCGCCGGTCGGCAGGCTGACGTTGATGAAGTTCAGTCCCGCGCTCAACGACCGGGGCATCGTTCTGGGCGACGACGAAGTCACCCTCCCCACGGAGGTGCTGCCGGACGCGGCGCCTGCCGACGTCCGCGAACCGGCGGCGGTGCCGGACGGCGAACCGGAGCTGGTGCGCGCCCGCATCGCCGAGCTGACCGCGCTCGCGATCTGATCGCGGCCTTCGAAGGGACTGATCATGAAACAGCTGCTGCTCGACTTTCTCTGGTCCCATCTGCGCACCCTCGGCGCGTTCCGTGCGTCCGGGCAGACTCCGGAGGCCGCACGGGAGTCGGCAGGCCTCGCGCCGGGCTACGGTGCCTGGTTCGACGAGTGCCTGCGCATCTTCGAGGGGGCCGGCTACATCGACCGGCGGGACGGCAGGATCCTGCTCGACGATGCCAGGCCGCACCGGTCGATCGAGCAGCTGTGGCGCGAATGGGAGACGGAGAAACCCGCGTGGCAGGGGAATCCGGACCTCGCGGCCACCCACCTCCTGGTGGAGACCGCCTTACGCGCCTTCCCCGACATCCTCAGCGGACGGCGGTCGGCCACCGAGGTCATCTTCCCCGGCGGATCGCTGGAGCTGGTGCGACACGCCTACGCGACCAATCCGGCGTCCGCGTTCTTCAACCAGGTGCTGGCCGCCGACCTGGTGGCGCGGCTGCGACGGCGGGCAGGGGACCGGACGGCGGACGGAGCGCGGATCCTGGAGATCGGCGCCGGTACGGGTGCCACGAGCGCCGTCGTCCTGGAGGCGCTGCGGTCCGCGCGGCTGGACGTGCGCGAGTACCGCTACACCGACATATCAAGGGCCTTCCTCAACCACGCGGAGCGTTCGTTCGGTGCGGAGAACCCCTGGCTGACCTACGGAATCCTGGACATCGAGCACCCGGTGGCGGACCAGGGGCTCACCCTCGGCGGGTACGACGCCGTGGTCGCCGCCAACGTCCTGCACGCGACCCGGGACATCCGCCACACCCTGCGCAACGCCAAGGCGCTGCTCCGGCCCGGCGGACTGCTGGTCCTGAACGAGCTGACCGCGAACAACCTGCTCAGCCAGTTCTCGTTCGGCCTGCTCGACGGATGGTGGCGCTACGAGGACCCGCACCTGCGGATCCAGGGCAGCCCGTTGCTGTCCACGGCGCACTGGCGGAACGTCCTGACGCAGGAGGGGTTTCGCGCGATCGTTCTGCCCGCGCGGGACGCCGAGGACCTGGGACAGCAGATCATCGTGGCCGAGAGCGACGGCGTCGTACGACAGGCGACGGCCGTGCTGCGCCCGTCCCTGCCCCACGTGGAGGCGGTGCCAGAGAGTCCGGCGCCGACCGTGGCCGGACACAGCGCCGGGAGCGAGCCCGGAGACGGGCTGCGCGCCCGCATCGAGGCGGTCGCGCTCGATGTGCTGGCAGAGGCGCTGGACATCCCGCGGACGAGGATCGCGCGGGACGAGCCCTTCTCGAACTACGGGCTCGATTCCATCTTCGCGGTGAACGTGGCCCGGACCCTCGGCGGGACGCTCGGCATCGACCTCGACATCACGGTGCTGTTCGAGCACAACACCCTGGCGGAATTGGGCGAGTTCATCGTCTCCGAGTACGCCGAGGAGCTGCGGGACGTTCTGCCGCCGGAGCCCGCACCGCCAAAGGAGGCGTCCGGCCCCGTGCGACCTCGACCGCAGCCCGAGCGGGACGAGGCCGCGCTCGACGGCATGGCGGTCGTCGGCATGTCCGCACGCTTCCCCGGCGCCGACGACGTCGACGAGTTCTGGCGGATCGTCGAGCAGGGCAGACGGTGCATCACCGCACCGCCCCAAGAGCGTGCCGACTGGGCGGGCCACGGCGACGAGGCCGCCGCGCTGCGGGGCGGATTCCTCGACGGGGTCCATGAATTCGACCCGCTCTTCTTCCGCATGTCGATGACCGAGGCGCGCCAGGTGACGCCGGAGCTGCGCCTGCTGCTGATGGCCTCGTGGAACGCCGTGGAGGACGCGGGCTACCGGGCGACCGAGCTGCGGAGCCGGCCCACGGGCGTCTTCGTCGCCACGACGCAGAGCGAATACCGGCCCGCGGCCATGGACTTGCTGAGCCTCCCGTCTCCCGCGACGCTGCCCAACCGGATCTCGTACCTGCTCGACCTCAACGGCCCCAGCGAGCAGTGCGACACGACGTGCTCGTCCTCCTTCGTGGCCCTGCACCGGGCGATCCGCTCCATCCGCGACGGCGAGTGCGAGCAGGCGATCGTCGGCGGGGTGAACCTGGTGATGTCGCCCGCCGGTTTCGGCGGGATGCGGGCCGCCGGGATGCTCAGCCCGGGCGGCGACGTCCGGCCGTTCCAGGAGGGCGCCGACGGTACGGTGCGCAGCGAGGGCGTCGCCGCCGTACTGGTCAAACCACTGCGCCGGGCCCTGGAGGACGGGGACTTCGTCCACTGCGTCGTGCGCGGCACCGGCGTGGCCCACGGCGGGAGGGGCGTGTCCTTCACGGCACCGAACATCAGGGGCATGAAGACAGCCGTCGCGCACGCCCACGCCGATGCCGCGATCGATCCGGGCGCCGCGGACTACATCGAGGCCCACGGCATGAGTTCGATGCTGGCGGACAGCGCGGAGCTGGCGGCACTCGGCGCCGGACACCGTACGGAGGACGAGAGCGAGGATGTGACGTATCTGGGCAGCGTGAAGCCCTGCATCGGGCACACCGAGGTCGTCTCCGGCCTGGCCGCGCTGGTGAAGACCGCGCAGGCCATGCGGCACGGTGTGATTCCGGCGCTCCCGGGCTTCGGGCGGCTCCATCCCGACCTCTCCCTCAAGGGGACGCGGCTGCGCATCGCCGAGCGGAACCTGCCCTGGCCCGAGCGCACCGACGCCGTCGGCCGTCCGCTGCCGCGCCGCGCGGGCATGCACAGCTTCGGAATCGGCGGCGTGAACGCGCATGTGGTGCTGGAACAGCACATCGCCCCCGCGCTCCCGGACGACGACCCGGGTGCGCAGGTCCTCGTGCTCTCGGCGCGGAGCGTCGACGCCCTGCGCGAGCGGGCGCGCCGGCTGACGCACCGGCTCGCCGAAGCCGATCCGCGCTCCTGGGCGGACATCGCGTACACGTTGCAGGTCGGCCGGGAAGCGATGAGCTGCCGACTGGCCTTCGTGGCCCGGAGCACCGAGGAGGCCGCTCGCATGCTGGGCGGTTGGCTCGACGAGGACCCGGACACGCTCGCCCGCGTGGCGTTCACCGACGGCGTCGATCCCGCTGCCGAAGCCGGCCACGACGGGAACCCGACGCGGCTGGACGACGTGGCGGAACACTGGGTCGCCGGCACGTCCGTCGACTGGGACCTGATGCATCGCGGCGCCCGACGCAGGCGGATCCCCCTGCCCGGGTACCCCTTCGCCCGGCTGAGCTGTTTCGCCGAGCAGACGCCGCGGCCGGATCAGGCCGCGCACACAGGCGTCGGCACTCCCCACGGCGAGGACCGCGAAGCCTTCGTCGCCGACCTCGTCGCCTCGGTGCTGGGCCTGCCGCGCCACGAGATCGACGGCACGAGGTCGCTCGCGGACTACGGTCTCAACTCCCTGCTGCTGGTCGCGATGCTGGGCCGGATCAGCAGTGTGTTCCCGGGATTCCGGCCGGAATGGTGGCAGCCGCACGACACGTTGAACGACGTGGTCGCGAGGCTGTCCGAAGCGGAGGCCCGCTCCACACACGCGTCGGCCCCGGAGCTGGTGCGCCTCAACGGTGCGACCGAGGGCAGGCCGGTCTTCTGGATCCACGGCGCCCTGGCCGGCGTCGAGTCCTACCGTACGATCGCCGGGCGGATCGACCGCCCGTTCTACGGCATCCAGGCCCGCGGCCTGCTGACCGAGGACCCCCCGATCGAGGGCGTCACGGCCATGGCCGAGTACTACACCGAGGTCATCCGCTCGGTGCAGCCCGAAGGGCCGTACGACGTCGGCGGATTCTGCCTCGGTGGCATCGTCGCCTATGAAGTGACCCGGCGGCTGCAGGCGCAGGGCCAGGACGCGGCGTCGCTGACGATGGTGGACTCGCCGGACGAGACCGGCCTGGCGAAGGCGAACGCGAACGGGTTCCAGTCGGCGCGGAGCGCGGCCCTCCAGGTCGTCAACTCCCTGCTCTGGCCGGCGGGGGAGAAGGACCCGGCGGCCCTGCGGGCCAGTCTCGTCCACCGGGACGAGGTCGCGGAAGAGCTGGACGAGGACGCGTTCGTCCTGCGGCTCGCGGAGCTGGCGGCCGAGCGCGGGCTGGCCATGAGACCTGACCGGACCGCGCGGTTCGTCAGACGCACCATGGCGATCCAGCTCGCCTACCGGCTCGGAGAGCACACCATCAGGCCCCTGCCGCGGCCGGAAGCCGTGGTGTGCACCTACTTCCGCAACCGGCGCGGGCTCTTCCTGGGCGAGGTCGAACCCTACTTCCAGGTCGCGGGCGAGACCTTCTCCCTCGACCACGTGAACTACCGGCAGGACTGGGAGCGTGAGCTCCCGGGCCTCCGCCTGGTGGAGATCGACGCCGCGAACCACATGACGATCCTGAACGACGCGGGGCCGCTCGCCGCGATCGAGGAGACCTGCCTGGCGCTCTACGCGCCCGACGAGATCGGGGCCACCTGTGTCTGACCTGACCGCCGCCCGGACGGACGGCCGCCACGAGCCGGTGGCGATCGTCGGCATCGGCTGCCGGCTGCCGGCCCGGATCGAGGACCCGGCCGCGCTCTGGCAGGCGCTGCTCGACGGCGTCGACGCGGTGCGCCAGGTGCCGGCCGACCGGTGGAACGCCCCCGCATGGGCCGACGCGGAGGCGTCCGGCGCGGCGGCGAACCGCCGGGGCGGATTCCTCGACGACGTCACCGGATTCGACGCGGAGTACTTCGGTATCCCCCCGGCCGAGGCACGGCAGATGGACCCGCAGCAGCGGATCGCCCTGGAGGTGGCGTGTGCCGCCGTCGAGGACGCGCGGCGCTCCACCGAGAGCCTCGCGGGCACCCGCACCGGCGTCTTCATGGGTGCGATGTGGCAGGAGTACCCGCTGTTCACGCAGGGCGCCACCGAGGCGATCCACGCCCACTCGGCCATCGGCTGGGACACCTCGGTGATCCCGTCCCGCATCGCGTACGCGCTGGGGCTGCGCGGCCCCGCGATGGGTGTGGCGACCGCGTCCAGCTCCTCCCTGGTCGCGGTGCACCTCGCCGTGCAGAGCCTGCGCTCCGGCGAGTCGGACTTCGCCCTCGCCGGTGGCGTCAACCTGATGCTGCATCCGAACACCTCGGTGGCCATGACGAGACTCGGCACCCAGAGCCCTGACGGCCTGTGCCGGGCCTTCGACGCCGACGGCGACGGCTACGCCCGGGGCGAGGGCTGCGCGGTGGTCGCGCTGCGTCGGCTGTCCGATGCGCTCGCCGACGGCGACCGCGTCTACGCACTGGTGCTCGGCAGCGCCGTCAACAACGACGGCGCGACGGACGGACTGACCGCCCCCGGCCACGAGGCGCAGACAGAGGTGCTGCGGTCGGCGTGGGAGAACGCCGGGGTCGCACCGTCATCGGTGTCCTACGTCGAGGCGCACGGCACGGGCACGCCCCTGGGCGACGTGACGGAGGCGGGCGCGCTCGGCACCGTGTTCGGGCCCGACCGGCCCGCGCCGCTGCGCATCGGCTCCGCGAAGACGAACTTCGGCCATCTCGAAGCGGCGGCCGGCGTGCTCGGGCTCGTCAAGGCCGCGCTGGCGGTGCACCACGGCGTCCTTCCGCCGAGCCTGCACTTCCGCACACCGAACCCGCGCATCGACTTCTCCGCCGAACGGCTGGACGTGGTCACCGAGGCGGCCTCGTGGCCGCACGGGCCGCGGTTCGCGGGGGTGAGCAGCTTCGGATACGGCGGCACCAACGCCCATGTCGCCCTCGGTGAGGCGCCCGAGAGCACGCTGGTGCCGGGCGCACCGGACGCGGGCGGTCCGGTCTGCCTCGCGGTGTCCGGCACGAGCCCGAACGCGCTCGCGCGCAACGCCGCACGGCTGGCCGGCCACCTCCGGCAGTCGCCCGGGACGAGGCTGTCCGACGTGGCGCACTCGCTGGCGACGACCCGCACCCAGCACCCCACGCGTGGCGTGGTGATCGCCGGTACGACGGACGAGGCGGTGGCCGGTCTTCGGGCGCTCGCCGCCGACGAGAGCCACGACGCGGTGGTGACGGGCGCGGCTGCCGAGCGCGGCCGCGTCGCGTTCGTCTTCCCCGGCCAGGGCGCCCAGTGGTGGGGGATGGGCCGGTCGCTGTGGGAGCAGAACGACGCCTTCCGCGAGGCCGTGACGGCCTGCGACGAGGCCCTCGCCCCGCACACCGGGTTCTCGGTCGCCGCGATCGTGCGGGGGCGGGACGGTACCCCGCCCTCCTTCACGCGTACGGACGTGGTGCAGCCGGCGCTGTTCGCGATGTATGTCGGTCTCGCCGCGATGTGGCGTGCCTGGGGTGTCGAGCCCTCAGCGGTCGTCGGCCACAGCCAGGGTGAGGTGGCCGCGGCCGTCGTCAGCGGGGCGTTGAGCCTGGCGGACGGCGCCCGCATCGTGGCGTTGCGCGCCCGGGCCGTGCACGACCACGCGCCGGACGGGGCGATGGGGCTCGTGGAGCGCCCGGTGGGCCAGGTCACCGAGGAGCTGGCGGCCTGCGGCGAGGCGCTGTCCGTCGCGGTGGTGAACACCGCGCGATCGACCGTCGTGGCCGGAGACACCGAGGCGGTGGACCGTTTCCTCGCGCGGATGGAGGCCACCGGCGCGTACTGCCAGCGCGTGGACGTGGACTACGCCTCGCACAGCCCGCACATGGATGCGCTGCTGCCGGCCCTGCGCGAGCAGCTCACGGGCCTTGCCCCCGCGCACGCAGGGGTCGCCTTCTATTCGAGCGTGACGGGGGAGCGGGCGGCCGGGCCGGAGCTCGACGCGGACTACTGGTGCCGCAACCTGCGCGAGCCGGTCCGCTTCGACCGAGCGCTGGAACGTCTGCGAGCGGACGGGTTCGCGACCTTCGTCGAGGTCAGTCCGCATCCGGTGCTCCAGATAGCCCTGGTACAGGGAACCGAAGCCGACGGGGCGGCCGTCGTGGTGGGCAGCCTGCGCCGTGGCCACGGCGGGGTCGAGCAGGCGCTGCGAGGGCTGGCGGAGCTGCACGTCCAAGGGGTCCCGGTCCCCTGGGAGCGTGTGTTGTCGACCTCGGACGTGAACAGGGCGGACCTTCCGACGTACGCGTTCGACCACCGCAGCTACTGGCTGGACGAACACGACGACGCGGTCCCGGCCGTCAGCACGGCCTCGTGGCGCGAGGACGTGATGGCGCTGCCCGCATCCGAGCGTCCCGGATCCCTGGTCGCACTCGTCAAGGAGGAGGCCGCGGCACTGCTCGGCCGACCCGTGGACGGCGTCCGCCCGGACCTGACGCTGCGCGAACAGGGTTTCGACTCCCTCATGGTGGTCGAGCTGCGGAACCGGCTCAGCGCACGGACACGGGTCCCGCTGCCCACGGTGCTCGCCTTCGACTACCCCACACCGCAAGCGATCGCGAACCTGCTGCTGACGCACGCCGATGCGCAGTACGAGGCTCCGAAGGCCCCGCCCGCCGTCGCCGCGGTGCCCGTGCGGCCCGACGCTGACGACCCGGTCGTGATCGTGTCGATGGCCTGTCGGCTTCCGGACGGAATCGACACACCCGAAGCGTTCTGGGAACTGCTCGCCGACGGCCGCGAAGCCTCCTCCCCGTTCCCGCGGCGCTGGGACGGGTGGGATCTCGGCACGATCGAGGAGACGGAGCGGGCCGCCACCGGCAGACGCTTCGAGCGCAAGGGCGGCTTCGTACGCGACGTCGAGGACTTCGACGCCGCGTTCTTCGGGATCAGCCCGCGTGAGGCGCTGTCCCTGGACCCGCAGCAGCGGCTCGTGCTGGAAGTCGTATGGGAGGCACTGGAGCGGGCCAACCTGCGCTCCGCGTCCCTGGAAGGCAGCAACACGGGTGTCTACCTCGGCGCGATGAGTTCGGACTACGACGTCGCCCGGCGCTGGGACGTCGGGAGCAGCGACGGCTACAAGATCACGGGCAACGGGTCGAGCCTCATCTCCGGGCGGGTGGCGTACACACTCGGCCTGTCCGGGCCGGCGCTCACCATCGACACCGCGTGCAGCTCCTCGCTCGTGGCCCTGCGCCTGGCGTGCGAGGCGCTGCGCAGCGGCGAGTGCGACCTGGCGTTCGCCGGGGGAGTGACCGTGATGAGCACCCCGCAGATCTTCGTCGAGTTCAGCCGCCTCGACGGGCTCGCGGCCGACGGCCGCTGCAAGAGCTTCGCCGACGGCGCCGACGGGACGAGCTGGGCGGAAGGCTGCGGTGTCCTGGTCCTCAAGCGGCTCTCGGACGCGAGGCGCGACGGTGACCGGGTGCTGGCCGTGGTGCGGGGCACCGCCATGAACCAGGACGGCCGCAGCCAGGGGCTCACCGCGCCGAACGGCCTCGCGCAGCAGCGCGTGGTCCGCAGCGCCCTGTCCGACGGGGGACTGGCCCCGGCCGACATCGACGCCGTCGAAGCGCACGCCACGGGCACCGTGCTCGGCGATCCCATCGAGGCCGGTGCCCTTGCCGCGGTGTTCTCGGGCCGCGTACGACCCCTGCACCTGGGATCGGCCAAGTCCAACATCGGGCACGCCCAGGCCGCCTCCGGCGTCATCGGAGTCATCAAGATGGTGATGGCGCTCCAGCACGAGCGGCTGCCCCGCACGCTCCACGCCGAGAAGCCGAACACCCGGATCGACTGGACCGGCGGCGAACTGGAGCTTCTGCGGCAGCCGAGGCCGTGGCCGCGGACACGGCGGGTGCGTCGCGCCGGTATCAGCTCCTTCGGCATCAGTGGCACGAACACGCACGTCATCATCGAAGAGGCACCACAGATCGAAGAGGCACCACAGATCGGGGAAGCACCCCAGATGGTCGTCGCGGACCGGTCCGGCGACGATCTCGCCCACCCGTTGGTGATCTCCGCCCCCGACGTGGCCGCTCTGCGTGCGCAGGCCGCGCACTGGGCCCAGTGGCTCGACGCACGGCCCGCCGCGCCGATGAGGGACATCGCCTACACCTCCGCCGTCGGCCGTACGCACTTCGACGCCCGCGCCGTGGTCTTCGCGGGCGACGCCGAGGGTGCCGCCGAAGCCCTGCGGGCGATCGAGCCCGGCTCCGGCACGGCGCTGGGCGAGGTCGCCTTCGTCTTCGGCGGCCAGGACGCGCAGCCGCCCGGGGGGAGCAGTCGACTTCTGGAGCAGAGCGCGGTGTTCCGCGACACCGTGGCGGAGTGCGACGCGGTCCTCTCGCCGCTGACCGGCTGGTCCGTGCTGAAGGTGCTGCGCGGCGAGGAGCACGTGGACAGCCCTGATGCGCTGCCGTGCACGCTGTTCGCGACCCACCTCGGGCATGCGGCGCTGTGGCGCAGTTGGGGTGTGGAGCCGGCGGCGGTGGTGGGCGACGCGCAGGGCGAGGTCGCCGCCGCCGTGGTGAGCGGGGCGTTGAGCCTGGCGGACGGTGCCCGCGTCATCGCGACGCGGGCCCGCTCGTCGTCGGGGAACACGGTCGGCCATCCGATGTCGGGGATGGTTCCCGCCCGGACCTCCGTCCCCTTCTACTCGCGTCTCACGGGCGAGGCCGTGCCGGGCCCGGAGCTCGGCGGCGACTACTGGTTGCGTGACCTGCCGGAGCCGGAGCAGGAGTCCGGGGGGCTCGACCACGTGCTGGAGCGGCTGCGCGGCCAGGGGTTCGGAGCGTTCGTCGAGATCGGCCCGCCCTCCGAAGGCGCCTCGGGCGGCGTGGACCAGCTGTGGCGAGCGGCCGCGACCTTGTTCGAACGGGGCTTCCCTCTCGACTGGGAGCGAGTCCTGGGGGCCCGTGGCGCCGACAAGGTCGACATCCCGACGTACGCGTTCCAACGCCGACGCTTCTGGCTCGGGGAGCTTCCGGCCGGGCCCGCTGCGGTGACGGACGGTCAGTCCACGTCCGGCCACCCCTGGTTCGATGCGGCCACGACGCTCGCAGGCGGTGGTGGCCACCTGTTCACCGGTCGGCTCTCGCTCGACGACGGCCCGTGGCTGGCCGATCACGTCGTCGGCGGGCAGGTCTACGTGCCGGGCGCGGGCCTGACCGACGCCGCGCTGTTCGCCGCGCGGACCGCAGGCGCCGACGCCCTGACGGACCTGACGCTGCTGGAGCCGGTGGTTCTGCTTCCGGGTCGCGCACTGCGGATCCAGGCCACCGTCGGTGATCCGGACAGCCACGGACGGCGCCCCTTCACGTTGCACAGCCAGCCCGAGGACACGGACGAGCCGCTGGTCTGGCAGCAGCATGTGACCGGAGAGTGCGTGACCCGCGAGGGCGCCGACGCCACGGTGCCGCCGGACCTCGGCAACCGGCCGGTGCCCGATGCCCGCGCCCTCGACGTCCAGGCCTTCTACGCACGCGCCCTCGCCAACGGGCTCGACTACGGACCGGCGTTCCGGGGACTGCGCGAACTCACCTGCCGCGACGGCGTCTACTACGCCCGGGTGTCCCTCCCCGACGAGCTGGACCCGGGCGAACACGGCCTGCATCCGGCGTTGTTCGACGCGGCCCTGCAGGTCGTCGTCGCCGGTCTGATGGAGGCGGGCGCGGCTCCCGGTCCGCTCGTCCCGTTCATCTGGTCGGACGTCGAGCTGTTCCGTGCCGCGGGCAGAGAACTGACCGTGCGCGTGTCGTACGAGTCCGGCGGAGACGGGGACCTCGCGTCGGCCACCGTCCGGCTGGCCGACCCGGCAGGCCACCCGGTGGCCCGGATCGGTGGGCTGCAGTTCCAGCGCGGCCGACGCCGCGGACACGCGTTCGCCGAGCACCTCTACCGCGTCGGCTTCGAACCCGTACACCCCCAGGACGAAACCCCCGACCCCGCGGGCACTGTCGTGGTCGGTGACGCGGAGTTGGGCGCGGGGCTCGGCGCCGACGTCGTAGCCGACCTGGACGCCCTCGTGAAGCGGCTCGACAGCCGGGCCGATGCGCCTCGGCGGCTGCTGTTCGCGCTGCCCGACCACGCGTCCGCCCAGGGGCAGGAAGCGGAACGGAGCGCCGCCGAAGCGCTGCGGACGCTGCGGGTGTGCCTGGGTGAGGCCCGGCTCCAGGGCACGGAGCTGGTCTGGATCACCCGGGACGCGGTGTCGTCGAGCCCTGACGACCAGGTACGGAACTGGGCCCACGCCGCCGTGTGGGGCATGGTGCGTACGGCCCGCACGGAACAACCGGAGCGCGTCCTGCGCCTGATCGACCTCGATCCCGGTACCCCGGACTTCCCGCTCCTGGCGCGTGTGATCGGGACCGGCGGCGAGCCGGAGTGCGTACTGCGCGGCGGGACCGTCCACGTACCACGGGCGAGGCCGACCGTCGAGGAGGTCGACGCGCTCGTCCTGCCGGACGAAGGCAGCTGGCACGTGCGTCAGCGGGAGGACGGCCGGTTGGACGTCATCGCCGCCACGCACGACGAGGGCGAGCCGGGGCCGGTCGCGCCGTCGCAAGTCCGCGTCGAGGTACGGGCGGCCGGGATGAGCCCGGAGCAGGCACAGGCCCTGGAATTCGCGGGAACCGTCATGGAGGTAGGCAGCGGCGTCACCTCCGTACACGTCGGTGACCGGGTCATGGGCCGTGCGCGGGCCGCGCTCGGCAAGGAGATCCGGGTGGAGGGCGCCACCCTCAGGCCGATGCCCGCCAACCTCACCTTCGCCCAGGCGGCCGCTGGGCCCTCCGCCACCGAACTGAGGCACGACCAGGGATCGTTCACCGCCTTCGACGTACGCGAAGCGCCGTACGCCCTGCGCCACGCGCAGCAGAACGCCGCACGCACGACCGTACTGACCCTGCCACGCGCTCTCGATCCGCGCGGCACGGTGCTGATCAGCGGCGGACTCGGCGAACTCGGCAGCGAACTCGCCGCCCACCTGGTCCGCGCGCACGGGGTGCGGCGGCTCGTGCTGCTGTCGCGGCGCGGTGGCAGCACCCCCGAAGCCGGCTCGTTCGTGCGGGAACTCGAAGCCGCGGGCGCCGAGCGAGTGGACCTGGTCGCGGTCGACATCACGGACCGTGCCCCAGTGGCCGCGGTCCTGGAAGGGATCCACCCGAGCCATCCCCTCACGGCCGTGTTCCACCTCGCCGGCGTGCTCGACGACGGCCTCGTGGAGGGCTACACCGCAGAGCGGCTGCACCGGGTGATGGCGCCCAAGGTCCAGGGCGCGCGCCTGCTGGACGAGTTGACCGAGCGGCTGGACCTGGCCGCGTTCGTCCTCTTCTCCTCGGCGGCCGGAACGCTGGGCACAGCCGGACAGGGCGGGTACGCGGCTGCCAACGCGACGCTGGACGCCCTGGCGGCGAACCGGCGCAAGCGGGGCCTTGCCGGACTCAGCCTCGCTTTCGGGCTCTGGGAGCAGGCCGGAGTGGGCATGACCGCCCACCTCGGCAAGGCCGAGCTGGGACGCCTGCGGCGTCAGGGGGTCGGCGCCCTGACCCTGGCCGAGGGCCTGCATGCCCTGGACGTCGCACTCGCGCGGCCCGAAACCCAGCTGATGCCCGTACGCCTGGAACTGGCATCGCTGCGACACGCGCTCGGTGATGCGGAAGCGCCGCCCTTGCTGCGCGGCATGCTCAAGCGCACAACCGAAGGGCGCGCGCCCGGAGTTCCCGGGACCGGGCAGTCGCTCGACGCGCGGATGGCGGACGCCTCCGAAGCCGAACGACCGGCTCTGCTGCTGCACCTCGTCCGCAGCGAAGTCGCCGACGTGCTCGGACTGCCCGGACCCGACAGCGTGCCGGTCGACCGGGCACTGCGTTCCCTCGGGCTCGACTCGCTCACCATGGTCCAGTTGCGCAAGCGCCTCGCCAAGCGACTGAACACCACGCTGCCCGCCACCCTGGTCTTCGACTACCCGACCGCCGAGGCCATCACCGGGCTCCTGCTCCATGACACCACCACCTCACGAGGGAACGAGAAGTGAAGACTGAGGCCCTGTTCATCGCGGGTACCGCAACCTATCTGCCCCCGGCGACCAAGGTCGAACAGGCCGTCGCCGAAGGCAGGTTCGACGCCCAGGACGCCGAGGACACGCAGCTCGAGTCGGTCTGCGAGGCCACGGACGAAGCTCCGCCCGAGATGGCGGTGGCCGCTGCCAGGGATGCCCTGGAAAGGTCGGGTCACCGGGGCGAGGACATCGCGCTGCTGCTGCACGCCTGCGTGTACTTCCAAGGCCTTGAGCTCTACCCGACGGCCTCCTACATCCACCGCGAGGTGCTCGGGGACCATTCGGCACTCGCCTTCGAGGTCAAGAACGCCTCCAACGGCTGCATGACCGCCTTGGACATCGCGGCACGGTCCCTCGCGGCCACCGACGACGTGGCGGCGCTGGTGACCACCGCCGACAAGGTGAGCCTCCCGGCGATCGACCGCTGGAACAGCGACATCGGCATCGTCCCCGGCGACGGCGCGTCGGCGATGGTGGTCAGCAAGAGGTCCGGGTTCGCACAGGTCCTGAGCACCTCCACGGTGTCGGACCCCACCCTGGAGCGGCTGCACCGCGGCGACGCGCCCTTCACGCCTCACCACGACCCCGCGCTCCCCATCGATCTGCGCCTGCGCAAACTGCAGTACCTGGGAGATGTGGAACTCGACGAGTTCACCCGCCGGTTCCGGGCAGGCCTGAGCGACTGCGTCGACGGGGCCCTGCGCGACGCGGGCACAGGTCTGGGGGACATCGCCCGGTTCGTGGTTCCGCACTTCGGCCGCATCGTGCTGCAGCGCGAGGTCCTCGCGGCACTCGACATCGACCTCGATCTCACGACCTGGTCCTGGGGCCGCACCGTCGGCCACCTCGGCGCGGGCGACCAGATCGCCGGACTCAGCCACCTCGTGGAGCAGCGTGCCGTGGACGTCGGTGACCTCTGCATGCTGCTCGGCGTCGGTGCGGGCTTCACCTGGACGTGCGCCGTGGTCCGGATCGTCGAGCTTCCCGAGTGGTCGGCGCGGTCGGCCGGTTCCGGCCTCGGAGGCGGGCGGATCTGATGCGCTGCCACGTGTTCCCGGGTCAGGGCACCCAGAAGAAGGGGATGGGGCGGAGCCTCTTCAAAAGGTTCCCCGACCTCAGCCGCCGCGCCGACCGGGTGCTCGGCTACCCGATCGAAGAGCTGTGTCTGGAGAACCCGGAACGACGGCTGTCCGATACGGCGTACGCGCAGCCCGCGATCTACGTCGTCAACGCGCTGCACTGGTGGGCGGCGCGGGAGGACCTGCCCCCCGCGGACTTCTTCGCGGGCCACAGCCTCGGTGAGTACAGCGCCCTGCTCGCGGCCGGCGCCTTCGACTTCGAAACCGGCCTGACGCTGGTGCGACGCCGTGCGGAACTGATGAGCCGGGTCAGCGGCGGGGCGATGGCCGCGGTCGTCGGTCTCTCCGAGCAGATCGTCCAGGAGACCCTGAGGCAGCACGATGCCGCCGGCGTCGTCATCGCCAACTACAACGCGCCCGAGCAGTTCGTGCTCTCCGGCAGCCGCGAGGAACTGGCGCGGATCAGACCGGTCTTCGAGAAGGTGGAGGGTGTCCGGGGCTTCGTCCCGGTCCGCGTCAGCGGACCCTTCCATGCGCCGGCGATGGCCCCGGCCGCCGAGCGCTTCCGCTCCCTGCTGGCCTCGGTCGAGGTGGGCGAACTGCGGACACCGGTCATCTCCAACGTGACCGGCCGGCCGTTCGGTCCCGGAGCCGGGGAAGTCCGTGAACTGCTTGCCGAGCAGATCGCCAAGCCCGTCCGCTGGACCGACTGCATCCGGTATCTCCGGGACGCGGGCGTGTCGGTCTTCACGGAACTGGGCGAATCGAAGGTGCTCACCTCACTCATCGACCGGATCACCACCGCGCCGGAGCCCGCGCCCGACCCGCGCCGGGACCTGATCGAGCGCATCAAACGCGAGATCCTCCAGCCGGAGATCGGTGACGGGGCGCTGGGCTTCGACGAGGACGCGTCGTTCCGGCAGCTCGGCCTGAACTCCATCATCTACGTGCGCCTGGCCCGTCGGGTCGGGACGGTCCTCGGCGTTCCGGTCAAGCCGGACGTCATCTTCCAGCACCGTTCCTGCGCCGCGCTGGCGGACTACCTCCTGACCCGCGGCGACATCGCCCGAGCCGCAGCCCCCGAGGCTCCACCCGCGCCTCTGCGCGAGTACCAGGACGAACGGGTGACGGCCCTGCTGCGCGACTGCGCGAACGGGGCCCTCAGCGTGGACCGGACCATCGAGGCGATCCGCGCCCTCGCGTGACGAGACCCGAACACGCCGTCACTTCGCTCTCCGGGGGACACCCGCGCCGTTCTGCCGCCGGCAGAACACCGGCCGGGCCGTATCACGGCGCTCCGCACGCAAGGCGGGGGCACTCGCCGGGGCCACCGTGGCGACCGGGCTCGGCGTGGGGGCGGGTGCGCCGGGACGGGGCGCCGGGGCAGGCGCGGGCTCGGACCGCCTCACACCGCGGACGGCGTGGCGGCACCCACCGCCCGACGCCCGCGGACGGCGTCATGCCCGAAGGCCTGACGCCGCGAGCCGTCGGGCCCGTGGGAGGATGGCGGGGTGACGCTGGAGGATCTCGTCCGGTTGCGCCGGGCCCGCGACCGGATGGACCGTGACTACGCGGAGCCGCTGGACGTGCCCGCGCTGGCGCGGGGTGCGCTGATGTCGCCCGGCCATTTCTCCCGCAGTTTCCGTGCCGCGTACGGCGAGAGCCCGTACAGCTACCTCATGACCCGCCGGATCGAGCGGGCCAAGGCGCTGCTGCGCAGGGGCGACCTGTCGGTGACCGGGGTCTGCTTCGCGGTCGGGTGTACGTCGCTGGGGTCCTTCAGCTCCCGTTTCACCGAGCTGGTCGGGGAGAGCCCCAGCGCGTACCGGGCCCGGCCGCACGAGGAAGGCGCCGCCATCCCGGCCTGCGTCGCCAAGGTCCACACGAGACCGGTCAGGAACGGAGAAGCAAAACCTCCGGCCTCTCCGTAGCGTGAGGGGCATGGAAATCAAGCTCGCACAGACCTTCATCGCCGTCGACGACCACGACAAGGCGCTCACCTTCTACCGGGACGTTCTCGGTCTGGAGGTCCGCAACGACGTGGGGTTCGAGGGGATGCGCTGGGTGACGGTCGGCTCCCCGGCGCAGCCGGACGTGGAGATCGTCCTCGAACCGCCGCTCGCCGACCCCAACGCCCCGGCCGCCGACAGGCAGGCCATGGCCGAGCTGCTCGCCAAGGGCCTGCTGCGCGGCGCGATCTTCTCCACCGACGACGTCGACGCCACCTTCGAACGCATCCGCGCGGCCGGCGGAGAGGTGCTCCAGGAGCCGATCGACCAGCCGTACGGTGTCCGCGACTGCGCCTTCCGCGACCCCGCCGGGAACATGCTGCGCTTCAACCAGCCGCGCAAGGGCTGACGCCCGCCGATGAACCGGTTCCGACCGCCGAGCGGGGTCGGAACCGGACCGGGGCGATGACAGAGACGACGTGTGTGCGACAGATGGAGAGACGATGAGCAAGGCCGGGAAGACCGGATCGCAGTCGGCTGCGCAGCCGGTCGCCGACAGCCACGAAGTGATCCGTGTGCACGGGGCACGCGAGAACAACCTCAAGGATGTCGACATCGAGATCCCCAAGCGCCGGCTGACGGTGTTCACCGGGGTCTCCGGCTCCGGCAAGAGCTCCCTGGTCTTCGACACGATCGCCGCGGAGTCCCAGCGGCTGATCAACGAGACCTACAGCGCCTTCGTCCAGGGCTTCATGCCGACGCAGGCCCGCCCCGAGGTCGACGTCCTCGAAGGGCTGACGACGGCGATCATCGTCGACCAGCAGCGGCTGGGCGCCGACCCCCGTTCCACCGTCGGCACCGCCACCGACGCCAACGCGATGCTGCGCATCCTCTTCAGCCGGCTCGGCAAGCCCCACATCGGCTCGCCCAACGCGTTCTCCTTCAACGTGGCCTCCGTCAAGGCCAGTGGCGCGATCACCGTCCAGCGCGGCGCCGGGACCAAGACGGAGAAGCAGACCTTCACCCGCACCGGCGGCATGTGCGTCCGCTGCGAGGGCCGGGGCACGGTCTCCGACATCGACCTCACCCAGCTGTACGACGACACCAAGTCGATCGCCGAGGGCGCGTTCACCATCCCCGGCTGGAAGTCCGACAGCTGGTGGACCGTACGGACCTATGCCGAGTCGGGGTTCCTCGACCCGGACAAGCCGATCCGCAGGTTCACCAAGAAGGAGATGCAGGACTTCCTCTACCGGGAGCCCACCAAGGTGAAGGTCGAGGGCGTCAACCTCACCTTCGAAGGACTCATCCCCAAGATCCAGAAGTCGTTCCTCTCCAAGGACAGGGAGGCGATGCAGCCGCACATCCGCGCCTTCGTGGAGCGAGCGGTCACCTTCACCACCTGTCCCGAGTGCGAGGGCACCCGGCTCAGCGAGGGCGCCCGGTCCTCGAAGATCAGGAAGATCTCCATCGCCGACGCCTGCGCCATGCAGATCAGCGACCTGGCCGACTGGGTGCGTGAGCTGGACGAGCCCTCGGTGGCACCCCTGCTCGGCGCGCTGCTCGGCACCCTCGAATCGTTCGTGGAGATCGGTCTCGGCTATCTCTCGCTCGACCGCCCCTCGGGCACCCTCTCGGGCGGTGAGGCGCAGCGCGTCAAGATGATCCGCCACCTCGGCTCCTCGCTCACCGATGTCACCTACGTCTTCGACGAGCCCACCATCGGCCTGCACCCGCACGACATCCAGCGGATGAACGACCTGCTCCTGCGGCTGCGGGACAAGGGCAACACCGTCCTCGTCGTGGAACACAAGCCGGAGACGATCGCCATCGCGGACCACGTCGTCGACCTCGGCCCCGGGGCCGGCAGCGCGGGCGGCACCGTCTGCTTCGAGGGCACCGTGGACGGACTGCGCGCGGGCGGGACCCTCACCGGCCGCCACCTGGACGACCGGGCCGTCCTCAAGGAGAAGGTCCGCACGCCCTCCGGCACGCTGGAGATCCGCGGCGCCACCACGCACAACCTGAAGGACGTCGACGTGGACATCCCGCTCGGGGTGCTCTGCGTGGTCACCGGGGTCGCCGGCTCCGGCAAGAGTTCGCTCATCCACGGGTCGATCCCCGCCGGTGAGGACGTCGTCTCCGTCGACCAGACCGC
This sequence comes from Streptomyces sp. NPDC043746, assembly GCF_056436485.1. Taxonomy (NCBI): domain Bacteria; kingdom Bacillati; phylum Actinomycetota; class Actinomycetes; order Kitasatosporales; family Streptomycetaceae; genus Streptomyces; species Streptomyces sp. NPDC043746. The sequence goes on along the minus strand of NZ_JBWKCM010000029.1, from coordinate 921 downwards.
GATCCGCGGTTCCCGCCGCAGCAACCCGGCGACGTACACCGGGCTCCTCGACCCGATCCGCAAGGCCTTCGCCAAGGCCAACGGCGTGAAGCCCGCCCTGTTCAGCGCCAACTCCGAGGGCGCCTGCCCCACCTGCAAGGGCGCAGGTGTCCTCTACACCGACCTGGCGATGATGGCGGGCATCGCCACCGTCTGCGAGGAGTGCGAGGGCAAGCGGTTCGAAGCCTCGGTCCTCGACCACCACCTCGGCGGCCGTGACATCAGCCAGGTGCTCGCGATGTCGGTGGACGAGGCCGAGACGTTCTTCTCCGAGGGCGAGGCGCGCACCCCCGCCGCCCACAGGATCCTCACCCGCCTCTCCGACGTCGGGCTCGGCTACCTCAGCCTCGGCCAGCCGCTCACCACGCTCTCCGGCGGTGAGCGCCAGCGGTTGAAGCTCGCCACCCACATGGGTGAGAAGGGCGGTGTGTACGTGCTCGACGAGCCGACCACCGGTCTGCATCTGGCCGACGTGGAGCAGCTGCTCGGGCTGCTGGACCGGCTGGTGGACTCCGGGAAGTCGGTGATCGTCATCGAACACCACCAGGCGGTCATGGCGCACGCCGACTGGATCGTCGACCTCGGCCCCGGCGCCGGACACGACGGCGGCCGGATCGTCTTCGAGGGCACCCCGGCCGACCTGGTCGCGGACCGCTCCACGCTCACGGGCGAGCACCTGGCGGCGTACGTGGGGGAGTGAGGGAACAGCGCTGTACGGGGCCGGGGCCGGGGGACCTCCCCTCGGGCCCGGCCGCCCCCCCCCGGACGGGCGGGGCCGGTCCCGCCCCCACGGGACCCCTGGCCCCCCCGCGTCCCCCGCCCGCGGCTCCTCGTGTTCCTGTGTCCTCGCCGACGGACGAGGAAGCGGAAGAGGGTGCGCCG